>NZ_AFPU01000001.1:0-321539 GCF_000220175.1 Nitrosarchaeum koreense MY1 | reverse complement strand
CATATTAGAATGGTAGATCTAAAAAAAGGATTGATAGGAATACATGCAGAAGTTGAAGTTTCAAGAGACTATCTTCAACACCTTGTATCACAAAGAACACCTGTAATATACGAAGTAGAGGAAATAATGAAAAAATACCAAGTAGATTACAAAATATGGCACGATAAAATTAAAAAAAATGTTCACACAATTTTTGACAATTATAAAGTAAAACTTGCAACACCTAGTATTCCAGTATTCGCATGGAAACCAATGTTATTTGTAATTGGAACTGTAAGTATATTTTATCTGTGGAAATTTGTCAGTACTATCTGAGATAATCAAAAAATAAAAAGTGGATTTACTATATGCCCAAAGTTTCTTCTTTGGTTAATTCAAGATAGACTTTATCACCTACAGACAAACCCATCTCTTTGTATTCATGCATCTCAAGTTTAAGTTGGGTAACACCGCTTTGCATACCTATTCCACCCATTCCTGAGAACATTTTGTTGAGATCCTTCATCATGTCATTCATGTTGGTAAAACCCATGACCTTTGGAGCTCCAAAAGGAGATTGAGGTGATTGCATCGTTCCTTCTTTTAGATCTTTAACCGAAGAAAGAGAGACAACGACATATGGTGCGCCATCAGGAGCAGAATCAATACTTCTTACTACAAATTCCTTTTTCATAATGGGTATTTTTTACGCTATAATTTTAATTTTGATGAGAAAATGTACACATCCAGTCTTGATTTGAAGCTTTAATTACAATTTTCACGATTTACAGTTGATGAGTAATGAGAATTTGAAAATATCGTTACAATATTATGGAATATCACCTTGGGAGATTGAAGTAATTTATGGATATTTGAATTCCAGATTCATGATCAGTCAAGAAGAGATTGAAGCAAACGATGAAAATTTTGTCAGTTTTTTAAATATAGACATACCACTTGCTTTTAATGAGGAATTTTTTCAATGGTTTGATTTTAGACGCTGGGAAAAAATGAAGGCAGTATTCAAAGAGATGAAAAGACGCAGAGGTGCAGGAAATGCATTAAAGATTAACATTAATTTTTTTGGAAATCCAAAAATAATTTTTGTTATAGATACAGATGATAAACAGCTATACGATAATGCGATTGAAAAGATAGATTTTGTTTTAGAGTTACTTCCATATCATTTAGACCCAGAGAAGCTACCACCAAATGTTTTGGAAATAATCTACAAGTTTGATCCTCAAACAGCAAGATGGCGTCTAAAAACTGCAAAATCTGAAAATAAATCATATTCGTTTAGTGGAGATCGATGGAATTAATTATTTGAGATCTTTTTGAAGTGGTTCAAGTAAACTGTGCAGTTCTTTGTATTTTGATTCTAAAAATTCTAAAGCATCATCAAGTTTTTTTGATTTACCATATTTGTAACGAATGAGTTCACGATGATGCCAAAATGTTTTTCCATTTTCAACTGAAATGGTTGTAAAGTAATCAGTCCCTTTCAAATTATCAGGTAGTTTAACATCATGTGGAAAAAGCAATTCTACAATGAACCATTCATCAGCATCAGGATAATCTGAGCCAGTATCAACATCAAAAAACACATGAAGTAGATCAGACTGCATTAAACCATCGTCATTTATGGACGGATGTTTGACTGATGATTTTTTAAAATCAAGATTGACAAGCTCTGGTTCAAAGAAACCTTTGATGATAGATTTTCTAAATATTTTATTTGCTTCGTTTATGTTCAACAGTAAGGTGATCTAAAATTAAACTAGTCTATAACTTATTAGGTTTCAGACTTGCTAAACTCTGAGGGAATCAAGGATGGATGAAACATCAGTGGTAGGTAAACCGTTTTCTGATATTTTTTGTTTTGATGGGGGGTTTTCAAGGTAATTTGGGATTTTATCAGTCAGGCGGGTAGAATATTCAGAAATTATTTCATTTTGGTAAAATATTCCAATCGGGATTTTATTTCCCCATTCTAGAGATTTGATCATTGCCTGAGATATTTTTTCATTGACTTCGGTTTCATCATCATAATGTACACTATAGTCAAAATGAGTATCTTCAAGCTTGTATATTCTAGCGTGTCTCTCCATTGATTCTTCTGCCAAATCAACTCCTGCGTACCAGTCTCTTGTATTGATATCATTGTAAGTTGGGCAGGGTTGCAATACATCAAGAAATGAGAGTCCCTTATGACGAACTGCCTTTATGATTAAATCTTTTAGATGTCTGACATCATACGAATAACCACGAGCAACAAAAGTAAAACCACTAGCTACTGCCAACCCAATTGGATTTACATTATAGTTAGTATTTGGTGAAGGAAGTGATTTTGTTTTCTCACCAAGTTTTAGCGTTGGAGATGCTTGTCCTTTAGTTAATCCATAAACTCCGTTATCAAATATTATGTAAGTCATGTCAACATTTCGTCTGCCAGCTGCAACAAAATGACCAGCGCCGATTCCTAGTCCATCTCCATCACCGCCAACTGCAACCACTGTCATCTCTGGGTTTGCAAGTTTTCCTCCCTGAGCAAAAGTCAAAACTCTTCCGTGTAATGTATGAACGCCATAAGTGTTGATAAAATGAGATGTCTTTCCAGAACAACCAATTCCAGAAAAAATTGTTGCCTTATCACGTTCTATTCCCATTTCTGCCAATGCCATCTGTAATGCATTAACAATTCCAAAATCCCCACATCCAGGACACCAATCATTATGTACATCAGTTTTGTAATCTGCTAGTTTAAGCGCCATGACTTAGTACCTCTCTTTTGTTTGCATTATTTCCAACTATCTTTTTTAGTGAATCATAAATTTCAGTGCTGGTCATTCCTCTTCCAGTATATTTTAAAATAAAATAATCAATTTCTCTTGTTACATTTTGCTTTAGGATTTTACCTAACTGTCCCGAGTGATTTGCCTCAATGTCAATGATGATTTTTACATCTTTTAGAAGTGATTTGACATGTTCAGCTGGGAAAGGATGAATCAGTTTCATTTGAATAAATCCGATATCAATTCCTTCTTTTTTAAGCATAGAAAGGGCATCTAAGATAGGACCTTTGGTAGAACCCCAAGAAACTATCGTAATGTCATGGATTCCAAATGAGACAACTTGTTCTTCCTGTGGAACTCGCTGTAACACAAGGTCTAATCTAGACATTCTTTTATCCATCATTTTGATTCTAAGTTGAGGATCTTCTGTAATATGACCAAATTCATCAGATTCGTCTCCAGTATTCCAAAAAACGCCATTATCTAGACCCAATTTAGAACGTGGGGATATTCCATCTTCAGTAAATGCAAATCGCCTATACTCGCCATCTATTTTATCTAACAATAAACCCCTATCAATGGAAATTTTCTTTGGATCAAATCTTTTGCATGTAACAACTGAACTAGATAGAAACTTGTCCATCATATGAATAACAGGGATTTGATATACATCTGCATAATTGAAACATCGACCTGTATCATAAAAGCTCTCTTCAATATCTCCAGATGCATAAACAATTTTTGGAAAATCGCCATGTCCTGCATTAACTGCAAATAATAAATCATCTTGGCCATGTCGTGTAGGAAGACCTGTTGACGGACCACTTCTTTGATACAAAGTAATAACAACTGGAACTTCATTGATTCCTGCCCAACCTAATGCTTCAGTCATCAATGCAAACCCAGGACCTGAAGTAGATGTAGAAGAACGTGTACCAGTAAGTGCTGCACCAATCATCATACCCATTGCAGATATCTCATCTTCAGTTTGAATTACAATAGTTGAACCAGGTCTATCATTTTGGATTTCTAAAAGTTCGTTTGATTCAAGATATACGCTTTCATCTGAAGCTGGGGTGATAGGATAGTATGATTGAAATCTGCATCCGCTAACCATTTTTCCAATCGAGGTTCCAAAGTGACCTTGAACAAGAATTGTGTCAGGTTGTTTTTCAGTTCCTGTTAAAGAATATGGAAAAGCACCAAAGTTTGACTTGGCATAATCATACGAGAAATTTGCTGCCTGTTTGTTAATCTCTGCTATCTGAGGTTTTTTTGAAAATATAGAGTCAATTGATAAAAGCAGAGGATCAAGTGGCATTTTGATTAACCCTAGAGATAATGAAACTGCAATGACGTTAAACATTCGAATTAATCCACGAAGTTTAGGATTCTCTGTTTTTTCAGCAAGATTTGTCAATATTTCTCTAAAAGATACAGGGTATAGATGAACACCTTTCTCCTTTGCAATCTCAAGAACACCTGCAATTGTAAATGGTTTGTTTTTTGATTCAAGTTCTTGATGTAATCTTTCTTTAAAATAATTATCAAGAGTATGTACTTCATCAGTAGTTATTTTATCAAGATCAGAATCATAGATGATTCCACCACCACTTGCAATCTCATCAAAATGTCTGAAAATTGTTTCAGCATCAAATGATGCCATCAGTGTAACGTCATTTACATTTGAACGAATTTCATGATCAGAGACTCTAACTGCAAAATAACTGTGCTCACCTTTGATATTAGAGTAAAATTCCCTCTTACCAAAAATACGATAACCCATCTCGGCGCAAACTTTGGAAAAAACATTAGCACCAGAGTCTACTCCGCTTCCCTGGGGACCACCAATTAACCAAGTAAAATCAACAGAACTCATACTGATTATTCTCATTTTTAGGCATTAATAATATGATGGATAAATTATGCTAACCACCCGTAGTTGAATCAAATAACACACATTCGCATTTATCTCGTTCACCACAATAAGGACATACACATACACATTTTTCAATAGAATTACCACATTCAATACAAATAGCAAACTCCTCAGTTTCAGATTTTGGCATCTAATTATTTAGAAAGAAATCGTATAAATGGTTTGAGACAAATATCACAAATATTGCAAAAAAAGCGAGTTTTTCTCACCAGAACATTACATAATTTTGCATTAAATGAATTAAAAAAGAAATATCAAATAGAGATCCATTCAGGAGAAATCCCAATTCCAAAAACAAAACTATTGAAAAAAATTCAAAATGTTGAGGGGTTGATTTGCTTTCCATATGACAAGATTGACAAAGAAATGATAGATGCTGCAAAAAATCTCAAAGTAATCAGCACATTCAGTGTAGGCTATGATCACATTGACACACAATATGCATTAAAAAAGAAAATTCGTGTAGGATATACTCCAGAAGTTCTTACAGATGCAACTGCAGATTTAGCATTTTCATTAATACTAGACATTTTACGTCGAGTTTCAGAAGGAGACAGAACAATCAGAGAAGGAAAATGGAGACAGATTTATGGTGCATATGACTATGTAGGGATTGATCTTCAAGGAAAGACACTTGGAATTTTGGGATTAGGAAGAATAGGAAGTACTCTTGCAAAGCGAGCAAAAGCATTCGATATGAAAATAATTTATCATAATAGAAAATCCATATCAAAAAATAAAGAAAAAGCACTTAGAGCAAAATATGTCACATTAGACAAACTGATTACACAGAGTGACATTATTTCAATCCATGTTCCACACACTAAAGAAACAGATCAGCTATTTGACATGAAAGTTTTTAGAAAAATGAGAAAAACGGCATACTTGATCAATACAGCACGTGGAAAAATAGTTAATGAAAAAGATCTCACAGTAGCACTAAAGAAAAAGATTATTGCAGGTGCTGCTTTAGATGTCTACGAGAATGAACCGATTGGAAAAAAGCATCCGTTGACAAAGATACAAAATATTGTACTAGTACCACACATAGGAAGTTCGACCAAAGAAACAAGGGCAAAGATGGCAAAGATCACAATAAAGAATTTAGAACTGGGCATCAATGGAAAAAAACCCATTTACTCGGTAGGATATTGACATGCCTGGATTTACGCTTAAAACTATTCATGAAAAACTGTGCAGTTTTTATACATAGAATGTAAATTCATTTCAGATTGAAAAAATTCAAGCATACAAACGAAGAATTAGAATTAGCTAAACAACAATCTGAAAAAGAAAAGAAGAAAAAACAATTACAAGAATAATAAAATTTTTCTCCTTGTCATTTTCAGACAAGGTTTTTTTTAAAATTTAATATTCATACCATATTTTTGACGTAAATTATCATAAGTTTTTTTTCTTTCAGTATCAAGAGTCATGCTTTGATCATACATTTTTGTAAAAAATGCACCCAAGATACGATTTCTATCTTTATCAAAAAACTGTACACTAAAACTAGTACGTTCTGGCTTTTGTTCCTCAATAAACTCTGCATTTTGAATCAATTCACTATTAATGTGCATGTGTGCCGGACCATCATTGTCACCAATTGTAATCCATTTTTCTTTTTGTTTGATACTCAAAGAATTGCTTCTTATTTCAGAAACCGCTCCTGCATTTTTTATAATTAATAAAATATTGTCAATTTTCACTAGATCAGATAATACATTAAAAAGCAATACAATGCAAAGAAAAAGAAATTATTTCAATTTTTTGGATAATTGTGTATCTAATTGAACAAAATCATCTGTATCAGCATGAATACAGTCAGTTCCAACTGCTTTTAATGCTGAAAAACTTATTTTTCCATGAGGTATTTTTTCTTCGGTTTGAAGAGATTGTATCTTTCCTGAGACTATTTGTTTATGTTTATTGCATGTAACTCCAACCATGTATTCGTCTTTTTCTACAACAACTGAAACTACAAATTCTGGTGGGTTAACACATTGCTTTCCATTTTCCATTATAGAACATCTATCAGGTAGCATACTAAAACTCTGATTTTATAAGATATTAATCTTGATTATAATATATTTAATTTAATACTGAGCGATGTAAAATGGAAAAGTATTGACACATAATTTTGATCTCGTAATTATAGGCGGTGGTATTCTTGGAACTTCAATATCGTATTTTCTTAGTTTTCTAAACAAAACAAAAGAGATTGCAATAATTGAACAAGCTCCCAATGTTGCATTTCATACAAGTGGCAGAAATACGGGAAAAGTTCATGCACCATACTTGTATAATCCTGAGAAAAAAAAGATGTTTGCAAAAACATCTTTTAACGGATATGAGATGTGGGAAGAATATTCGAAATTGAAAAATTTACCATTTAAAAAAGATGGAATAATTGAAGTTGCATTTGATGAGAAAGGACACAAAGTTTTAGAGAAGTATCTGAAATGGGGTAAACAAAACGGATTACAAGATAACGACATAAAATTAATGGAAAAAAATGAATTAAAAAAAATTGAACCAGAGATAAAATGTGAGTCGGCACTTTATGTATACAAAGATGGGTCTACTGACTATTCCAAATTAACAAATGCTGTGATTAAAGACAGTACTGATAACGGAATAAAATTACTTACAAATACCAAAGTAACTCAAATAAAAAAAATCAAAAACAAATGGAAAATTATGCTAGATAATGAACATGAGATTTTTGCAAATTATATTATAAATGCTGCAGGTGGTGAATCAATAGACATTGCTCACAAAATGGGCATTGCAAAGAAATTCACAGATGTACACTTTAGAGGAGAATATTGGAAAGCACCAAAAGAGTACAGCGACTTGACAAAAACAAGCGTGTATTCTGTACCAGAATATCCAGATTACCCATTTTTAGATCCACATTGGATTATCAGAGTTGATGGAAGCTGTGAGATTGGACCAAATGCAGTACCAGTGTTTAGCCCATATGGATACAACAAAGTAGAGAACATCAAGGAGTTTATTCCAAAATTATTAGATATGTTAAATTCAGGCGCAAGAAAAGCGATTTTTGATAAACAATTTCAGGAACTTGCAATAAATGAAATTCAATCTTCAATGTCAAAATCAAAAATGATAAACAGGGTTAGGCGATTCTTGCCAAAAATAGATGTTGAAAAAATAACAGAAAAAGGAACTGCTGGAATTAGATCATCGGTGATTAATGAAAAAGGTCAGTTCGTTCCGGATGTGATTTTAGAAGAAGATACTATGTCTTTTCACATTTTGAACTATAACTCTCCTGGTGCTACAGGGGCATTACCATTTTCAGCACACGTTGTTAACCACTTAAACAAACAAGGATTGTTTCAAAGTGAAAGTTCAGACGCACAGTGTGGTCCGTGGAGATTTAGCAAAATAATTGAAAAAATGGCATCGTAGGATTTAGTTTTTATCGAAATAACTAAAATAACGAAGAAAATACTAAAGCATTGTGAGTGCAACAAATCAATTACGAGCAGATCATGATCAAGTTAGACGTCTAGAAAAAATAGTTGCAAAATGTGCAGACGAGATTTACAAAGGAACTGAAATTCCATTCTTAGACCTTGAAAAGATCACTGTCGTAATATCAGAATTTGTAGACACAATTCACCACTCAAGAGAGGAGGATTCGTATTTTCCATGTGTTGCAAGCTATGATAATCTAAAAGAGGAAATTAGAAAATTCATGATAGAGCATGAATTTGGAAGAAACATAGCCAGAAAAATTTCAGAATATCTGAAAAAATGGAAAAGTGGTCAAGATGCAAGAGAGCCAGTTGCCAGATACCTACGAACATATTCGATATTTCTATTTGATCATCTCAATAAAGAAAACAAATTCTTTGATGATGCAGAAGCAAACGTGTTATCAAAAGAGGAGGAGACTGAGATGTATGAACAGTACAGATCAGTAATAGCAATTGTAAAAAAAGTAGAACAGATGATTGCTGAAATTGATTGGTTAGAGACAAGACCATGGTATATGAAATAAGTTATTTGAAAAATTATCAAAAAATCTTATTAATAATTTCAGCATGAATCGTTAAAATTAATGATTTTATGCAAATAAGAACAGATAAAATTTAGAAATCTTTAAGTTTTTGTTCATTAAAGTTATGCGATGGAATTTTTCGGATCAAAGAAAAATAAAGATGCATCAAACAATAATTTAGAAAAAGAACTATCGCAAATTCTTGTCAAAGAAATAATGGCAAAAGAACTGATCATAGCACCACAATCTACGACAATATATCAAATTTCTAAAATGATGGAGCAAGGAATAGGTTCAGTTTTTGTAAAAAAAGATGCAGAGACCATGGGAATAATCACAGATAGAGATTTTGCAATTAAAGTTGCAGCAAACAAATACCCATTAGATATGACAGTAGAAAATGTAGCATCGTTTCCTGTAGAGACAATAAGTCCAAACAAATCAATTTTAGAAGCTGCAAAAAAAATGGCTGCAAAAAAAATTCGTAAACTGGCAGTATCTGAAAACAACAAAATAATTGGGATAATTACCACCAGCGATATAATAAGACAGTTATCAAAATTTCAAAAATAAGATAACTGATTTACCTCAGAAATGGCCAGTAAAATAATCTATGTGATATAAATTAAAGATAGTACCATAACAGATAGATGCAAAACATGAAACTAAGATGGGTTGACAGATTCATAATTGCAGCAATAATTCAAGGGGCATTAATCACAGTTATGGCCTTAGTAATTGTCACAATACAAATGATGAACAATCAAATTAACATAATTCAGTATTTATCACTGTCATTTGATGGAACTGCAAAATGGTTCTTTTTAGGAATAATATTTCATTTAATAATCATAGTTGCAGTTGCAGTTACTGCATTATTTTACAGTCATCTTGAAATCACTTTGGGGAAAAAATTTACAAAAAAATCAAACATACTAGCTGGAATACATCTTGTTGGAATGAATGTAGGTGGTGCAGGTGCAATGATGATTATGACATATGCAGGGTTGGCAGGAACAGGACTACTTTCAATTTTTACTGAAGGAAAACTTGGTCCAAAATATCCAGCAATTATGGATTCATTTATTGAACCAATTGGAGGGTTTATTGCTTTTCTTGCAATAGGAGTTGTATGTGGCGGCATAGGATTTTTAATTGCATATAGAAACAATGAAGCATTAGAAAAATAATTCAAAAATAATTAGTATCGTGGCAATCCATCATTCTTAAGATTCTTCCATTTCTTTTTATCAGAAATAGCATTTTCACTCAAATAGTTTGGTGGATTTTCAATGGTTTGTGCCATTTTTCTTTTTCTTGCATCCATCTGTCCAGGCGTCATTTCTATTCCTCATTTTTAGATAATAGATTTTGTAGTATTTTCAAAATCATAATCAAAAAGATATTTTGCTTATCAATATATGACTATAATTTTTTGATTGTGGCATGCCTTTACATTATTACTGTGTTTTAATTTGGATAAATTAATTTCAAAAAAACAGTATGGCGCCGGGAGGGAGATTTGAACTCCCGTTCCCTTGCGAGAACGCGCTTTATGGTTAATTATTTCCAGGCGCGCGCCCTACCAGGCTAGGCGACCCCGGCACATGTCTTACGACAGATTTGTTTGGGAAAATTTGATTATATATTGTGTTACTTGAAATTACAAAAAATTACTTCCAAATGTTAACTGTGATTGATTTTTCTACTTTGATTCCCATAGAATCAATTCCATCTACATTAATTTTGTAAAGACCTTCAATTACTGGAAGACCGTCATTTTTCATCTGATTCCAAACAAATTCAATTTTTTCTCCTGGGTTTAATGTTGAAATAACTTGAGATGCAGGAGGAGAATATTTTGCAATGCCAAATAAGCCACTAATTTTCAAACCATATGATGTATCTGAAAATGATATTGGGTTTGTTCCAGAATTTATCAAAGTAATTTTGATTTCTTCACCTCGCTTAAAATCAGATTTTTCAGTAACCAAAGAAAGTGAAGAACCATCCACATACACAAGTTGATTAGTGCTTTTTATTTCAAGTAAATAAAATCCAAAAGAAAAACCAGCTATGACACCAACACTGATAAAAATTACAAGACTTTTTGCTAACAATTATGATTAAGTTTTTTATTTGATTTTTTAATCCTTTGGAACAGATTTTGATCTCCATTTTTTTGGATATATGTTAGGAGCCATGATAATTCGTTTTGTTTCAAAGGCATATCCTTTAGTTGCATCACGTATCTCTTCTTCTGACATCAACGATTCTGCTAAAGCAACTGCTTCGCCTTTTTGTGTATAAATTGCAACAATGTCACCTTTTCTCAGATTTGGAGAGATTTGCAAGATTCCAGGCATTGCAAGTTGTGCACCATGACATAATGCATCAACTGCGGAGTCTCGAATTACAACAGATCTGAGTTCACTTAATGCATATTCTATAGGTTTGATCATTGACATTAGTTTTGTTTCATCTTTTTTTTCTTCCCAAAGTGCATAAGCATTTGCAAGCTCATGTAATGTTACGAGACCATCTGATTCATGGAATTGATCAACTTTAGTTCTTCGTAGTTCAATCATAGTAGCACCTGGTCCTAAAATTTCTCCGATATCATAGTATAGTTTTCTAATGTAAGTTCCTGCTTCACATAAAATTCGTGTTAAGAGTAATCTTTCTTTTTGCTCTAGTACTTCTAATTCATAAATTGTTCTAGTTCTTGTTTGTCTTAGAACTGCTGAACGTTGTGGAGGTTTTTGGAAAATTTCTCCTCGGAACATTTCAAGTACTTCATCTAGTTTTTGTTTTGATGGAAGAGAATGAAATCGTCCTAAAGCATGGTATTCTTTTGGTCCATAAAGTAAAACACCGAGTGCTTTTGTTGCCTCCCCGAGTCCCAAAGGTAAAACTCCAGAAACTTGAGGATCAAGTGTACCACTGTGACCAATTTTTGGAATTTTTAAGATTCGTTTAGTCCATGCAACAGTTTCATGACTAGTAGGTCCTGGTGGTTTATCTAAAATTATTAGACCATAATCAAGTAATTGCTCTAAAGTTCTTTTATCATAATACGTTCCATATGTATCATCAGTGATATCCTGATCAATTACAACCAAGTTTTCCAGTTGCTTTAGAGTCATAATAATTCCCTTACAGTTTCTTTTGCAATATTAATTACTTGAGTCGCATTAAGATTGTCAGTATCAATAATTTTATCAAATACAGAGATATCGTTTCCGAAATCAAAATCATATAATTTTTTATATAATGCACGATTTTTGTCGTATCTTAGTTTAGTAATCTCATATGCTTCCTTTGAAGTCATGTTGTCTCTAGTTTGCATTCTTTGTGAACTGCTATCATGTGAGCCTGATAACCAGATTTTAATGCCGTCATCGACTAGCCATGGTAAAGTATAGCTTGTAATTACCATCCCACCTTTCTTGAAAAGTTGGATTAGTTTATCATCAACTTTCTTATCAAATTCGGAATTATTCTCTCTTTGACTGAGAAATTTCATCCCATTTTCAGTATCCCACCAATCATCACCAACTGCATCAAAACCTTCCTCTTTTGCCATCTCTTTTAGAATGTCACCACCGCTAAGATATGTTAATTTGAATTCACTAGCCAATCCTTTGGCAACAGTTGTCTTTCCGACAGCTGGCGGACCAGAGATTACAATTGATTTGGTCAACTGAGATCCATTGATGTTTTTGTTAGTTTCATAATAATGCCACTAAAAGCAATTGATGAAAGAAAATACCAAGCCCAAAGATACAAAGCGTTTTCTTGAGTGCAAATGTTTTCTATATCTGCTGCTTGTTCAGCAGTGCATGTAAGATGGAAAAAGTCACCTGGAATAATGTTAAGTGAAATTGGAGACAGTGCAACAATATGCGAGAACAATACTGGCAGTACTAGATAAAATATCAAAATTAGTGGAACAAATGTAATCATCATGGGTCTCATGTTCATCTGCATCATCTCCATTGACATCTTGTTCATGTAAGATGATTTTTTGCTTAGTTCGTTAATTTTTGCTTGATCTTTTGAACGCATTGCTGCCATTCTCTCTTTTTGCCAAGCACGTGTCTCTTTCATGATTCGTTTTAGTTTAGTTTGATCAACCATTTTTTTTCTAACTGCAGCATTAAAGAGATTTAATAAAATTCCAAATCCAGTTACGCAAAATGCTGTTAAGATCAATCCTTTGACAATAGGATCATCACTTCCCAATGCTCCATGTCCGCCACCAAGAAAATCAAACATACCTCCTTCAAGAAATATTGAATTTAAAAACAGAAATACAGAATCTAAAACCATTTTACAACCCTATTGTCCTGATTATTTTTTCTGCAACTTCATCAATCATACCTTCTCGGTTAAGCACATGTTTTACTGGGGAACCTGAGATTACAGCACAAGCAGATATCATACCAGATTGAACGTCTAATTCCTTTTTAATATTGTCAATGGAGATATTATCTCTAGTTCTAGTAACATCTTTCATTCTTCGATTATAGATTTCCTCAGGTTTTGCAGAGACTGATATAAAATTGGATGGTTTGAGAATATGCAAAACATGTTCGGGCAATCCAGGATAATATCCCTCTGGAGAATTAATAAAAGCATGAGTATCAATAATTACAATATCTTCATTTAGTATTGCAAGTTTTTCTGCAGCTATTTTCTGTAGATTTTTTTGTTGAGATAGTGGTAGTTTTCTTAACTCGTCTCTGTCAGTAACACCGTTTTCTTTTGCTACATCAAACATCATACTTCCAAAGCTATGTACGCTTACACTTTTGTTATTTTTTTGTAAAATCTCAACAATTTTTTGCAATAAAGAAGTTTTTCCTACGCCAGGTATTCCTACCACTACGACTTTTCTACTTTCTACCAAGTAAAGCACCCAGACGTGGCATTACAACTTCGACTTGTTCTCGTACTAATTGAGTGTAATAGTTGATGAGAATATCCACCATAAGTAAAATTCCAATTCCAGAACCAAAAACTCCCAGAACATCAGATACTCCTGCCAACAAACCCAAAATTATTGAACCGATAATTGTAACAGATGGGATATACTTTGCAAGTAATGCTTCTACTGGTGCATTTGATCTTCTAAATCCTGGAATTTGCACGTCAGCATCAAGTAAGTTTTGAGCTGCAGTCTTTGATGAAAGACCACCAAGCTCAACCCACAATCTACCAAATACAACTACAATTCCAACCATAAACAACATGTAACCAATTGCTCTTGTCGGATCTAAAGCTGCAATTGCTAATCCTCTTGGGGGAGTAATGTAATAGATAATTCCTCCAATTGGTGTGGAGGGACTTGTCGGATCAAATTGCCCAATAATGTTCATAAACGCATTATTATTTCGAGGGTTAAAGTTTGCCCAAAACATCTGCCCAAGAAATACCGCGTTTGCAGTAAGCGCAGAGGCTAAAATTACTGGAATGTTTGATACATACATTAGTTTAATTGGATAGACTGCTGAAAAGCCTCTATATTTTGTCGATACAATTGGAATTTCAATTTTCATTCCTTGAGTAAATACCAGAATCAAAAGAATTCCCGCTGTCAAAAAGAATCCAAATATACTCGGGAGCTGATTTGCACGGAATAAAACATTTGATATATCTCCATTCATCAAAGACTGTCCAATGTACGGCACTATACCAATAGTTCCGCCATCACCAGCAGGTAAAGGACTAAAAAGACTCCATAGAATTTGTTGAGCAACACCTGCCATAATGAATAAACTAATTCCACTACCAAGACCCCATCCCTTCTGAACAAGTTCGTCTAAGAACATGATGATAATGGATGCTGCCATTAATTGCCCAATCATCACATACAAAATGTATGGCTCAGAAACCCCTGGACCATAAACTGCTATAGCATAAACTATGGTTTCAGCAATAATCACAATATATGTTACAAGTTTTGTTGCAGTTTGAAATATTCCTCTCTCTTCTGGTTTCTTAAAATCGAACTTCAGGATATCAGAACCTCGAAGCAATTGCATCAACAGACCTGCTGTAACTATTGGTCCAATTCCTAACTCAACAAGAGTTCCTTGCTGTGATGCAAAAATAACTCTGGCAAATTGTAGGAAATCAAATTCAGGTGCAGTTGCCCCAAATAATGGAGTCTGACCCATTACCATGTAAATTAATAATGCAAGACCGCTCCAAAGTAATCTAGTTTGTAAAGGAATCTTTTTTTTCGGTTTTGGGACTTGTGGGATATATGGTTCTGCCTTGAAAACAACTTTTCTAATTAGATTAGTGATAGTACCCTCAGCCATTCTCAGATAACACCTCTCCTCCTGCAGATTTTACTTTTTCTTCTGCAGATGCAGTAAATCTGGCTATTTTGACGGTATATGCGTTAGATATTTTACCGCCGCCTAGGAGTTTGTCATAACCTGCTACTTCAAGGTCTATGACTTTCTTTCCTCCTTCTTCTTTACCAAATTTTGCGAATAGATCATCGAGATCACGGACACTTGCCCATTTTCTCGTGATGATTGGATGAGGTGGGTGAGTAGAATCGTGTCCAAAATGATCTGGAACCTCTTTTAGCAAAGTACTAAAATGATATTTGTGTAATCCAGCAATTCCTAGTCCGCCTTTGTGACCACTTGCACGGTGCTGACCTACTTGTCCCCAACCCATGTGACGTCCGCCTCTTAGTTTTCTTGTCTTTCGTAATCGTGTTGCCATGTTACATCATGTTCCTCACTAATTTTGGAAGATCGTTGTTGTGTCCTAAGACTCCTTTTTGTCCATACATCTTTTTTGTACTTTTCTTGAAACCAAATCGTGGTGGAGATAATGCAAACCAAGGCTTTAGTGGTTTTAATTTAGATAGAGTTGCTTTGCCTTCTGCAAGTGCTGCACCAAGTGCGTCAGAACTTTCAAATCCTAATTCCTTAAGATCTGCTGCTGTAATTTTCTTGTAACCATCTTTTCTTGCTTTTTTATCGATTAGTTCTTTTGCCAAAGATGCATCAATTTCAATCCAAGTAACATAGTGTTTTACTTTGTTTAACATTCCCAATGTGTTGTCTTTTGCCGGTAAGATAGTTGCACGATATTTTTTATCTAATTTTAGCAATGTCATTGTAGTAGTTGCCCAATATGGACAGTCTGCTTGACCTTTAATTCGAACTACAAGATATGCGCTACCCATTTAACATCAACCCTGACTAAATGTCTGCTTTAAGCAGTCCAGAATAGCTTTTGAAGTAGAATTCATTGTTGGTGTAGAACCCTTTGCAGTTGTCCATGCGTCTTTAAGACCTGCCAACTCCAGTAATCGTTTAATTTTACCACCAGCAACCAATCCCAATCCACGTGGTGCTGGAATAATTTCAATTGTAACACTTCCACCTTTTCCTCTAATCTTAAATGGAACAGAATGTTTTTCGTCACATCTACATTCCCAACTTCCACATCCTAGTTTGATTGGACTAACATTGAGTAGTGCTTGGTTTGTTGCTTTTTCAATTGCAATTCTCATTTGTTTTGATTTTCCTTGACCAATACCAAGGTAACCATTTTGATTTCCTGTTGCAACAATAGCCTTGAATCTTGTTGATTGACCGTTTGATGTCATCTTTTGAATAATACCAACATCAATTACTTCACTTTTCAAATCAGGAAGTAGTTTTTTGATAATACCTGCTTCTTGAATTCTTAAACCGTCTTGAATAATTTCTTCAATAGAATTAATTTCACCGGATGCAACTTTTTTTCCTAAAATTGTTTTTGGAACCCAAACTTCTTCTTCTTCTTCTCTTCTTGGTCTTCTAGATTGTCCATTGGTTGGTTTTCCACCACCGTAAACTTTTTGTCCACCTCTGCCACCAGGTCCACCTCTGCCACCAGGTCCACCTCTGCCACCAGGTCCACCTCTGCCACCAGGTTTAGTTTGTGCAGTTTGACTCATTTTTACTTGACCTCGCTATCAATAGCAGATTTAATTTTTGAAGTGTCGTTTTTTACTGTAAGATGTTCGCCATTGATTCTCTCTTCTGGTGGAAAAGTTTCTGCACCTGCTGGCACTTTAAGTCCTGCATCTACAACACCTTTTAGTGCAGCTGCCATTCTTTGTGTATATTTTCTAGTACCAGTGTATAGTACTGCATTTTTTGCTCCCTTGCCCATTGCTTTCTTTCCAGCAAGATAGCCAGTAAGATATGCAGCAGGAATACTTTTTCTTGAGCCCTTCCACCCTTTTTTTAGCAAATAATTAGAGTGAGCAGAAGCGATTACCTTATCGCCAGTCATGCCAGGCTTTACAATTTGGACTTGGGTATTTTCATTAGTAATATTTACTGTGATAAAATCGTGCTTACCTATCAGTAGAGTTGAACGTTTTTTATAATTAGTTTTTTCCTCTCGTAGTCTTCTGAGGATGTTTGAATAGGCCATCTATAGAACACGAGTTTGAAACTGCTCTTATATACGTTAAGCGCGAATTATTGAAGCAAGTAAAGCCTTTTGAGTATGGAGTCTATTTTCTGCCTCATCCCATACAACTGATTGAGGTCCATCAATTACTGATGATGTAACTTCATAATCTCGTTTTGCTGGGAGACAATGCATAAAGATTGCATTACTATTGGCGTGATTCATCAATGAATCATTGATCTGATATTTTGGAAGAAACTTTTTGATTCGTTTCTGATCGTTGTTATGAATTGAAGTGTATGTATCAGTAACTACGACATCAGCATCTTTGATTGCCTTTATTGGATCAGTTGTTAGATCTATCTCAACGGACTTTGCAGATTCTTTCAGTACTGATTTGTCTGGTTCAAATCCTTTAGGTGTTGCAATAGACAGATTTACACCAGATAATGCACATCCATAAATCATAGAGTTACACACATTGTTTCCATCCCCGATCCAAGCAATCTTGAGTCCTTTGAATTTCCCTTTCTTCTCTTTTATCGTCATAAAGTCAGCTAGAATCTGACATGGATGAAATGAATCAGACAGTCCATTAATTACTGGAACACTAGAAGAGTTAGATAATTTTTCAAGTAAATTATGATCATAGACTCGTGCCATGATACAATCTACATATCGAGACAATGTCTTTGCAGTATCTTCTATTGTTTCACCCCGTGATAACTGCATGTCTTGTGATGATAGATTAATAGCATGTCCACCAAGTTGAAACATTCCGGTCTCAAAGCTTACTCGTGTTCGAGTTGATGGCTTTTGGAAAATCATTGCAAGTGTCTTGTTTTTTAGCAACGGTTTGTTGCCTTTTTTTAATTCTTTTTTTAGAATAATTGAATAATCAATTAATGCAACAAATTCTTTAGGGAACAATTCTGCCAAAGTGAGTAAATTTTTAGTTTTGAGTTTCATTTCTTGAAGAATCCAAATACACCTCTTTTCTTTTTAGACTTTTCTTCTTCTTTATCTTGTTTGTGCTTGGAATCTATCTCTTGATCTGATTCCTGTTTCTTTTCTTCTCCAGGTTTTGGTCGTCCCTTCTTAATCCATTGACGGATTGCATTACCAAGTTTTGTTGCCTCATCATCATTTTCTGGCGGAGCAATATCATACAAGTTTGAATATTTTGCAATGTCTTTGTCTGCAATTCCTTCAAACGGATCATCTGATTCAATTTGTTTAGGTTCTGGTTTAGGTTCTGGTTTTGTTACTTGAACTGGTTTTAATTTTGGTTCTGGAATTGGTTCTGGTTTTGATTCAACAATTGGTTCTGGTTTTGATTCAACAATTGGTTCTGGTTTTGATTCAACAATTGGTTCTGGTTTTGATTCAACAATTGGTTCCTCAACTAATTCTTGTTTTGGAGTTTTTCGATCTACGCCAGATAAGGAACCAAATACAGTTTCTAGAAAGAGTTCTTTGTCAAACGGTTTGAGATCAGAATATTCCTGTCCAACTCCAAGGTATAACACTGGAGTAGATGTAATTTTAACAATAGAAAGTGCAGCCCCACCACGTGCATCAGCATCACTTTTTGTGAGAATTGAACCATTGAATTTTACATGCTCAAAAAATTCCCTAGCTTGATTTACAGTATCATTTCCAGCCAGAGAATCACCTACAAATATTTTAAAATCAGGATTTACTACTTTGGTAATTTTAGCAATCTGCTCCATTAAATTTTTGCTTGTTTGCATTCTTCCAGCAGTATCAATTAGCACACAATCCATTTTGTGAGATTTTGCATAAAGAACCGCATCTCGGGCAACTGCAGCTGGATCAGAATTGTAATTTTGTGCAACTAGTTTTAGATTCAAACGATTAGTGTGTTCGCGTAACTGCTCAATAGCACCTGCTCTAAATGTATCAGCAGCTGCAACTACCACAGAATACTTTGCTTGCTGTAACATGTAAGCTACTTTAGCTAATGATGTAGTTTTTCCAGTTCCATTAATTCCTACAAATAAAATCAGAAACGGTTGAACAGTTTTCTTTTTTTCGTTAATCAACTCAAAGAGATCAACTGTACCTGCAGCATCAAATAAAGACGATATATTTGAAATCAATCTGTCTTTGACAAACTTTTCAATCTCTTTTTTGTCTACTTTGGAACCCAGTAATTGAGTTTTCAAATCTGATTTTATTGTATCAATGACTTCACTTGCAACATCAGATTCCATAAGAGAAATTTCTAATTCGTAAAGAATTTCTTCAATGTCTTTATCGTTTAGTTCTTTTTCTCCAAGACTTTTCGCTGCATTGGAAAATGCATTACGAAGTTTATCAAACATTATTTTATCCCGAAAGATCTTCTGATGTTTGTTGCATAAGTTGATTCATTTGTTCTTTACCTTGCTCCAATCTAGCCATAGCATCTTGTTTTCGCGCAGTAGTGTCTTGTATAGCAACTTCAATTTCTTTTATTCTTGCTTCAAGATAGTTTATTGAAGAATCATAAGTTTTTTCCATAGCAATTCCAGCTCCCACATTCAAAATTATTTTATTGGATGATGAGATTTTTGTTTGCACATAAGTTCCCATTCCAATTGGTACCAAACTATCAGAATCTGGCTTTTCGCGAAGTGCTTTGATAGATTCAATTGCAGATATTGCCTCTCGTAAGACATTAACAAGTGTAGCTTCACGTTGTGATAAATCTCCATAGTAAGTCTCAAGCATTTGGAGTTGCTGCATCAAGTGTTGGGCCTGTTCTTCACTCATTTACAACAAACAATCCTGAGATGGTTATAAATTCATTCATGGAAATTACTCTGAAAAATAAATCAGATTAAAAATGATGATAATAAAAAAAATAAAGATAGAACTTTATTTTACTTTGGAGTATCTGCTTTCTACTTCATCCCAATTAACTACATTCCACCATGATGAAATGTAATCTGGTCGTTTGTTTTGATATTTCAGATAGTATGCATGTTCCCAAACATCACAGCCCAATAATGGAACTAATCCTTCTGTTCTTGGACTAGTTTGGTTTGGCATAGATTTGTACTCAACCTTCTTTGTTGAAGGATTGTATACTAACCATCCCCAACCACTTCCTTGAATTACTGCAGTAGTGGATGAGAATTTCTCCTTAAAGGCTGCAAAGTTTCCAAAAGAATTATTGATTGCATCCGCAATTGCTCCTCCTGGTTCACCGCCTCCTTTTGGTTTCATGTTGTTCCAAAATAGCTTGTGGTTATCATAACCACCACCATTGAAATTAACGGCACTACGTTGTGCTTCTGGTACTTGGTTGATGTTAGACAAGATGTCTAAGATATCTTTACTTTGTACATCAGCTGGACAACTTTCTAGTGCAGCATTTAATTTGTCGGTGTATGCTTGGTGATGTTTTGTATGATGAATCTCCATTGTTTTTGCGTCAATATGAGGTTCTAATGCATCATAAGCATATGGTATTTGTGGAAGTGTGTATTTTCCCATAAAAGTTATGCAATATTTATTCAATTTATTGCTTTAGTAGACAATTGGTTTTTACTTGCTAAAAATATCGTAAAATTATGAAGCTTTGGGTAGTTTTTACAAGTATCGTGGTTGTTTTTTCATCTTTAATTATTTTTCAATTACTACCTAATGATAATTTCCACACATACATTGAACAAAGTGTTCCATTTATTGGAGGTGATATTCCAAGAATGGAAGGATTTGACGGAACAGGAATTAAAATCGCAGTAATCGATACTGGAGTTGATTATAATCATCCAGATCTTTTTGGTTTTGGACCAGATGGTAAAGTCGTCGGCGGATATAATTTCATAAATGAAGGTGAACCACCACTTGACACTAACGGTCACGGCACTCAAGTTGCAGGAGTAATTGCAGCAAATGGAATTCTAAAAGGAGTTGCCCCTAATTCAAAAATCCTAGCTTACAAAGTTTCAGAAAACGGTGAAGGAGTATCATCTGATTTGATAATCAAGGCAATCAATAAATCAATTGAAGATAATGCGGACATTATCAACATCAGTCTTGGTGTAAACAAGACAAACTCCAATATTGATAAAGCCGTTAATAATGCACTGCAAAAAGGGATTATTGTAATTACAGCAGCAGGAAACGATGGACCAATCCCTCAAACAATTGGCAGTCCAGGAAAAAATCCTGGCTCCATTACAGTTGGCGCAACATATAACAACTTGACATCTAGTCTTATTGCAACACTTGAGGTAAATGAAAAACCATACACCGTAATTCCAATGACAGGATCTGCAAAACTTGATGAGCCAATTATTGGAAAAATTGTTTTTGGAGGGTATGGAAAAGAAGCAGAACTAAAAAAGATCAATGCAACTAATGCAATATTACTTGTAGAAAGAGGAAGTGATGTAGAAGGTGAGATGTTGTATTTTTCAATTAAAGAAAAAAATGCAGTAAATGCTGGTGCAAAGGCAATGATCGTTTACAACAACCAACCTGGAATTTTTCTTGGTCAATTAATTCATGAATTCATAGAGCCAAACTACAAGCCACAAATTCCTGTTGTATCAATTGATAGAAAAGAAGGACTTGAAATTAAAGAACTTGGTGAAAGTAAAGCTAGTCTACATGTGTTTTACAACCCAGACTTTGTCGCACATTTTAGCTCAAGGGGTCCTGTTTCACCATTTTACATAAAACCTGACTTGGTAGCACCAGGTGCATACATCAATACAACTCAGACAAACGGCGGGTACAATTTTACTAGTGGGACTAGCTTTGCAGCCCCACATGTGAGTGGCTCAGTTGCGCTACTATTAGAAAAGTATCCTACCATGACAAATGATGAGATAAAATCACTTCTCATGACCACTTCAGAGATGGTATCTGACGCATATGGTTCAGAATTCTCATTAAGTGATACTGGTTCAGGCAGGCTAAATCTTGGAAAGGCATTTGATGCCAAGCTAATCATCACCCCGCCAAATTTTGTAGTTAATTTATCATCAGATAACAAAATGGCAGAAAAGGAATTAAAATTAAAACTGCTTAATGGAACTTTGGATAATCTTGATGTAACATTTGAGGGTCCTGAATTTATTCAAGTTGAAGACTCTTTGCAAGAAAATAATTTAACAGTTAAAATTAAAATTTCAGGGGAAAATTATGGAACATTTCAAGAAAAAATTTTCATAAATCATGATAAAATAAAATACACAGTTCCAATACAAATTCACTATACTAAAGCTTCAATTGGTGTGATTCAAAATGATAACTCATTGTTTTTTACAATTAATGATCCAGATTGGAATTTTGCAAAGATTTCAGTGACAAAAAGTAATACCGAGGTAACAGATGTAATCACTGCTACACCAAATAAGGATGCAAAAATGAGAATAAATCAAAACGGAGAATATTGGATTGAAGCAAAAATAAAATCAAATGACCAAACACTTGATGCATACAACACCATCATTGCAAATTCAATTGATGAGACTCAAGAGGATTTTGAAATTCTTGACATTCCACAGAGACAGGTAGCGATAGTTGTGGGAATTATAGCAATAATAGGAATTGTTGGAGCTGTAAAAATAAAATCAGCTAAGCGTGATACACAGGACCTGCTGAAATAATTTCAGGTGCAACATTTTGGAACTTTTTAAAGTTCTCAACAAACATTTGAGCTAATTTTTTAGCAGAAAGATTGTAAGAGTCTTTATCAGTCCAAGTATTTTTTGGATCCAAAATATCTGAAGGAACATCTGGTACTTCGGTTGGAATATCTAGATTAAACAAATCATCATGTTTGTATTTTACAATATTTAATGAGCCATTAATTGCCGCAGTAACCATTGCTCGACTGTATTTTATCTTAATTCTTTTACCTACACCATATGGGCCACCAGACCATCCGGTATTTACTAGGTAAACGACAGTATTGTGTTTTGTAATTTTTTCACCTAATACCTTAGCATATACTGCAGCTGGTCTAGGCATGAATGGGGCTCCAAAGCATTCAGAAAATACGGATTTTGGCTCCTTAATTCCTCGCTCTGTTCCTGCCAACTTACTTGTGTAACCTGACATAAAGTGATACATTGCACCCTCTTTTGTCAGTCTGGAAATTGGTGGTAAAACACCTAATGCATCAGCTGTTAAAAATACAATTACTTTTGGATGACCGCCTACACTTGGAATAACTGCACCTGGGATGTAATCAAGCGGATACGCAACACGAGTATTTTCAGTTAATAGATTATCATCGTAATCTGGTTGATTGTTATTTAGTACAACATTTTCTAAAACAGCACCAGGTCTAATTGCATTCCAGATTTCAGGTTCTGCCTCTTGACTTAGATTGATACATTTTGCATAACATCCTCCTTCAAAATTAAATGTCCCGTTATCAGACCAACCATGTTCGTCATCGCCAATTAATTTTCTATTTGGATCAGCTGACAATGTTGTCTTTCCAGTACCAGATAATCCAAAAAACAATGCAGTATCATCATCTTTACCAATATTTGCAGAACAATGCATTGGGAAAACTCCTTTTTCAGGCAAGAGGAAATTCATTACAGAAAACATTGACTTTTTCATTTCACCAGCATATTGGGTTCCACCAATTAAGACAATTTTTCTAGTTAAATCAATAATAATGAAAACATTAGACTCTGTACCATCTACTGCTGGAACTGCTTCAAAGTTATTGATACACAAAATAGTAAACTCAGGATTGTGGTTTTCTAGCTCCTCATTTGTTGGTCGAATAAACAAATTTCTTGCAAAGAGACTTTGCCATACATGATCATTTATCACTCTAATTGGTAAACGATTGTCTTTGTCAGCTCCTACAAATCCATCAAAGACATAAAGCTCTTTGTTGTTTACAAAAGATTTCATCTTCTCTAGTAATTTCTCAAACTTTCCTGATGGAAATTGGTGATTTACTTTACCCCAATCTACAGTATTGTGAGTCTTATCATCATAAACGATGAATCTATCATCTGGAGAACGTCCAGTGTATTTTCCAGTATTGACAGAAAGAGAACCAGTTGAATTGATTACTCCTTCTTTTTTCTCTACAGCGATTTTTACTAGGTCATCTACGCTCAAATTTCGATGTATCTTTGAGGGAGAAATTCCAAATGACTGAATTTGAGATAAGAATTTATCAACTTTGAGAGTACTTACTACTTCGATCAGAGGTAATAGCACCCCTTAACAATTATCATAGGAATCCCAGGCTTGATCATGAGATATTTCGATCCGACTCAATTTTCCTTATTATCTCTTTCCCAAAAGATGATCTTTTTTAATCTAGGAACGTATTTATTTAAAATTTCAAGAGTCAATCTAATGCCGATCAATAAAGAGAAGCTAGCAAAACGAGAAGAGATCAAAGGGCACAATCCAGATTTTGTCAGACCAGAGAGCTGGCGTTATGTTAGATTACAAACCAATTGGAGAAAACCAAAAGGAGTTGATCATCATCAAAGAAAATTAAAAGGTGGCAGAGGTCGTCCAGGACTTGTCAAAGTCGGATATGGTGGACCAAAAATTGCTAAAGGATTACATCCATCAGGATATACAGATAATTTAGTTTACAAATTAAGTGATTTGGAAAATCTTAATCCAAAAACAGACGGAATAAGATTTGGACATGGTGTAGGTACTAAAAAGAGAAAAGAAATTCTAGTAAAAGCACTTGAAAGCAAGTTCAAAATATTTAATGCAAGAGTGAGAACTGTTGGTAGTAAATCTTAAAGCTAAAAAAAGACTCGTAGCACGAGTTACAGGAGTCGGAGTTAACAGAGTTAGATTAGACGCTGATCATCTAGATGATGTAGCTGATGCAATTACTAGACAAAACATTCGAAGTTTAATCACTGCAAAGAAAATTACCATTAAACCAATTGTTGGAACCTCAAAGGGCAGATCACAAATGAAGAAAGCACAAAAACACAAAAGAGGAACAACACAAGGCTCCAAAAAAGGTAGAAAGGGTGCAAGAGTAGGAAAGAAGGACGTCTACGTTGCAAAGGTTCGCTCACTTAGAAGATTACTAAAGATTGCCAAAGACAGAAAGGACTTGACAAATCCTGAATTTTGGGCATTATACAAAAAGGTAGGCGGAAACACTGTAAGAAACAAAGCACACCTTAGATTATTGATGGAAGAGATTATAGCAAAAAGAAGCTAGAATCGATAAATAGAATTTTCCAAATCCAAAATCTTTCCATTTTGAATCTTTATTCCCTCTTTTGATAACATATTTGATTTTATTTCTTCACCGTATGCATATCCACCAATCTTTCCATCGGATTTGATAACTCTGTGACATGGAATGATCACAGGATATGGATTCTTGTTCATAATTTTTCCAACTGCTCGTTGTCCATTTTTTAAACCAACTGCTTTTGCAAGTTCTCCATAGGTGGTAATTTTTCCCTTTGGTACTTCAAGTAATTTTTTGTAAATTTTTTTATCAAGACTCATAATCTAATTACCTCAAGATTGGTTGTCTTTAGGAGTTCAAGAATTTTTTGTTTGTTTGGACCCATTCCTCCCCAATCAAGCAAAGCAGTTGTTGCCATTTTATTTTTTGATAAAATTTCAGAAAACAGATTCTCATCAATATTATCTAAGGCATGTTTTGGCACAACAGTTCCAAGGGAGTATTTGCCTTCAAGTAATTCATTTGTAAATTTATCGGGATAATGAGTTCCTCCAAAGCATATAGCAGTGGGTGATGCTTTGATGTGACCACTCATCACTTGATGAACTAGTGTAGCTACTGAATTGCATAGCGTTACATCAGTCCACTGCTTTTCAGTGGTTCCAATTTCAATGAATATTGTAGGTTTTGATAATGCGGTCGGTCCATGATGAGTTGCCTCTATAGTAATTTGAAAATCAGAAAAAACGGATCTGTTTTTCCATAAAGTTTGAAGATATGTTTTTTGGATAAATGGATGTGGTACTGCAATCTGTTTATCATTTCCACCAAACTTGGCTTCTGAGAAATTTCCAGTACTGTGACAGGTAAGTGCCAATGCTCCAGATTCTGCAGCGTGTTTTGATAGAAAAATAAATCCATCATAATCATATTTTTCTTCTAGCCAATCAGCTGAAATTGCAGGAGTTGGAATTATCAGTAAATCATAGTATTTTCCATGATAGATATCACCTTCTTTTTTCATTTCTTGAGAAAGAAAATTTGCCATATTGTATCCAGCAGGGTCATCGCGATAAGCTACTAGCAGCTCCATGAGATAAGAGATATAAGGACACCTTATTAATTTCAGGCAATGAACCCGAAGCAGACTTTGAAAAACATGGCAAATACTATGAAGATGGCAAAAAAGCCAGACAAAGATGAGTATCAACAGCATCTCAGATTAGTATTATTGGGAATTGGAGGAGTAGGTGCCATTGGATTTACAATACAGTTTGTCTTTTCGGTAATTACGTTTGGTAGGTAAAATGTCTGAAGAAGTAAAATCACACCTTTTTGCAATAAGAACCACTGGAGGTCAAGAGAAAGTGGTAATGAGATTACTTGAAGCTAAAGCAAGTAACAATAAAATGAATATTCAATCCGTATTACTAGTTGATAATCTAAAGGGATACGTTGTCATTGAAGCAATTAACCCAAGTGATGCATACATGGCAGTTGAAGGAATCAGACATATTCGCGGTCAACTAAGAGGAGAATTAGAATTCAAAGATATAGAAGGGTATCTGGTGAAGAAATCCACAGTTTCACAATTAACAGTAGATAACATAGTTGAGATCACTGGCGGTCCATTCAAAGGAATGAAAGCCACGATCACAAGAATTGATGTAGACAAAGAAGAAGCAACAGTAGTCTTACTTGATGCATCATATCAATTGCCAGTAACTGTCGACGCCAACTACCTAAAACTATCTAGTGAGTCTTAGGAAGGATTAAATTTTTCATAATAAGCTGATAAACATGGTAGACGCACAAAAAATATCTTCACTTGTAACAGGAGGAGCTGCATCTGCAGGTCCGCCACTAGGTCCAGCTTTGGGTCCATTGGGCGTAAACATCATGGAGATTATCAAGGCAATTAACGATAAAACAAAAGATTTTGAGGGAATGAAAGTTCCAGTAACAGTTTCAGTATTTCCAGATACTAAAAAGTGGGAGATCGAAATTGGAATTCCATCAGCTGCTGCATTATTGCTAAAAGAGGCCGGAGTTCAGAAAGGAACCGGCACTGCAGGAACAGCTTGGGTAGGAGACATTACCATTGATTCTGTAGTAAAAGTTGCAAAAACAAAACTAGAGAAATCATATGCAACTTCACTAAAATCTGTAGCTAAAACAATTATTGGAACTTGCTCATCACTTGGAATCAAAGTGGAAGGAAAGACTCCAAAAGAAATCACAGCAGAGATTAACGCTGGCAAGTGGGACGCAAAATTAAACTAAATTACACCACAGAATAAACTAAATCTTTATCTGTTTTTTGTAACTCTACAAAAGTTTCAGTGTTAATTATTCCATCGATTTTTCCTAGCTTCTCAATTACTATAGAGTGAAGCACCTCTAGATTTTTCGTCTGGACATTTACTATAATATCAAATCTACCAGTAACTTCAGAAATTGATGTGACCTCAGGGGTAGCCATCAGTTGTTTGTGAATAGTATCTTTTAGTTTTGGATCTCGGTTAACTCCAATTGATGCCTTTACTCCGACTCCTAAGAGAGATTCATCTACAACTATTGTGAATTTTTTAATTAATTTCTTTTTTACCAGTCTCTTTATTCTGCTGTACAAAACAGATGCATTGATTCCTAATTTTTTTGATAGTTCTGGAACTGAGATTGAACCGTCTTTTGTCAACTCTGCTAAGAGTTTCATATCAAGATCATCAAACTTCTGCAATCTATTCGAAAATGGAGGATGGTGAATTAATAAATGTAAGTTCATGAGGATTTTTGTCCCTGAATTTCAAAAATTGGCATAGAAATGTGTAATTTTTTAAAATAAAATAAGATTCTTAATTCCCATTCCTCTAAACGATTTTAAGTAGGCAATCTCGGAAATTCTTCATAATGATTACCGAGGCAAAGCTTGCAGACATGATCAAAGAGGCCAAGACAGGCAGTAAGCAACGTAAGTTTACACAGTCTGTCGAGATGATTCTAGTATTCAAAGATATTGATGTCAAAAAGGGCTTTGCATTAAACGAAGTAGTTCAACTACCAAAGACAAGCTCCCCATCAACTGTTTGCATTATGGCAACAGGAGATATGGGTCAAAAAGCAAAAGCGGCAAAAGCTGATGCAGTTGTAGGTTCTGATGAACTAGATAGATTTGCAGCAAACAAAAGAGCATCTAGAAAATTTATCAACAAATATGATTTCTTTTTGGCAGACACACAAATCATGCCAGTAGTCGGTAAAGTATTGGGTCAGCTATTAGGTCCAAGAGGTAAAATGCCAACACCAGTTCCATTTAACGCATCAATTGAATCATTTCTAACAAGATTCAGAGCATCAATCAAAGTAAGAGCAAGAGCAACATTGGCAATGTCATGTAAAATTGGTGATGAAACAATGAGTGATGCAGATTTGGCAATCAATGCACATGCGGTACTTGCTGCAGTTGAAAAGAAATTACCAAACGGAGATAAGAACATGAAAAGAATTATCATTAAAACCACAATGGGAAAACCAATTAAACAGATAGAAGAGGTCAAGAAGAAACATGCATGAAAATAGAACAAAATATCCAGCAAAAAAAACTCAGATGTATCAACAAATGATGGAGATTCCAAAAAAATACAAAGTTGTTGCATTAGTAAAGACAAACAAAGTTAGAGCATCACAACTATTACCATTAAGAAAAGCACTCAAAGGTCAGGTAGAATTTGTCTGTGTTAAAGATAGAATTGCACAAAAAGCATTAGAAAAATCAAATATTCCGGGAATCAAAGGAATTGCTGACGAACTAGTAGGTCAATGTCTTTTCATATTTACAAACATGTCACCATTCAAACTAAACGTCTTACTTGCCAAAAACAAAATCATGATGGCAGCAAGAGGTGGAGATATTGCAAGTGTCGACATTGTAGTTCCTGCAAAGAACACAGGAATTGCTCCAGGCCCAATGCTTACTGAATTCAAAGAGGCTGGAATTCCAACAAAGATTGATCAAGGTACAATTTGGATTGCAAAAGACTCAACTCCAGTAAAGAAAGGCGGAGTAATTAATGAGAAACTAGCAGTATTGTTAGGTAAATTAGACATCAAACCAGTCGAAGCTGGAATTTCACTATACACTGCATTAGAGGAGGGTCTCAAATATGCAGAAAAAGACATGGTAATTGATGTAGAAGCAATTAGAAATGCATTTGCTCAATATCACCAAGAAGCAGTATCACTATCAATCGAGGCAGCATATGTTACTCCAGAAAACATTAACCAGATTATTGGCAAGGCATCTCAGCATGCTCGCTCATTATCAGTAGAGTCTGGATTTATGACAAGTGAAACTAAAGAGCAGATTTTGCAAAAGGCAGAAGGCCAAGCAAAAGGCCTTGCATCAAAAGCCAAAGGCTACAGTCCAGCTTAATCTTAAATTCCTTTAACTTTAGGAAGATTCCAATTATACTTCATTGCAATTAATCTCAATGCAGTAGTTATTGCCAGTCCTATGATTGTTGCAGAGTATAACTCTCCACCAAAGTACAACATAAAATAAAATACCAAAATTCCAATAAAGCTTGCAGAGACATAAAATTCCTTTACAAAAACTATTGGGACTTGTGTGACAAAGACATCTCGAAGTATTCCACCACCTACTGCAGTAAGTACTCCTGCAAGCATTATTGCAAGAAAGTTTAGCCCTACTAGATTGTATGCAAACGTTGCTCCAATTATTGAAAATACACCCAGTCCAATTGCATCAAACTTCAAAAATAGATTCCAGTGTTTTTTGAGATGTGTATACAAAAAGAAAATTGCAATTCCCGATGTAACTGTTATTGCAACATATGCCGGATCAGATAATGCGTTTGGAAACTGGCCCATCACAACATCCCGGATTACGCCTCCAGCAACGCCTGTAATTGTAGCTAACAGTAAAACTCCGACGATATCGGATTTGTTTTCTATGGCTTTGAAAGCTCCCGTTACTGCAAATGCCATTGTTCCAAAGAGATCTAAAATGTAGATAAACACATGAGCGGGAATTGAAAAATCAACCAATCAATACAAAAAACAAATAATTGTTAATTAACATTGATATAAAAAATCAAAATTAAATTGAAAAAATAATAGTTGTTTATCCAAATAGTGAAGATAGACCTTCCATTGCGGCTTCTTCATTTTTACTGGTATCAACTGGTGCTTCTTTCTTTGCTTCACCTGCTGCTGCGGCTGCCGGAGCGGCTGCTGCTACTGCTACAGGTGCGGCTTTGATTGCTTCTTCGATGTTAACATCAGCCAATGCTGCAACTAATGCTTTTACTTGAGCATCATTTACTGCAGCGCCAGATGCTTTTACAACTGAGCTGATGTTTGCCTCATTAACTTCTTTTTGTAGCTTGTGAAGAAGTAAAGCAGCATAAACGTATTCCATTGTATCGAGATTTTCTTAGGGCATAATATAAAACTATGGTGGAGTTTGATTCTGTCAAATTTCAGGATCTCTGAAATTCTTTTTGCTGTCAAATATCGGCGCTTCATTGAACATCACTAAAATCTAAATCCTGTTTTCTTTCACTACGTACAAGTAAACAAACTACTATAATTATTAAAATAAATCCAACTATACAAAAACCCACAGAAAATAATCTTAGAATCCCTTCTTGTGAATCAAAAATTGCAAAAATCGAAGATGCTGAAAAAGGAATAAAAAGAATTAGTAATTGGCTAGGGGTAAAATAGATTCCATATTTTTTTATTTGTGCAACTTTGGGTTTTAATGGTTCTTTCAAACTTGATACCCAGATTGAATTTATTGATAGTAGAACCAATAACCCAGCTATAATTGTACCATTTACCTGAAGTAATGTGATATTGTCTATCATTAACTGTGAAACTTGTAATGTTATGCTATTAAACATAACAAAACTATCGGAATTAACAAAAATCCACTAAATTTATTTCTCTTTTAAGTTCAACATAGGTGGTCAAAATTATTGGAATTGTAATAACACCCAACACAATAATTACTATCAACAAGTCAAGTAATTCACTCAAGACTAGCCCCCTCCTAATCAGAGTAACCCACTTGTTATCTCCCTCTATCTTGATTCCCCACAACCTTCCATTTTGTTATTGTTCACACTTTTTGAATGGAAATATGTCTTGTTAGAATGAATTTTTTTCATGACCATTTAATTCCATTTAACTCACGCATGAGATTATCAAAATAAATAGTATTTTGAGATTTAAATCCCAAAAAGTCCTTTCTTAATACTCTAGATTCGATATCCAACAAATGACGTATAAATAGAAAAGTTTAGTTTAGAATTTTCAGACTTCGGCAAACAGAATAAAGAGTTCGTTTCAGATTTTTATCAACTAGTGTTTCCATTCTGTGTTTTAAGACGCGTTTAGCTTCATCTCTTTCTGGACCTGGTGGCAAAGACAATACATTGTTGATAAATTCAGGCAGAGTTTCCCGAATCCATCCATCTAAAATTGCATAAACTTTTGGCGGAATCAAATCGCATTTGTCTTTATCGAGATCCAATACCTCAGCATAATTTTCATGTTCTACTCTATACACTAAGGCTAAAACCACATTATCAGGCGTTGGATGTTCCAAAATCTCAGAGGAACGTTCACCTGCTTTTCCCTGAGCAATTTTATTTTTGAGGCCTACTGGATTTACAATTACTCCATTGACGCCAACTTTCCTGCCATCAACGCCAGTAACTACTCCAAAGATAAAATCATAATATTCACCATTTTTTTTAGTAGAGAAAACATGTACCCCTTCTCTTAATGCTGGTTTTCTCTTGAACATAATTTGCAAGATATTGCCAGTTTATTTAATGTATTATTAATCGACAATTCTTAATATTGGACAAATAGAAGTTCTTCGTTGGATAAAAAAGAAATTCTGAATGAATTTTCATCTGACCCAGACAGATACTATAAGGTCAAGCTATTTGAAGAACAGGGATTTGTTAGAAAATCATGCTTAAAATGTAAAAGATATTTTTGGACTCTGGATTCTCAGAGAGGATTATGTCCTGATGATGCAGACGATACTTATTCATTCATAGGAGATCCTCCAACCAAAAAGAGATTTGATTATACCCAAGCCTGGAAAGAGGTAGAATCATTTTTTGTAAAAAACAATCACACTTCAGTTTCAAGATATCCAGTCGTTTGTAGATGGCGAGATGATCTCTACTTTACAATTGCATCAATTGTTGACTTTCAAAGAATAATGGGTTCAAAAGTTGTCTTTGAGTTTCCTGCAAATCCACTTGTAGTTCCACAAACTTGTTTGAGATTCAAGGATTTGGAAAATGTCGGAGTAACTGGCAGACACTTTTCTAGCTTTTGCATGATTGGACAACACAGCATTCCAAATGCACAAGGATATTGGAAAGATGAATGCGTTGATCTTGACTTTAGATTATTGACAGAACAGTTTGGAATTAAGAAAGAAGAAGTAGTTTTTGTTGAAGACGTGTGGGCAGGTGGTGGTTCTTTTGGTTCTTCACTAGAATATTTTGTCAGGGGATTAGAACTAGGAAATGCCGTATTTACTGAATTTCAAGGTGAGTTGGGAAAACACACCATTCTAGATCAAAAGATTATTGATATGGGGGCAGGCCTTGAACGATTTGCTTGGATCACAAAGGGAACTCCTACTGCATATGACTGCTGCTTTGGTCCAATTACTAATCATCTGTTTGAAAAGATTGGAATTGATTCAGATTCCGAAATGTTACGAAAATACTTTACCGCAATTGCAAAGAATCTAGAGATTCATGATGACTTGATCGAAGTAAGAAGAAATGCCGTAAAAACAACTGGACTAACACAAGATCAAGTCAATCGAATCATCACACCACTTGAAGGAATGTATCTAATTGCAGATCATCTTAGAACTCTGATATTTGCAATTACTGATGGTGCATTACCAAGCAATGTTGGCGGCGGATACAATCTAAGAATGATGTTAAGACGAATCAATGGAACAATAGATAGAATGAATCTCAAGCTGGATATCGATGAATTAGTAGATATGCATATTGATTATCTCAGAGACACATATCCTGAATTAGATGAAAAGAGACAAGATGTCAAGACCATTTTGAAATTAGAATCAGAAAGATATGTTGAATCAAAGGTCAGAATGGGAAAGATGGCAGAACGCCTTAAAGGAAAAGGCAGAGCGCCAACAGTAGATGAGTTAATTACTTTATACGAATCAGATGGAATTACACCAGAGTATCTAAGAGAAATTGATGTAATATCTGAAATTCCCTCATCATTTTATGCAAAACTATCTGATTTGCACCAGTCAGACAAGAAAAAAGACATTGAGCAACTTCCACTTGATGACCTTCCAGAAACTGACATGCTCTTTTACAAAGATGATCCAATGGAGTTTGATGCAAAGATCCTCAAAGTTTTTGATAAATCAGTCGTGCTTGATAGAACCTCATTTTATGCAAGAGGTGGTGGACAAGAACCAGATTATGGTACCATTGCAGACTCAAAAGTAGTTGATGTAAACAAACACGGCGGAGTCATAGTTCATGAGATAGATGGAGTAATTCCAAAACAAGGCGAGGTAGTAAAGTGCAAAATAGATTCATTGCGAAGATCAAACATCACAAAGAATCATACAAGTACTCATATTCTAAACTCTTCAGCTAGAGGAGTGTTAGGTTCTTGGATATGGCAGCACTCTGCATTCAAAGAAGCTGATCATGCAAGATTAGATATCACTCATCACTCTTCACTAACTGACAAGCAAGTACAAGACATTGAAAATGCTGCAAACAATATTGTTGCAAAAGATATGGTAGTAACCATACAAAACTATGACAGGGGAACTGCAGAACAAAAGTACGGATTTAAGATTTATCAGGGAGGTGTAGTTCCAGTAAAGTCAGTCAGAATAGTATCAATTGAAGACTTTGATGTTGAAGCTTGTGGTGGAACACATGTCAAAAAGACAAAAGAAGTTGAACTGATCAAAATTACAAAGACTAAGCGAATTCAAGACGGTGTTGTCAGATTGGAATTTGTCTCAGGTCCAACTGCTAAAGAATATGTAAAACAACAAGAAATTGAAAACGCAAAAAGAATACAAGAAGAAAAACAAAAAGAGATAAAAAACAAACAACGTGAAGAAGAAAAACAAAAAGCAAAAGAAAAGATTCCAGTTTTACTAGAACAAGTTGCAGCTCAATCAAGTAGTGGAATAATAGATGAAATCGAAATTAATGTAAATAAAATAAAATCATGTTTTACAAATTCAAAACAGTACGACGAGTTTTTCCACATGAACTTTGGCAAAAAACTAGTCAAGGACAATCCAAATTCTGTGTATGTCGGAATTTTTGAATCAGGTCCAACAATTCGAGTAATAGCATATTCAGGAGATGAGGCCTCAAAGAGCAAAAATGCTGGAAATATTGCCAAATCCGTGGCTGAAATACTAGGAGGAGCAGGCGGAGGAGACGCTAAATTTGCCCAGGGTGGAGGAAAAGACACATCTAAAATAAACGATGCAATAGCCAAAGCAAAATCAATGATTTTAGGATGATGATATTATGGAAATAAGATGGAATGAGATTGAATCAAAATGGAGAAAGAGATGGAATGACTCGAAAAACTTTGAAACAGATCCAAGTGAAAAAGAAAAAAAATTCATAACAGTTGCATATCCATATCCAAATTCACCTCAACATATTGGACATGGTAGAACATACACGCTAGCTGATGTTCATGCAAGATTTTATAGAATGAATGGATTCAATGTACTCTTTCCGATGGCGTTTCACTATACTGGAACTCCAATACTTGGGATGGCAAAAAGAGTAGAGGCAAACGACAGAGAAATAATTGAGAATTTAAAAAATCTTTACGGAGTACCAGAAGAATCAATCAAGACATTTGTAGAACCAGTAAAGATTGCAGATTATTTCCACAAAGAAATCAAGACAGGAATGATTGAGATTGGATATTCTATTGACTGGAGACGGGAGTTTACAACAATTGATCCAGTGTATAGTAAATTTATCGAGTGGCAGATCAAAACATTAAGGGAAAAAAAATTAATCATTCAAGGTTCTCATCCAGTTGGCTGGTGTCCAAAGGATCAAAATCCTGTATCACAACATGATACTTTGGGAGATGTGGAGCCAGACTTTACTGAATATATTTTAATTAAATTCAAGTATGAAGATTACATCATACCAACTGCAACACTTCGACCTGAAACAATCTTTGGTGTTGTCAATCTCTGGGTTAATCCTGAAATAATTTATAAGAAAATTACAGTGGATAACGAAAAATGGATTGTAAGCAAAGAATGTGCATATAAGTTAGAATTTTTGGATAAAAAAATTACACATGATGGCGAGATAAAAGGTGCAGAACTAATTGGAAAATTAGTTACAGTTCCACACAGAAATGAATCAATCCTAATGCTTCCAGCTAGTTTTGTTGAAAGCGGAACTGGTACAGGAATGGTAATGTCAGTTCCAGCCCATGCTCCATTTGATTATCAGGCACTTGAAGATCTCAAAAAGGCCAAAATTGAGCCTGAATTAGCCTCAAAAGTAGCCAAAATTATCCCAATCTCAATTATTCAGACTGAAGGCTTTGGAGAAAATCCAGCAAAAGAAGCAGTTGAGAAATTTGGTGTCGTAAATCAAAGTGATCCAAAATTAGAAGAAGCAACAAAGGAGGTTTATGGAAAAGAGTTCTACGGTGGAAAATTAAAACAAAATACAGAACAATTTGCTGGAATCAAAGTAGCATATGCAAAAGATACAATCAAGGAATGGCTAATCAAAAACAAGCATGCAGATATTTTACTAGAACTAACAAACACTCCTGTTCGATGTAGATGTGGAGCTGAATGTGTAGTCAAGGTTCTTAACAATCAGTGGTTCCTAAACTATGGCAATAAAGACTGGAAGGAACTAGCTACCAAATGTTTTGATGAGATGAATATTTTACCACAAGAGATTAGATCAGAGTTTAACTATGTAATTGGGTGGTTGAGAGAAAGAGCTTGTGCAAGACAGCATGGACTTGGGACTAAACTGCCATGGGATAAGGACTGGATCGTAGAAAGTCTATCAGATTCTGTAATTTACATGGCATACTATACAATTTCAAAATTTGTAAATGATGGAACACTAAAGGCTGAAAAATTATCTCCAGAATTCTTTGATTATATTTTCTTGGGCAAAGGTGATGCAAACAAGGTATCTTCAATTACAGAATTAACAGTCGATGTAATTAATCAAATCAAAAAAGAATTTGACTACTTTTATCCAGTGGATTCAAGACATTCAGGACGTGACCTTGTTCCAAATCACTTGACATTCTTTGTTTTAAATCATGTTGCAATATTTCCTGAAAACAACTGGCCAAAAGAAATTGTAGTTAATGGTTCAGTATTGATGAACGGTTCTAAAATGTCAAAGAGTATGGGAAATATCATACCATTACGAAAAGCAATTCAAGATTATGGCGCAGACCCAATTAGACTAGCAATTATTATATCAGCAGAATTACTTCAGGATGCTGATTTTAACATGGAGTCAGTCTCAGGCATTCAAAACAAACTAGAATCATTATACAACGAATGCTCGAGGCTAAAAGCAGAGAAAATTGAGAATTTGGAGGCTGAAGACAAGTGGATTTTATCTAAAACCCAGAGTATGATATCTCAAGTTACCACATCTATTGAAAAGATGAGATTAAGAGAGGCATTGCATGATATCTTGTTTTCATTTGAATCTGATCTTAGCTGGTACACAAAAAGAGTAAATGCAAAAAATAGGACAAACATTTCAGGAATTTTACATCAGATAAATTCAGTACGTGTTGCAATGTTATCACCATTTGCACCACATATAGCAGAAGAGATGTGGGAAAAACTTGGACATTCTGATTTAGCATCAACTTCTCAATGGCCAAAATATTCTGAAGAGAATATCAATGCATCTGCGATTCAATCCGAAGAATTGTTAAAATTACTAATTGACGATATAGGAAATATTCTTAAAGTAACAAAAATTACTCCAAAAAAGATTACAATCTATACTGCTGATTTATTCAAATCCAAAGTATATCATTCAATTTTAGAAAAAGTGATGTCAGGACAAACAAACATGGGAATTGTAATGAAGGAGTTAATTGCAAATTCAGAAACTGCAGATGTTAAAAAAACTCCAGACTTTGTTCAAAAGACAATTAAGGATATTTTATCAGAACCAACTGAAATCAGACAGATGAAATTAGAATCAAAAGAATTTGATGAGAAAAAATTCCTGACAAATGAATTAACCGACATTGGAAAGAAGGAGTTTGGAGTAGATATTGATGTGTTTTCTGAATCAGATGATGGAATCTATGACCCTAAAGCAAAGGCAAGACATGCAAGACCATTCAAACCAGCAATATTGATTGAATAGAGATTTAGATTCAATATTAGTGACTCAGATACCATTTTTGAAAAAGTTCCACTGGCAACACATATAGCAAAATATTATTTCTTTTTTGGGTCCAACCTCCATATCAGGAATAAAAATGAGACACAGAGACTGCCATTATTTTGAGGATGAAAATGGACGCAGATAGATGTCAAAAATAAAAAAATCAGTGAAGAAGGTGTGGAATCTTCACTTTTGATGCAATGGATATCTTACCTGAACCTGTAACTAGAACAAAAAGAACCATTGCAAGTAATGCAAGATCATAATCCCAGCCTCCTTGAGATATGAAAAATCCTTTTTCCCATCTAATGTGAAATATTGCATCAAGTAGAATCACACTAAATATTATTCCTGTAATTCTAGTCATGAATCCTGCAATTAGGAATATTCCGCCAATAGTTTCTGCCAATGCTACTGGGATTTGCAGTTCTGGCGGCAATCCAAATCCAATAAGATAATCTTTCCATATTGGATTGAATTTCTGCAATCCATATACGATAAAGATTACTCCTACTGATGCTCTTATTCCCCAGTAGGTTATCTCATGGAGTCTATTTATTTTTGTGACTTGTTGGGTTACGTTCATTTTTTCTTCAGATATTCTAAAAAGTGGAGATAGTAAAACAATAGACTTTACAAATGTAAAATATACTAAACTGAAATATAATATGGATACTTTACAAATGTAAAATTATTTTTTTATGGATGCATCATTTGTTGGTTCATTCCAGAACCCATCATGTTCATCATTTCTTTGAATGCCTCTGGATTTTCTGACATGTGACCCACCATTTGCAATCTCAAATCCGGATCATTCATCATAGTAGACATCATTTTTGACATAAACATGTGATCTTCTTTCATTATCTTTGACATCTGTTCAACATGTTGAGGATCTTTTGCCATCCATTCCATCATATCATCGGGGTTTTGCATCATTTGTTGAAATATTTGTTGCCTAAACTGTGGATCATTCATCATTTGTTGTTGATTCATCATATCTGAATTCATCCACTGTTGAGACATCTTTGGATTATTTGACATCATTTGATTAAACAATTCTTGATTTTGAAATTTCATAGACATTGGATCATAAGTGCTGGCAAAATGTGCATAACTTACACCAATTCCTACAAAGAAAACACCAATAATGATTGCAATCCAAATAGGCGTACTTGCCATACAGATAATTGTCTTTAATTGTATATAATTTAAATCATAATTTTCCATATTGATTTTTAATATTTTAGATGAAATTTGTGTTATTTTCAAAAATTATTGGTTAAAAACAATAAATTAAGATCCAGAAATTACTCTGTATCATCATAACCAGTATCTCTACCACAACTAGGACAAGCCCTTTGGTTTTGATACAACTCTTTTCCACAGTTTCTACATGATTGAGGTTTCACAAAATAAATATAATTTTATTTGATTTAAAATTTTAAAAACTTGCAAATCCAGTCCATGGAAGCAAAAATTGGCTGCACTGACTGGAGTTATGATATCTGATCAGGCACGTTTTACATAAAAAGACTAGATTGGTTCTGCAGCATTGTGTACTTTGTCTATGTGCTTTGATAGCACCTCATTGTTTTCAAACAGTGAGCTACAGTAAGGACATTTACTTTGAGCCATAAATGATCTAAATTTATTGATATTCTTAAACATTTGGAACAAAAATAAATTGCAGTACTCATAAAACAATTCATGGCAGACAAGATTACAGCAAAGGAGCTAATGTCTCAAAAAAATGATTTTGTAATAATTGATGTTCGTGAAATAGATGAATTAAAAGGCGGTATAATTGAAGACTCTATTCACATGCCTTTAGGGTTGACAATTCGCAATACAAAGAAAAAACAGATCGAAGATATGCGAGACAAGAAAATCTGTACCTACTGTAGTTCTGGGTATCGTGGAAACATTGCAGCTGACGAGTTGACAAAAGAAGGATTTTATGCAATTACACTTGATGGTGGATATTCATCTTGGCTCTAAATTTTATTGAATCATAAATTTGAACAATGTCTGAAACGGAATTAGTTATGATATTGTATGGTATAATTCTTTTACACCGGTAACAGAATCGGAAACATTAGCTACTGTCTGTGATTTTTTAATTGAAGAGACAGTCTGTGTTATTTCAATTACAAGACCAGAAACAGAATCAAGCATCTCTTTTGTAGATGCAACAACACTACCAATGTCTACATTGATTCCATCAAATGAATCAATTTTTTGTTTTACAGAATCTACAAGATATGTAGTTTTGTCAATAATGCCAGTCTCCTTTAGATGATTAACCGTACTTTGCATTTTACTAGAAACTTCATTAAAGTTCTCAGAAATTATTCTAAAGTTTTCAATGTTTTTGACCATTTGAGGTGTCTGAAGTCCCTGAATAATCTCATTTATTTGGAAAGTGGTATCTCGTACCTTACTTAGTGATTCGATCACTCCAGGATTGCCTATGAGACGCATTATCTCAACTACATCAAAAGTAGTGGCTCGAATCTCACTTAGTTTACTCTTTTTTTCTTCCATCAGATCACAGATTTGTTAATACATTCAATTACGCGTGACTGGGTAGCAAAGACAATGCCACTTGCTGCAAAAAGAGAGTGCAGTATTCCAAATGCAATGCTATTTCCATGAAAGTCGTTTACTGCAAAAAATAAATTCAATCCAGTTAAAACAATAGAAATTATAGAAAAATATCTGCCAATTTTAATTACTAAATCCAATGTGTGTAAAAACAAACTAAACTTTACAGAATTAGAAATTGGTGGCAGTAAAACCAATTTCTGCTCTGTTCTCATGCTACACCTACTTTTAGCTTGAGATGTTTTGCTTTTTGAATTCCATCTTGTACAGCCTTTTTTGAATTGGGTAGTACTTTTTCGGCATCAACTACAATCTCTTTTACGGTATTTACAGAGTCTTCAATAGAGATGATTGTACTATCTATTGCGTTAGCTGTTTCTGTTACTATTCCTTTTTTGTGAATCTCTTTTGCTGTCTGGTTGATTTCATTTACAGTATCACGTAATGCAAACGAAGCTTCACGTATTGCATCAACTAGTTCTGGTATGGCACCACTTTCTCGAACTGTCTTGACTGTATTTCTCATCAAAAAGGAATATTCTTTGATGTTTTTTGAGGCATGTTGTATTTTTGCAACTGTCTCATCAGCAGTCCATTTGTGGACTTGTGATTGTTCTTTTGTCATAAAGTATTTAGAATAATTTTAGTAATAACACTCACTAAGAATTCATTCATATCTTTGATCCATATTTTCTAAAAGTTATTTGTTAAAAAATTATTTTTAGGATTGTTTTCTGAAAGAATCATTAGCAAATAATAAAAATGCCATTAAATCCGAACAGTCATTGAATGAATTAGATGAAATTTGTCTTATTTGCAGCAATACACAATCAAAGCATTCTGAAGAGCAGTGGTCATTTTGCTCTAAAAAATTAATTGATCTTGGAATTATGCGATATTGTGAGTTTTGCGGAGTAACAAAACCAGCTAAAGGAATGCATGATAGATGTAGTAAATGTGATGAAAAATATCCTTTCTCAAACCACTAAAAATGATCTTCAAAGACTACTTCAGATAATTGTAACTGTCCACCTCTAGGAGCAGCATCTTTTGCTTTTTTGCCAACAACTACCATCATAGATATGATGTGATCAGATGGCAGATTGATCAGATTACCAACTTTTCCAAAATCAAATCCCTCCATAGGGCAAGTGTCATAACCCATAGCTTTTGCTGCAAGCATTATAGTCTGAGCTGCAAATCCACAAGAACGCATTGCCTCATCTTTTTCAAGTGTTGGATTTCCAGTGTATGATTGTCTAATTGCTTTTGCAATAGATTGACGTGGGCCTTCTGGAATGTTTATCCAGTATCGTTCAGGATCTTTGTCCCATGCTTTCAAGTCAGCACATAAAATAATTACCAAAGAGGCTTCTGCCACTTGTTTCTGACCATATGATAAAGCGCAAAGCTTGTCTTTGATCTCCTGTTTTGTCACAATGACAAATCGCCAATTCTGGATGTTATATGATGTTGGAGATAAAATAGCAGCTTCCAATAATTGATTAATCTCTTCTTTACTCATTGTATAATTTTGAAAACTCTTAATTGATCTTCTTGATTTTATTGCATCAAATGTATCCATGGTTTTTATAAAATCTTTCCAAATTTAACTTGAGATAGTCTATTGTTCTTTTAGCATTGTAATTACATCGGTGTTGCTTTTCATCCATGTTTTGAGATAAGCATGAAACAGATTCTCCAGATCATCCATCAGTCCTTCTAATCTTGGATCTTGCTTCATGTCAGATAGTTGCTCTGCAAGATGGTCTAAAATTACTTGAATTCCTTGGTTTGAATTTTCAAGTTTTTCGATTGCTTGTATAGTCCCCATTTTACCTGAATTTGTATAAAATGTTCATAGTATTAATACGATTAGTTGAGAAATTCAAAAATTTGTAAAATCACCAGATAGTGTTTTTATTAGGTCTGGCCAGATTTAGGCTAAATGAAGATTGCAGTTATGGGCATGGGTGTTGCAGGAAGTTATCTTATGGCCAGACTCAAAAGTTCAGAACATGAGGTTGTAGGTTATGAACGAAGCACACAAGAGAGACATGATTCTATTTGCGCATGGGGTACAATAAAATCAGAACTAGACAAGTTTTGCAGTAAAGTAGGACGAAATTTTGATGACTTTCTAATCCATGACGGAAAAACCATGCATGTAAAGATGAATAATAACGTAAAATTTGATATCGGTCTGCATGGCTTGTGCACATATGACAAACTTGCATTAATCAAAGATTTCATTAAAGATTCTAAAATTATCTACGGCGTAGCACCAAAGCTAGAAGAACTAGAAAAAGAGTATGACATGATAGTTGATTGTACTGGATTTGCAAGAACTTATCTTCCAAAGCTAGAAGAGGATTTTTTCTTACCAACATACGAATACAAAGTAGAGTATGAAGACAAGGTTCCATTTGATGACTTTTACATTGAACCATTTCCAGGAATGTCTGGGTATTTTTGGTATTTCCCACTAGGTGAAAAGTATGCACATATTGGTGCAGGCGATTACAGAAAGAATCACATCAAGGCAACTGACGATTTTCTAAAAAAGTATGGCGGTAAAGTTCAAAAAACTAAAGGAAGGCCAATTAGACTTGCAACTCCTGGCAAGTGCAAACCATTTTACAAAGGCAAAGTTGTAGGAGTTGGAGAATCAATTGGTACTGTCTATGCGTTACTAGGTGAGGGAATCATTCCAAGTATGCAGTGTGTGGATATCTTTGTTGAGAACATGCATGACTTTGCAGCTTATGAAAAAGCAGTTGATGAACATTACAAAATTTACGACAAAGTTTTCAAGTTTGTTAGAGCAAAGATTCACAAGGACTTTAATTTCTTCAAGTCACTTCCAGACTTTATCTCAATTTTTAGATACATGAAGAAAAACGAAGCTAGATTTGGAATGGATGTAAAGATTTCTGATCTGATGAAAGTAGCAAAGGCCTAACCAAAACTTACAGAACCAAAGTTTTCTCTCATTGTTCTGCTTGATGATAAGGTATAATCATAAATTATTTTTGAATAGTCTTTGAGCTCTTGTTTCATTTGTTGCATGTCTTCTGCTAGGTAAAATCCAGGACAATCACCCGTAAACTGGTATGTAGCATGAACTCGTGCCATACCTTTTTCATTTTCAAGCCATGTAGAGAAAGGATAGAGATAACATACACCAGGCCTATCTGGATGCATACTACATCCACCTTTTTCATCTAAGAATCTACAAGAGATATGAGTCCCATCTTCCTGTATGGTCTCATCTTTTTTTCGTTTTAGATTAATTGTAGTCATTGTGGTGGTTTGGCCAGAAGGAGAAGAGTCTTGCCAAGTTGTAGTTATTGTTTCATTTTTTATAAAATCGGATGTTTTTTTGTATTTTAGACCCTTTCCAATTGTAATTAGATCATCAGATGTTAATGGTAATCTACCTTGTCGGTCACAGCAGTTATGACAGTCGGGCCAAAAACATTTCCACAAAATATATTTTTTTTCAGATGCCAAATATGGAATATGAAAAATTACATCTTTTACTTTAATGGAATAATCACTAACATCAGTTATTTTTCCTAGCATGAATTGGCGCAAAATGGGATCAACATCCCAATCTTTTTGCAATAAATTCAGTGATTCTTCAATTTCTTTTTGAGACAACTATTAAGTTATAACTTCTTTTGCAGATGTTATTAATGTTGAGTGAAAAAGGCAAATATGCATCGGCTACTGAAAACAGAAGATTTGTCTGGGCTGAAATTGTGTGGCCTTTAATTTTAGAAATTAATGATGTAGCTTTTTCATTAGAGCAATATCAAAAAAAACGTGACGAAGTATGTGAAAAAACAAATACAAAGATTGGGATTACATCCCGTGGTCTAGTATCACTAATGCAAAAAGGAATTATTAGAAAAGAAGATCATCTTTACTCTATTCATTATAGATTAATTCCATACATGAGATTAAAAGCAGAATGCGATTATGCAACTGCCATTCATGAAGTGCAGTTCAAGTAAATTAGTAAATGATTATATGCTAAAACATCAGAATTTGTTTTGGTAGCCCGATAGTCTAGCGGTCAAATAAAAAAATTTTAGATCAAGGATTCTGCCCTCTGGATCTCAAGAGTGGATAGGCGGAGACGGCAGTTCGAATCTGCCTCGGGCTACTGGTAAAATTACTATCTAGAAGCTTGTGCTATTCTTTCTAATTCATGTTTCTTCTTTACAGAAGGAGCATTTGGGTCGTTTGCTGCGGCCAAGATTAGCTGTTCGGCCATATGTTCTTCAATTGGTTTTGGATTAGAATATGTTGCATCTCGTATAGAGTCTGCAATGAACTTTAGTGCCATGTCGACTCTTCTAATTGGAGCTACATCTACTGATACATGGTAGACTGTACCACCATATACAATTCTTGTAGTGTCTTCATTTGGCGCAGAGTTTTCAATTGCTCTAACTAACACCTCAACTGGATTTTTTCCAGTCTTTAATGCAATAATATCAAATGCAACTTTAACAGTGTTGAGTACTTTGGTTTTCTTACCAGTCATACGTCCAGTGTTTTTAGCATATTTCTTTCCAAAGTGCATGACTTTGTTGCAAAGTCTTTCTACAATGTTTACTTCAGCTTTATTAAATCTCTTTAATGCTGAACGACCAAAAGTGTAGGGTAAGATTTGTCGTCTTAATGAAATTGCTGTCTTTAATCCAGGATCTTGGATTTCAATATCAGACATGTCCCATTTTCTAAATAATAAGAAATTTTTTGTCTCAGCCAATTTTATCTCCTTGGTTTTTCTTTCTTGCCAGTTACTAGTTCGTTAAGAGATGTTCCATTTACTTTGAATACTTTGAATCGTACACCTGGAATATCGCCCATTGCACCACCTTGTGTTGCACCCATTCCTTGGATGTGTACTTCGTCGTGTTCATCAATGAAATTCATTGCACCGTCTCGGGGCAAGAATGCTGTTACAGTTTTACCGTTTTTAATTAATTGAACCCTAACACATTTTCTTACAGCAGAGTTTGGTTGTTTTGCTGCAATACCTACTTTTTCTAAAACTATTCCTCTTCCTTGTGGAGCACCACCAAGAGGATCTGCTTTTTTATCAATACCAAGTTTTCGTCTTTTGTAAGTAGAGATTGCCCATCGTTGTCTCTTTCTTTTTGCGATTAGAACTCTGCCTGCGAATAAACCTAGTGGTGATTTTGTCATATTTTACATCTCCAATGTTGCTTTTTCAGGACTGTTAATCAATACACTCGTAATATCAAAATATCGTTTAGCTAAAAGTCTTGCTTTCTCAGCATTTCTGCCTTCTCTTCCTACAACAATGCCTTTCTTTCTTGGGTCTACCATAACTATTGCCTGTTTTGAACCATCGGCACGTGTATTTATTTTTACTTCAGAGACGAGTTTAGAATTAAGGAGATTTGTTAAAAATTTGGCTGGATCCTCGTCAAATTCAACGAGTTCGACATTTTTCTTTACAATGTTTTGCAATGATTTGATATGAATTCCACCTTTTCCGATTGCCAATCCCATTTTACCAGTATTTACTACAAAAATTACACGATCTTGTTTTTCATCTTCGACACAATCACGAGCAGTTGCACCTGTAACATTTTGAAAGAGTGACATCATTCGCATTTGATCTGTTGTAAGTTTAATTGATTGTGTCATTAGAATTCCTGTTTAACTCCGAACAAAATTTGTCTCATTTAAACTTAGATTAGAGATGAAATGTTTATTCATTTTTTTCCTCAGTTTCTGTATCTTTAAGAATTGATTTAATGTTTGCATCAGTTATTGATGTAAATGATATTGTTGAGATTCGGAATTGTAAGCCGCATAGTCTTCCTAATGCAACTGAAGTTCCCTGAAAGTTAACTAATGGTATTTTTTCTTTTTTCGCATCTGATTCAATTTTTGCAAACATCTCTTTTTTTACAGATTGAGACAGGACAATTAATTTGGAATCTTTCATAGAGTTCAATACTTGTTTAGTGCCAATTGTTAATGTATTTTCTTTCTGTGCATCTTTTAGTGTCTTTTCTAGTATCTTACTCATGTGTTATCCTTATTCACAATCGTCTTTACTGGGCTTTATAGGTTTATTGAAATTTTACATATAAAAAAACTAGAAATCACTCTTAATTTTGAAATCCGAAGAGAGAGCCTAATGATGAAAATACCAAAGATAATTCTTCAAAGATATTAGTTGGATTTTTTGTTTGGGTTTTTAAATTATTTTCCGTTTGCAGTTTTTCAGTCATGGTATTTTTTGAAGATACGATGTTAGATGGAATATCTGTGCTTGTAGAAGCATATTCAGTAAATACTATATTTCCCAATGAGGATTCTTGTAAAACTAATTGGAGATTTTTTCTTGCAGTATCATAACTTGGATTTTTTTCAAGGGCTTTATTGTAAAGAGAGATAGATTCGCCATATTTTTTCATATTTGCAAGGGCATTTGCTTTATTGTTAATTGCAGGAATAAAATCTGGATCTATATTGAGAGCTGCATCATAATATGAAATAGATTCTAAAGTACGACCCATTTTTCCAAGGACAGAACCTTTACTAGTTATAATTTCAACATTGTTTGGATCTTTTGATAAAGAGTCATTAAAGAAATTCAAGGACTGATCAAATTTGCAAAGTCGGTATAGCGCCGGTCCCATTCCATCATTATATGAAATGGTATCAACGAGTCTACTATGATCACAATCCAAATTAATTTGATTTAGTAGTTTTCCTAATTCTATATCTTCAACAGATAGATTATCATATTTTTTTATCTGGGATTGATAATCAACTGAATTGATATTTTTTTCAGAAGTTTTTATTTCTGGTGTTTTTATTTCTGGTGTTTTTATTTCTGGTGTTTTTATTTCTGGTGTTTTTATTTCTGGCTCTATCACAGTATCTAGTTTTTTAGAAAATTCAAAGTTTATTGTTTTTTCACTCTCACCATAATGTGCTTTTACTTGATAAGTTCCATCGATTTTAAAATTAACACCAGACTTTACAAGAAACTTTGTAGAAAATTTCAAGTCAGAATTAATTTCTCCAAAATAAAATCCGATTGGTGTACCGTATGGATCATGAACTCCAATCAGTACAGTTGGAGAATCAATTGTATTAACAGAACCTGTTATTGTGATAAAATTTTGATCATAGTATTGATTCTTGTCAGTGTTTATGGAAATAATTTCAGGTGCTATAGATTCCGGAATTATTATTTCAGGCTCAGAAGTATTACCTATAATTGTAAAAAATTCATTTTGAACTATCTTACCATAATTTAGTTTTACAGTGTATTGTCCTGATTTATCATAAAACGGAGAGTCTAATGAAAATTCTTTAGAGAAGGTACCATTGGAGTCAATAATCAAATTATTTGCAGATAAAATATCCCCTTCAGGATCAAAAAGACTCATTGCTATTATTGGCATCTTATAATTTGAGATATGTCCTGTAATCAGCATATTATCACCAGTATGATATTCGGTTTTATCAAAGTCTAGCAAAATTGGATCGGCAAATATTGAAGGTATTGTAAGTGGAAATAATACAATTAACACTAGCAATAATCCAATAGTATATCCAAACACACGGCTAAAATCGTAATTTTGTATTTATTGATTAAGTAGAAATCATACTATTACTTAATTAACAAAAACAGATGTTGATAACGAGGGAGATAGTGGAGCTGCGTTAGTCAACGAGTTCCATGTGTATGTCTCAATAGAATAATTTCCAGTTTGTTGTGGAATCCATGATTGGGAAATATCTAAATTTTGATTTGCAGATATTTCTCCTTGTATCCAAGATAAAGATACTACAAAATTATTCTCATCTTTTACTTGAAAGAGATAAACAAATTTTTGTTTATAATTTTGTGGATTTATTATCTTTCCAACGATCTGTATTTGATCATTAGTTGAGACTGCAGAGATTTGATTTCCCATACTATCTGAAAATATAATTGGTAGACTTTGCAATGCTAAAGAAGAAGTGCCAATTGTTGCAGATGTTTTTATTGCAAGATTATCAGATACAGAATAAGGTTTTGGAAGGGTATAGTCATCGTATTTTGCAAAAATTATATCTCCAGGTAATGCATAAAGTCTATTTCCACTTGATGATGAATTTTGTGTAAATGATATTGTTGAAGTAAATATGCCTGAGCTTTCCGATGTTTCTACTGCACTTACTTCTATGCCTGACACATCAGAATTTGAAGAAATTTTTATCGGAATATGATCTAAGGATTCTGGATTGAGATTAAGGTCAGGATCAATTACATGTATTGTTGCAGTTTGATCAGATAGATAATGTTCTTCAGAGAATTGAATAGATCCAATATTCCACTGTATTGGAACAGATTTAGTAAGAACAACCCCATCTGCAAATTCAAATGTTATAGTTAATGCAGAATCACTATCAGATTCTAAAAATCCGCTTGTCGGTCCATTTCCCATAGTTCTAGGAGTAGTATCAAAATCACCATCACCATCAGCATCATGGGAAAATCCTGTAAGAATTATTTCAGCGGTAAACTTTCCAGAATTCACATCAGTTTCAGTAAATTTGTATGGAGATAGTAAGTATCCTCTTGTAGAAATTTTGATTGGATGATCATCATCACCTATTGAATCAATCAAATATCTATCGGCGTTCCAGCTTGGTGCATGAATAGTCATTTTAACTTTATCAGTCCAAGTGTATACTGTTTTGTCAGTAAAGATTGGAGCGTATGGATTATCATAGTCAGGTATTTGTTCAGCATATACAGGCAATAAAAAAAATAAAAAAACCATAGGAAACAACAGAAGCATAATAGAATATTGTTTGAATTTAATATTTAAGAATGAATGATATTTTTCGGCTAAGATTCTTCATCTGGCAGCGATACTGCCAAAATGTTATCTCCGCGTAAAAGTATCTTTCCAAGTTTTACAGTTTTTCCATCAGAGATATCTTCAGCGTCTTCTAATGTCAAATTCATATGAACATCAAAGTCTTGTAAATTTCCTCTGACAGATTTGTTGTTTCTTAATCGCAATAAAATGACTTTGTCTTTGTTATTGCTCATTAAATTAGAAATTTCATCGCCCATCTTAATCACTGTTTTTTATTGTTCCTCATTTCTTCTTACTTACTTGCATGTAAAGATCTACGGTTCCACTGCCAATTGGAATCATGCTACCAACAATTACGTTTTCAGTAATACCTTTGAGTTGTTCAACTTCACCAGCTAATGCAGCATGTGCAATTGTTGGAACTGTAATTTCAAATGCTGCTCTTGCAAGAACACTATCTTTAGTACCAGCAATTCCGTGTCTACCAATTTGCTGCATGTATCCTCTTGAGCACATTAAATCAGACACTAACATGATATACCTATTATCAACTTCCAGACCTTGATCTTCTAAAGTATTTTTCAGCTCATTTATCAAAGCATTTCTAGATGCCTCTATTCCTAATGTACCTGCAATTTCAAACACGTTGTTTGTTCTAACGTTTTTCTTATCAATTCCTTGAACTTCAAGTACTTTGGCAATATTGGAACCAGTTGTTTGAATTACCCACTCGTCGTCTTTTTGAACTAGAGTTACACGTTCAATGTCTGGGACTCCTTTTACAGTGGTATTGAGTACTTTGTTTCTAATTGCAATAACAGTTGGAGCATCAGATTCATCGACTAGTTTTAGAGTGATTAGATCTCCAGTTGTTTCGATTTTGAATTTTTTGTTTGATTGTAATGCTGCCTCTACTTCACTAACAGTACATCCTCTTTCTTTGAGTCTGTTTGCACTAAGAATTAATTTAATTTGAGATGTGTAATCAGTTTCACTATCAGAGATTAATGCACTCACTTTAGTTTGCAAAACATTTCTTGCAATATCGATTGCTTTTTCTCTTGATTTTTTAGATTCATTATCAAGATAAATATCCATAGTTGGTGTGACAGGTTTCTTTCTTGCATCAACAAGTTCAATTAATCTTGGAAGACCTAAAGTTACGTTTCTTTCTGCAATTCCTGCAAAGTGGAATGTTCTTAGAGTCATCTGAGTACCAGGTTCACCAATTGACTGTGCAGTGATAATTCCTACTGCTTGTCCTGGTTCAACTTTGGCTTTGTTGTATAATGATAGACCTTTCTTACAAACAATTTCTGCACCTTCCTTACTTAATTTTGAATCAAGTAATCCCTCAGATACAAGTTCCTTTAATCTAGGATTGAATGTCTTTGTGTATTTCTTTGTTAATTCAGTAATTTCTTCTTTTGTTGCCTTCTTTCCAGAATCAACAATGATTTGTGATTCGATTAATCTATTAACATTGAATGCTTCACCATGATCACTTTTTGCAACATCTATTCCATCTTCACCATAAAGGAATTGAATGATATGACCGTGTGGATCTCTTACAGTTCCATCATATTCTAATCTAATGTGCTCTAACGCGTTGATAAGTCTACGCTGCATGTATCCACTTTGTTGTGTTCTAACTGCAGTATCTACAAGACCTTCTCTACCTCCCATTGCATGGAAGAAGAATTCAAGTGCAGAAAGTCCTTCTCTGTAATTTGATTTAACAAAACCATGTGCGTCAGGATTTTTATCATGTTCTTGATAGTGTGGTAATGCACGATTATTGTAACCAGCATGTAATCTACTTCCTCTTCTTGATTGTTGTCCTAATGCACCTGCCATCTGACCGATGTTAAGTGCTGAACCTCTTGCACCAGTTGTAGCCATAATTCTTCCAGCATTACTTTGATCAAGGGATTGATCTGCAGTCATACCAGCTTTGTCTCTTGCTTTTCCCAATTCATTTACAATGTATGCTTCTAGTGCTTCCTCAGGTCTCATTCCTCTAGTAAGCTTTAGAGTTCCTTTTTCATATTGAGAAGTAAGATCAGATATGATACCATATGTCTCCTGAATATCATCAAGAATCTGCTGTTTCTCTTTTTCAGGTACTTCAAGATCTGCATAACCATAGCTAAATCCATAATGAGTAATGTATTGTTTTACCATAATTAGAATAGAATTCAAAAAGTTCTTTGCCTTGGTGTTACCATAGTCTTTTGCAATTCTATGCAACACACTTTCTGGTTCTTCTGCACCGATTGAAGATTTATCAATTACACCACTAAGTAATTCACCGTTTTTAATTACAACGTCTTTTTGTGCACCTTTGGTTCCTTTTGACCACTTTGATGTAATGACATAGTTGAAATCTTTTGGTAAGAATAATGAGAATAATTGTTTACCAGTATACATCAAACCATCTTTAGTTTTTGTTGCAGGTTTTGGAAGTTTATCTGTATATCCACCAAGCATGGCATAATTGTAAAATTCTTGTGGAGTCAAAACAGTATCATCTTTAGTTAAAAGATAAGCGCCAGTGACAAAGTCTCTTAGAGCTCCAATAATTGGACCACCATATCTTGGTGAAATTAATTGATCTTGAACTCTCATTAAGAGAATTGCTTCTGCTCTTGCTTCTTCACTTTGAGGAACGTGAAGGTTCATTTCGTCACCATCAAAATCTGCGTTGTATGGAGGACAAACAGATGGATGTAATCTGAAAGTTTTTCCTGGCAATACTCTCACATAGTGAGCCATAATTGACATTTGATGAAGAGATGGCTGTCGGTTAAACAAGACAATATCACCATTAGCAAGATGTCTTTCTACAAGATATCCAATTTCTAATGTTTCAGCTATTGTAGAACGATCCTCAACAAAATCTAATCTAATTTTAACACCATCGGGTCTTACGATATAGTTAACACCAGGGAATTTGTTTGGTCCATTAATTACAAGTGTTCTCATTCTTTCAATATTCCATTCAGTAACAATTTCAGGAATTGTTAATTTCATTGCAACTTGTTCAGGAACTCCTACTTCAGACAAGTCCAAGTTAGGATCAGGTGAAATTACAGTTCTACTAGAGAAATCTACTCTCTTTCCAGAAAGTGAACCTCTGAATCTTCCTTCTTTTCCTTTTAATCTTTGAGTTAATGTTTTTAGTGGACGTCCTGAACGATGATGAGCTTGTGGAATGCCAGATACTTCATTATCAAAATATGTGGTTGTATGATATTGTAACAAGTCTACTAAATCTTGAACAATTAACGGAGGTGTTCCTGCTTCTTTACTTTCTTTCAGTCTTTGATTAACTCTGATAATATCTACCATCTTATGCGTTAAATCGTCTTCAGAACGAATTCCAGTTTCAAGAATAATTGATGGTCTTACAGTTACTGGTGGAACAGGTAGTGCTTGTAAAATAAACCATTCTGGTCTTGCAGTCACAGGATCATATGATAATAAGTTAAGATCATCATCAATAATTTGAGTGAATCTTTCTCTAATTGTAATTGGTAATAGTCTGTGTTCACCAATCTCTGTTTTTTCAACAAAGATAGTAGGTTTTGTAAAGATTAGCTCATATTGTGTTTTACCACAATGAGGACATTCTTTTGCTTTTTTTGCTTTTTCAATAATTTGTTCTGGAATACGTTTTTCAGAAATTACAGTATAAGCAGCGTGTTTTTCTTTAATTTTTCTAAATTCTTCTAAATCTTCTTGTGGAACCTTGAGTCTTGCACAAGAACGACAAGTTGATTGTAATAGTTTGTAAATATTATCAATAAATGCAATATGTAAAACAGGTTCTGCAAGTTCAATATGACCAAAGTGACCAGGGCATCTAGCGGCAGTATTTCCACATGTTAGACATTTTTGTCCAGGTTCAAGCGTACCAAGTCTACCATCCATAAGACCTCCTTGTACAGGCATTCCATCTTCATCATATGTTTCAGGAGCTGTAATTTCAGCTACAGAATATTTTCTAATTTCAGTTGGAGACCAAACTGAAAATCTAATTGCATCAATTGTTTTAATTGCTTGAATCGACATTATACCTTCTCCTTAATGAGTAATCTTGGAGCCACATTCAAACTTTGCATTTCTTGTAACAAAAGTTTGAATGCATATGCAACAGATACTGATGAAACTTTAGCTTTATCACCACAAACTCGGCAGATGTATTTTCTTTGTTTTACGTCATGATATGCAACTAATCCACATCTCTCACAGACAAAAATATCAGATTTATCAGATTCATCAAGTAATCTATCTTTAAGAATCATTGATGCACCATATGCAATCAAACAATCTCTTTCCATCTCACCAAATCTTAAACCACCACCTCTGGCTCTTCCTTCAGTTGGTTGTTTAGTTAACATCTGAACCTGTCCACGTGCTCTTGCATGAATCTTATCTGCAACCATGTGGTGTAATTTTTGATAATATACTACTCCAATGAAGACATCGACTGGAAATGATTTACCAGTTCTTCCATCATACATTGTTTCTTTACCAGAATATTTGAATCCAGCAGCATCCATTACAGGTTTAACTTCATCCATTTTTTCTCCTACAAATGCAGAGCCATCAAATTGACTTCCTCTTAGTGCTGCAGCCTTACCACAAATTGATTCCATGAACATTCCTACAGTCATTCTTGATGGGAATGCATGTGGATTAATCAAAACGTCGGGTGAAATTCCATCAGCAGTATATGGCAAGTCTTCAGCTTTTGCTAAAATTCCCAAGACACCTTTTTGTCCATGTCTTGATGCAAATTTGTCACCAATTTCAGGAATTCTCATATCTCTAACTCTAATCTTGTACATCTTTCCACCTTCGTTTGATTGTGTCATTACAACAGTATCAACTACACCGGTTTCAGACGGTCTGACACCAATTGAAGTGTCTCTTCGATAAGGGCCAGATGACTCAAATTCTCTATATTCTTCCATAAATCGTGGTGGACTTGTTTTTCCAATTAAAATATCTCCACCATGAACTGGAGATTCAGATGCAACTACTCCATCTTCTTCTAATAATCGATAAGCTTTTTCACCTTTGTAACCACGAATGTTGTCTTCAGCGTTTGGAATTTCAAAAGCATCACGCATTCCACCAGGATATTGTTTTGCTTCTGCATCATAAATTCTAAAGAAGAATGTTCTTCCGAGACCTCTGTCAACTGATGATCTACTTAGTACAATTGCGTCTTCAATATTATAACCATCAAATGGTAATACTGCCACAACACAGTTTTGTCCTGCTGGTCTATCTTCTAATCCTAATAATTTCATTGCTTTAGTATTAACAATAGGTGTTTGTGGGTACAACATCAAATGTTGTCTGACATAAGTACTGGTATTCATCATTGGAGTTGAAAATCCTAAACTTTGTTTTGCCATTGCAGATTCGTATGTGTTTCTTGGAGATTGATTATGTTCTGGATATGGAATTATAGAAGCACCGGCACCAAGAATTGCTGGTGGAAATACTTCAAGATGTGTATGTTTCTTTGAATCTTTTTCATCTAATGTAATATAGCAATTTTCTTCTTCGTTGGCATCAATCATTTCTAAGACTCCCATACGCAACAAGTCAGTCCATGAAAGAAGTTTTTTGGAGATTTTATCCAATAGGTCTTGTGTGAGCAATGGTTTGTTATCTTTGATAATTATCAATGGACGTAAAACACGTCCTGCATTGCAATTAACATAAAGTCGTTTTGTAGAACCTTCAATGGCAGATTGATGAAATGATATTCCAACATGAGGATGAATTTTTGAATTTCTTCTTAATTCTCTTAGCGATTCTGCTAGTTCAGCACCATCTTTGTAATAGCCAATTAATCTACCATCAACAAATATTCTAGCTCCGTCTTTTTTCACATCTTCTTTTGCATCAAAGAAGTGAATTGTTCCAAGATCATATAATTTCTCAACAATTTCTTCGGATGGAACATTTACAGAAATAATTCCAGAAAGCGCCAAGTTCTTTACCAGACCACAGTTAGAACCTTCAGGAGTTTCACTAGGACAGATTCTTCCAAAGTGTGTAGCGTGTAAATCTCTTGCCTCAAAGTTTGGTTGAGTTCTACTAAGTGGAGATTGAATTCTTCTAAGATGACTAATAGTTGAAAGGTAGTTTGTTCTATCTAATAATTGAGTTACACCAACACGTCCTCTACCCCAGTTTCCGGTTGCAATTGCATTGTTTAATTTATCAGTGATAATACCTGGACGAATTGCTGCAGCTACTGCGTTAATGCCTCTTTTTTGACCAGATCTTTCTAATTGGTATTTCATGTCTCGAACCAAATTTCTAAATGCAGTTCTAAATAGATCAGCTAACATTTGTCCTGCAAATTTGATTACTTTATTTCCATAATGATCTTTGTCATCTGGTGAGATCCAACCAAGTTTAAGTTCTAATAATTTACATGCAGCTTCACCAAGAAATTGTGCTTTTTCTTTTCTATTCTCTGGATGTTTACCCAAGTGTGGCAATAAGCCCCAATCTAAAAGAGTCTCTGCTCGTTTGATTTGGAATTCTTCCAACATTCCAGGAGCGATTCTTTTACTGATGTAAACAATTGCATCTTTTGCTGTTGGAACGTCACCTGCTTTTTCAAATGAACCTTCTAATTCATTTTGAATTTCATCAACAAGTGAAACAGCAGCTGCAATCTCTCTATCAGATTCTAATCCAAGTGCTCTAGTTAGTGTAACAACAGGAATGTCAACAGGAGAACCTGGAATTCTAGCTACAATCAAACCATCGTTTTTCATTACCAATTCTAGTTTTGCTCGATAACCAACAATTGAAGAATAAACTTTAGCTTTAAAAACTGTATTTCCACCCACACTTTCTCTGTCAACAATTATTTTGTTGTATGAAAGATCTTCTAATCCTACAATAACTCTTTCAGAACCATTGATAATAAAATAACCACCGGGATCATTTGGATCCTCGCCATGTTCAACTAATTTTTGTGTTGAAAAATTATGTAAAATGCAAGCGTTTGATTTTGCCATTACAGGTACATCGCCAATATGGACAAATCTAGATTCTAAGATTTTTCCATCTTCAACAACACTTGCTTCCATCATTACAGGTGCCGAATATGAAACATTTCTTAGTCTAGCTTCTGCTGGAGTGATATGAGTGATAGAACCATCAAGCTCCATCATTCTTGGTTGTTGTAGTTTGACTTTACCTAGTTGTATTTTGTAGGGATATTCAGCATTTTCAATTTCAATTTGTCCTACTTCGTTGATAATACTTTGAAGACCTCTTTCTAAAAATTCATCAAAAGAATTAAGATGTTGACGTGCAATACCTTCACGTTTCAAGATATCTTGAATTATTGGCCAACGTTTAACTGAAGGATCTGCCATTTAAACTTCCACCACATATCTGTAGTAAAGGCTCTCACCAGCAGTAGGACTCTTTCTTGTGATTTTTATCATATCGCCTGGTTTTACACCAAGTCCCAATATTGCAGGATCGTTTACAAAAATCAATGGTAATTCTGTGGGTTTACAATTATATTTTTTTAGGACATCTTCAGCTTCTTGTTTTGAAATAATTTCATGTTTTGGCACATAAATATGGTCAGGCACTAAAACCTGATTTTTCTTAGTTGCCATCTACAAAACCTCCATGACGAACATTAAATGTAACAGCAAACAATACACACAAACTGAAAAAAAGTCACGCTCAGGTTAATATATATCTAATCTGAAATTCGGCGAAAATCAGTCTTTTTTCTTTTTAGTCAATAATATTTTTCACAACCTTAAATAGGATAAATTCGAGCGTAAAATTGATGAATACTCATCTATCGGTGTTAGCCTTATCTGCAATTATTATTGCAAGTATTGGAATAGCACCAGCATTTGGACAAATAGTAAATCCAATCTCGGTCACTACAGACAAGACATCATACGAAGATGGTGAAATAGTCTTAGTAACTGGAGAAGTAAGAGAACTTCTTTCTGGAACTCCTATTAGTCTCATAGTAACAGCACCCAATGGAAATAGAGTAATACTCGATCAATTGGATGTCGGTTTAGACAAAAAATACAGTACTGAATTTACTGTAGGTGGACCACTAATGAGATCAGGGGGAACTTATACAATTGAAGTAACTTATGGAAGCCAAACTCGTACAGCTGAAACCACATTCTCATTTGCAGGTTCATCAGATAGTGGACCAAAAGAAACCAAAATGGCAGTAGAAGGTACTGAATTTATGGTCAGTTACAAGATAACTGGTGGTAAACTAATCAGCATCACTCCAGATGTAGAAGCAAACTCCTTGATAATTGCAATAACTGCAAGTCAAGACGGTTCACTTGTCATTACATTGCCTAGAGCTTTGATTGATGCAAAGATGGGTGATCAAGATGATACATTCTTTGTCTTAGTAGACGGAGAAGAAGTAGACTTTGAGGAAATAACAACTTCTACAGATAGAACATTGACAATTCAATTCCCAGCAGGTGCTGAGGAAATCGAGATAATTGGTACTACCGTAGTCCCAGAATTTGGTACAATCGCAGTGATGATCTTAGCAGTAGCAATTATCTCAATAATTGCAGTATCTGCAAAGTCAAAACTAAGCATTATGCCAAGATACTAAATTCATCTTTTTTTCTCTTTTTAAGATCTTGTGATCGACCCTAGAAATAATACAGAATCATTTTTAAAAATGTATATAAATACCAAGTAACCGTTTTCAATTTAGAATGAATTTTAAAAGTTCAGCAACATCAATGACATTAATCGTAATGGTTTTGTCAATAATTTCAATAACTTCAATTCAACAAGATGCATTTGCTCAAACTACAGGAATGTCAATTTCAGCTATAGCATCAGAAGGCTCTGACACAATATCAATTAACGGACATACAAAATCATCTGTTACAGATATTACATTTACAGTAATTTCTCCTAGTCTAAATGTAGTCAGCATTGATCAATTAACACCTGACAAAAATGGTGATTTTGCTACTGAATTTAAAGTTCCAATGTGGAAGGAGAATGGATTCTATACAATAAAAGCTGAACAAAGTCCACATGGAAGTTCATTGTATAAAATGTCACTTCGTGTAGAAGTCATAAACGGTATGACCTCAGAAACAAATGTTAGTCAATCTACTTTAGAAAAGGGATTTGTGGAACCAACCCAAACAGTAAGAAAAACACTGGTGATTAAAGAAGCAAATTCAATGGCAGGATCTAACACAATCAAAATTAGTGGCATTACAGATAGCGCTAATTCAATTACATTGAAAGTAATTGCACCAAATGGAAATGTGATTGTTGTTGATCAATTTGCACCAAATCTAAATGCAAATGGTCACTTTACTAAAGAGATCATAACAGGAGGCGCATTATGGAAACAAGATGGCAATTATACTATTGTGGCTCAACAAGGCAATGATAAATCTTCAATTGAAGTAGGAATAGAAAATGGTCTTGTAATCCCAGAATTTGGTACAATCGCAGTGATGATCTTAGCAGTAGCAATTATCTCAATAATTGCAGTATCTGCAAAGTCAAAACTAAGCATTATGCCAAGATACTAAATTTACAACTTTTTTCATTTTTTAAATATACATAAATAGAGACAAATTCATTTTGCAAATAAGATGAACAACCGTACGTCGTTCGCGCTATTAGCCGTTTTGACTGCAGTCGGTACTTTAACCATATCATCAGCATATGCTCAAGCATGTGTAGGTTGTTACGAACCAGATGCTGGAAGAAAAGCAGCACAACAAATGTTGTTGATGGATATGCCTGTGTCTGTTTGGACAGATAATACAGATTATTCACATGGTGATAAAATTACAGTACACGGTAAAGTAGCAAATGTTTCTGGAATGCCAATAACAGTTACTGTTGTGAATCCATTAAATTCTGTCGTTACAATTGCTCAGATAAATCCTGAAAATGACGGTAGTTTTAAAACGATTCTCAACACAGATGGTGAATTATGGAAACACGATGGTACATACACCATTAAAGTCAACTATGGAAGTGCTTCAAAAAGCAACAAAGTACTTGTTGAGTTAAGTGGTGCAACTTCAGGTAGCTCAAATAATTGTGCCTCTTCAGAAATTTATCTAAAAGGCAATTATTGTGTACCATACACTATTACTGGTGGAATGGTAACAGGTGCAAGCATCAATTCTAACGATAATGCAATTATCGTAAGAATTAACGCAAGTGAAGATGGAACACTCACATTAAACCCAGACAAATCAATTCTTGATGGTATCTTCATGGTACTTGTAGATGGAGAAGAATGGGATGATGTAGAAATCAGTGACAATCAAGTCACAGTCAACTTCTTAGCAGGTGCTCAAAAAATTGAAGTGATAGGTACCTTTGTAATCCCAGAATTTGGTACAATTGCAGTGATGATCTTAGCAGTAGCAATTATCTCAATAATTGCAGTATCTGCAAAGTCAAAACTAAGCATTATGCCAAGATACTAAATTCACAACTTTTTTCATTTTTTCATTTTAGGATAGTAAAGGAAATATACAATCGTACAACAATAATTTTTGTGAAAACTAGAATTATTTTTGTATTTTTAATTTTAGGAATGATTGTCACACTACCAGTTTTTGCTCAGTCCTTAATCACAATAAAAACAAATTCTAATTCATATAAAGAAGGAGATACGGTAGTAATTTCAGGTAATGTAAGTACCATCATAGTAGGCACCCCTATCACATTACAAATTTTCAGTCAAGGTAATTTAGTAGATGTTGCACAATTTAATGTAGCAGAAGACGGAAGTTATTCATATACAATCATTGCCGAGGGTCCATATTGGGCTAAATCTGGGGAATATACTGTAAGAGCGTCATTTGGTGAAGATAATGTTGCAGAAACTCAATTCAATTTTTCACCAAAATCAGACGTGATAGCAACTGACATATTTGAAGTTGATGCTGGCAGTTATGGCACATTTGATGTGAATTATTCTATAAATGGCGGTACTGTAAAAAATATGCTCATAGACAAAGATATCTTTGCATTAATAGTAATAATAGAATCTGAAAATGATGGATCTATCACCTTAGAAATGCCAAGAGATGCATTTGATGCAAAAAAACAAGATCAAACAGATGACACATTCATAATAATAATAGATGGCATAGAAGTGCCATATCAAGAGACTGTAACTAATACAAACTCAAGAATAATTACAATTAATTTTGAAGAAGGTGATTCAGATATCGAAATAATAGGCACTACAATAATTCCAGAATTTGGTACAATTGCAGTGATGATTCTAGCAGTAGGAATCATAACAACAATAATAGTTACAAAAAATAGATTTCAGATTCCTATTTAGAATTTAATCAAAAAGAATATTTTTCTTTAAATGGCGAAACAGAACGTAACTCAGTAGTTACTTTTTTCAAGATACTTACTGTTTCATCTATTTGTTGTTCGTTGTTAAACACACCCAAGGAAAGTCTTAAGGAACCAGTAATTTGTTCATGTGAAAAACCCATTGCTTGTAAAACATGAGACGCTTTTTGGGTGTGAACTGAACATGCAGAACCAGTAGATGCAGCTATACCATACTCATCTAGTTTTATAATCAAGTCTTCACCTGTAACACCAAGAAAAGTAAAATGGGCATTATTTGGTAAACGATTTTCAATGTCACCGTTAAGTGTAACATATGGAATCTCATTGACAATTTTTGCAATAAGGATATCACGAAGTTTTTTCATGTGGGAGATATTCTCAACAAGATGGAGTTTAGCAATCTCACATGCTTTTCCAAATCCTACAATATTTGCCACGTTTTCGGTTCCTGAGCGTAAACCATGTTCTTGACCTCCGCCTAAAATCAGGGGATCTATATCAATTCCATCTCGTATGTATAATGCACCCACACCTTTAGGTCCATTAATTTTATGAGATGAGATAGAAAGTAAATCTATACCTAATTGCTTGACATCAATTGGAGTTTTTCCTACAGCCTGAACAGCATCAGTATGAAATGGAATTTTTTGTTCATTACACAGTTGAGCAATTTTTGCAATTGGCTCAATTGTGCCCATTTCATTATTAGCAAACATTATTGAAACAAGACATACATCATCTGAAAGAGAATTTTTCAGAGTATCTAGATTGACAACACCGCGATTGTCAACAGGCAAATAAAGAACATCAAATCCACTTTTTACTAATTTTTTACACGGTTCTAATATTGCATCATGCTCAATGGAAGAAGTAATTATTTTAGAAGAAGGTTTTTTTGATGCAATTCCCCAAAGCGCCATGTTATTAGATTCTGTCCCACCAGATGTAAGGAAAATTTCTGATGAGTTTGCATTAATCAATGATGCAATTTGTTTTCTAGCTTTTTCTATAGCTTTATGGGCTAATCTACCATAACGATGTATTGATGAAGGATTACCATATTGTTCTTTAAGATATGGTAGCATTGCATCTAAAACATCATCGTGAATTTGTGTGGATGCTGCATTGTCAAGATATATCAATCTGCAATCACATTAATTTTTCCTGGTCTATATCCATCAGGATCTACTTTAACGGATTGAAATCCTATCAATGTTAATTTTTTAGTAATTTCTTCCAAAGCATCACCTTGAAGAAGAGATATTTCATCTTTCTCCACTTCAATTTTTGCAATACCGTTTAGATCTCGTACTCTAACTTGTCTTACATTTGTAATTTGTTTAACAAACGTTTCACTCAATTCAATTCTAGTTAATTTTTCATTTGTTACTCTCTGGCCCCAAGGAATTCGTGAGGCTAGACAGGAATTTGATGGTTTATCATATACGGACAATCCTACAAGTTTTGCGGTTACTCGAATCTCATTTTTGGTAAAATTGGTTTCTACTAAAGGACTTCGAATACCATTGTTTTTTAAGGCTTCAATTCCTGGACGATACTCACCTAAATCATCCAAGTTAGTTCCATCAACAATTAATTCAACATCATGTTTTTTTGCAAGATTAACTAAGTGATCACCTAATTCTAATCTACAATGAAAACAACGATCAGATGAATTCTTTACAAATTCTTCATTTTGGAGCTCATCATAATCTAAAAGAATTTGCTGAATTCCTATTTCTGAACAAATTTGTTTGGCAGTTTCTAGTTCTTCTTTTGACAAGGTTTTGTAGTCTGCAGTAACTGCGATTGCAGATACGCCTAATTTTTGAAATGCAGCATAAGCAACAAGCGCACTATCTACACCTCCAGAAAGAGCTATCATTACCTTTTTCTTTGTTCCAAACCAATCAATGAGATTATCAAGTTTAGTCATAATTAACATCTAATTTCATAATCTCTTTTCTAATCAATGATTCTGTTTCCTTAATTGACTTGTTTAAGATATTTGAGATCAATTTTAAATCATCAAATTCAATTTTAAAATCATTTTTTCCTTTAAAAGATGAAACTTTGTATTTTACTAAAAATTCATTATTATCAAAAATTAGTTTGATATTATGGATTTTTCTTGGCACAATAAAACGATCTGAAGTACTTACACGAATTCCCAAAGTCCCAGTTTCAATTACCAGAAGTTCCATAATTTCATGAAGTGATGCATCATCACATATTACAGATATGAGATTTGTAGGTCTTCCTTTTTTAGTAATACCATTGTAAATGGAAACATCCCTAGCACCTTTATTCATAATTTTTTCAATTAAATTCCCCATGATTTCTCCAGAGACATCATCAACATTAGTTTCTAGAATTTTAACTGAATCTAATTGAAAATTATTTTTTTGATGTCCTTTTACAATCTTTAAAACATTAGAAAATTCATCAAATTCCTTTTTTCCTGCACCATATCCAACAGAGATTATTTCCATGGAAGGATAGAAATCCATTGATGTTTTTGCAAGATGTACAAGTATACTAGCACCTGTAGGAGTAGTTAATTCATCTTTTACTTGGCAACCATGAATTGATAATTTAGAATTTTTCAAGATTTGAATAATTGCACTTGCAGGATTTGACATGGTTCCATGAGAAAAGGTCACAGTTCCTCCACCTACAGCAATTGGCATACAAATAATTTCTTCATCAAATAATGCTAAATCATCCATAGCTATTGCAGTTCCAACAATATCTATCAAAGTATCAATACTAGATGCTTCGTGAAAATGAACTGACTCAAAAGGAAGCCCATGAATTTTAGATTCAGATAAAATTAATGTATCAATACATGATTCTGCAAAGGATTTTGCTTTGTTAGAAAGACCAATCTCATTTGCAGAATCCATAATTGCTTTTTTAATTTCAGTGCCTTTTCTTTCATGAACATGTTCATCAATTTCTAAAAATAATGAAGTGGATTCAATTCCATGTTTATCTATTTTTTTAAAATCAATTTGTTTGATGGTTGAATTTGAAAGAAATTTTTCAGATTGCTTAAGTCCATCAATAATTTTGGTTTTATTTGCACCTAAATCCACTAAAGAACAGAGAATCATATCTCCAGATATGCCTGCAATTTGAGGATCAATAACAATTACCATAGATTAAAAATTATCAAAAATGCATATAAATTCTGTCTAAATAGATAAAAAATTTCATTAGATTTAATTATTGAAAATTTTCAGCTTCTTTCATGATTACAATAATAGGTTCAGGAAAAGTTGGTGGAGATGCAGCACTGTTTTCAGCACTAAAGCGATTAGATGATCAAATACTCTTACTTGATGTGGCAGAAGGATTACCACAAGGTGAAGCAATGGATATCAATCACATGTTATCAGAACAGGGAATAGATGTAGAAGTAAAGGGTTCAAGCAATTTTGAAGATATGAAAGGTTCTAAGATAATAGTCGTTGTAGCAGGTTCTGGAAGAAAACCAGGAATGACAAGAATGGATTTATTAAAAATTAATGCAACCATTGTAAAAAGTGTTGTAGAAAATATCAAAAAATATGCAAATGACTCTATGATAATTCCTGTTACAAACCCACTTGATCCAATGGCATACATTACTTACAAGGTATCAGGATTTGATAGAAGTAGGGTTTTTGGAATGGGTGGAATGTTAGATTTATCCAGATTTAGACAATTTATTCATGAAGCCACAGGACATTCACGTGATTCTATCAGAGCACTTGTAATTGGAGAGCATGGTGAAAACATGTTACCATTGCCAAGATTCTCATCAGTGTCTGGAATTCCACTTTCTTCATTTCTGCCAAAACAAAAACTAGATGAACTTGTACAAAATACAAAACAGGTTGCAGCTAAGGTTATTGAGTTAAAAGGTGCAACAGTACATGCACCTGGAAATGCAATTTCTGCAATGATTGAAGCTGTTGTTAGAGATAGAAAGCAAGTGATACCAGTTGCAACATATCTAGATGGAGAGTACGGTCATTCAGATGTCACAATTGGGGTTCCTGCAGTAATTGGGAAGAAAGGTGTTGAAAAAATAATTGAACTTGACCTAAATGCTGAAGAAAAACAATTATTTGATGCAGGGATACAAAATGTTAAAAGTGCAATTTCAGGCATACAGATCTAAGCATTTTTTTATTCAAACATAGATGAAACATTATTGGAAATTCATGAAATTTTAAAATCATTGGAAAAAGGAAAAATTTCATTAGATAAAGCAAAAAAACTATTATCACTATATTCAATTGAGGAAATAGAAGGTATTGCTAAAATCGATATTAACAGAAGAAAACGTAAAGGAATACCAGAAGTAATTTTTGCAGAAAGTAAAAGAATAGATGAAATTGAAAAAATCATTCAAAAAACACTAGAGAAAACTAATTCAGTAGTAGTTTCAAGAATCAAAAAAGAAGATTATTCAAAAATCTTAGCATTTGCAAAAAAATTAAAAATGAAAATTAAAACTGGAAAAAATTCATCGACTATAGTACTTTTTAAAAAACCAATTGAATTCAAAGGTGGAAAAGTAGGCATATTGGCAGCTGGAACATCAGACATAGGAGTTGCTGAAGAAGCCAGATTAATGTGTGAGGCAATGAATTGTAAATGTATTACAAGCTATGATGTCGGGGTTGCTGGAATTCAAAGAATATTTCCAATTTTAAAAGAAATGGTAAATGAAGAAGTAGATTGTATAATTGTAGTTGCAGGAATGGAAGGAGCACTAGCTACTTTAGTTTCATCGATGGTAGATATTCCAGTAATTGGAATACCGACTTCTGTAGGATACGGGTATGGTGGAAAAGGCATTGCTGCACTGGCTTCAATGTTACAAAGCTGTTCGTTAGGATTATCAGTAGTCAATATAGACAACGGTATTGCTGCTGGTGCAATATCTGCAAATATAGCAAATAGGGCAATACAAAAAAACAGTACAAAGTAACACTAATTGAGAAATTATAGAAAATTATTGGCAAATTTACCTCGTAAATCATATATACCATACTAGAACGAATCTTGTTAATATTGGCTGGAAAACGAATTGTTCTAACTGCTGATCGCAGCTTAATGACAAACTATAGAGGAAATTTTCTTTATGGATTTATTGCCTGTGGACCATATGAAGTTCTTCCAGAATGGGTGTTTGACAAAGTTTTCTGTCCTCCAGTTGAAACAGATCCAATTACAGGAGAATCAAAGGTTGCTCAAGTTGGATTAAGAAGAGTTGAAAGTGCATTACTTCAAGGATACAAACGCGATGAAGTTTTTATTGCAAATCCAGAGATGTTAGAAAAATCAATTGGACCAGATACCAAGGTAGTTGGAATCAATGTGATGGATCCTTTGGGAATGGCGCCAGTTACAACAACAATGTCACCTGAAAAATTATCTTATGTTGCTATGAAATTCAAAAAAATGTGTGCAAATATTATTCAATTAAAAAAGAAATACGATTTTCATGTAGTGGTTGGCGGAAATGGTGCATGGGAACTTGCAAAATCAGATAGAATGCAAATTCATGGAATAGATACTGTAGTCGTAGGGGAAGCTGATGAACTAGCTTTAGATTTATTTCATGATTTAGAAAAAGGCGATGCTCCAGAATTAATGCATTGTTTTGTAAAAAATATACAAAACATTCCAGTTATTGAAGGACCAACAATAAACTCACTCATTGAAGCAATGAGAGGATGTGGTAGAGGGTGTGATTTTTGCGATGTAAATAAAAGATCAAAGAAAGATTTACCATTAGAAAGACTACAATATGAAGCAAAGATCAATTTAGATTACGGATTTGACTCAGTATGGCTCCATTCTGATGAGATGTTACTTTATGGATGTGATAATAGAGACTTTATTCCAAATAGAGATGCCATAACAGAACTTTGGAAAGGACTTAAAGGACTAGGAGCCAATTTTATAGGAACTACACATATGACTTTCTCAGCAGTTGCTGCCGATCCAGAGCTAATGCGACAAATTTCAAAGATTAACAAACAAGATGAAACTGGTAGGTGGCTTGCAACAAATTTAGGAATTGAGACAGTCGCACCAAACATGGTAAAAAAACATCTAGGTGTGAAAACAAGACCATTTGCTCCTGAAGAATGGGGTAGTGTGGTAAGAGAAGGAGCAAAAATTTTGAATGACAATCATTGGTTCCCAGCTGCTACAATCATCATAGGATGGCCAGATGAAACACCAGATGATGTACAATATACTATTGATATGATGAGTGACTTTAGAGAAATGAATTTCAGAGGATTGGTTGCTCCATTGCTTTATCAAGACTTTAGTGAAAAGAATTCTATGCATTTTGGAAATTTGAATGAGGCTCAGTTTACATTATTTTGGAAATGTTGGGAAAATAATCTTCGTGTAATTAATGATATTATTCCAATTATTCTTAGAAATAAGACATATGGTCCACCAATGAAAGTATTCATGTATGGAATTCTAAAAGCAGGCACATGGGCAATAATGAGATATCTAAGAGGATTATGTAAAGATCTATTCAATGGAAGAACTCCAGATGAAATTATTGATAAATATGCAAGAAGTAGATCTGTGACTGCTCCAAAGATTCAAACAAAAAAATTATAGATTTTTAATTGCTTCATCTGCGATAGTATTTCTTTTTGGGGTTAAAGAAATAAAGTAATTTTTATCAGCTCTTTCAATTGCACTTACTTTTTTGAAAGATTTTGAATTAATATCAAATTCATAAATGCCTGTTTCAAGAGTACCTTTAGCATAAATCATAAGATAAGAATCGCCGCTTGAAGGACTAAGTGGAATGAATGCCATGATAAATCCTTTATACGAATTAATAGGCATAGTATTTTTCATGGGTGGTGCAGCAGCTGCCATATACAAGAAAATATCCTCAATTGAATCAAATTCTTCATACTCGATATGCATAAACATCTAGAGTTTGTTTGAATATAATAACTTAGAGTAATAGTTAAGAAAATTATAGAAAAATGTTTTGATTTTTAGAATTTATTATGATTTTTTGTTTTTTTATTTTTAATAATTTTAACACATACAGCTACAGATAGTACTATTACAGCAGTAACAAATGCTATTTGTCCAATTTCAATAGTGTATAAAGAGAAATTAAGTAATCCTTCAGATAACAAAAATTCAAACCTCGTTAAAATTCCAGAAAGAACCATTTTTGAATGATTCCTTCTGGATTGTTGGCGTGCAAACCAATTATTATCATAAAAATAATTTTTGGCATTAAATGTTTGGTTTAATTACAAACTTGAAATTAAGATGATTTTCTTAATTTTGCAGCTCCAATTGCACCTACAGCAGTAATAACAGAAGCAATTACAGCAGTCCATTGCAATAGAGAGTTATCATCTTCAGATTCAGAAATTGGAGTGGAATCAGTTGTTGGAATGATGTCAGGGCAACCGTCTGAATCTTGAAATCCGTTAATAGTTTCAGCTTGAGTTGGGCAAGAATCAATAGAATCTGGAATACCGTCACTGTCAGTGTCAGTTGGTTGGGCTACATCTGGGCAACCGTCTGAATCTTGAAATCCGTTAATAGTTTCAGCTTGAGTTGGGCAAGAATCAATAGAATCTGGAATACCGTCACTGTCAGTGTCAGTTGGTTGGGCTACATCTGGGCAACCGTCTGAATCTTGAAATCCGTTAAATGTTTCAGGAGAACGTGGACAAAGATCTGCAGAATTTACAATTCCATCTTTATCAGAGTCTTGAAGTGTAGTTACATCGGGACAACCGTCTGAATCTTCAATCCCATTAAATGTTTCAGCTTGGGTAGGACATTGATCTATCTTATTATCAATTCCATCATTATCAGTATCTTTTGGCGCTGTTACATCGGGACAACCGTCTGAATCTTCAATCCCATTAAATGTTTCAGCTTGGGTAGGACATTGATCTATCTTATCATCAATTCCATCATTATCAGTATCTTTTGGAGGAACCACATCTGGACAACCGTCTGAATCTTCAAATCCGTTAACTGTCTCATCTTGTGTAGGACAAGAGTCTGAAGAATCTGGAATACCGTCACTGTCAGTGTCAGTTGGAGGAACTACATCTGGACAACCGTCTAAATCTTCAAATCCGTTAACTGTCTCATCTTGTGTAGGACAAGAGTCTGAAGAATCTGGAATACCGTCACTGTCAGTGTCAGTTGGTTGGGCTACATCTGGACAACCGTCTGAATCTTGAAATCCGTTAATAGTTTCAGGATCAGTAGGACAAGAGTCTGAAGAATCTGGAATACCGTCACTGTCAGTGTCAGTTGGTTGGGCTACATCTGGACAACCGTCTGAATCTTGAAATCCGTTAATAGTTTCAGGATCAGTAGGACAAGAGTCTGAAGAATCTTGAATACCGTCACTGTCAGTGTCAGTTGGAGGAACCACATCTGGACAACCGTCTGAATCTTGAAATCCGTTAATAGTTTCAGGATCAGTAGGACAGGAGTCTGAAGAATCTGGAATACCGTCACTGTCAGTGTCTGAGGATTGTGCAAAAATGCTGTTGGGTGATAAAATGATAAGCAGCATAAAACCGAATAAAATTGTATAATTGTTCAATCTTCTTTCCCTATCTCAGCATGGGTCAGATTTACCATATAAAAAACATTAAGAACGTTTTATCGTTTCTGAATTAAAGATAAAAGTTATCAAAAAAATTTAGGTTATTTTCTAGATTTCAAATGTTTGTGAACTTTGAAACCAATCACTGTTGGTGCTGCAATGTACATTCCCAAGTTCAAAGCAATAACAGAGAGTCCCAATCCTAACACTTGCGCATCAGAGCCATCTTCAGCTAGTGTCATAATTGAGAGAGTAGATATCATTGGAGTGATAAATGCTCTTACTGCTTCTTGGAACAATGGATGCTCTCTTTCTAGATCAGCAATTGTTGGTGAGAATGAATAATAGATTTGGTTAAATCCACTCATAAATGCCATTCCAGATGAAGTGCTCATTACAGTATTATCTCTAATCTCTCTTAGGAATTGTACTTGGGGTGCTAATTCAGTTCCATATGCTGCAGTAGCAATCAAACATGCGCCACCTGATTTTTTATCATCATCGACTTTAATCACTTGACATACACCGTTTACCAATTCTGTTCCTTTACCACATACTGGTGGTTCTTCTTCTACTGGTTCTGGAACAATACATTTTCCATTCATTAATTCTTCACCAGGAGGACATTGTATTGGTTCTGGTACATCATCAACACATTTTCCATTAACTAATTTTTGACCTGTTGGACATGTAATTTCTTCAACAACACATTTTCCATTAACTAATTTTTGACCTGTTGGACATGTAATTGGGTTGTTATCACCACCTGAGATGATACCACCATCTCCTCCAGTAAATTTGAATTTAATTTCAGATTTTAATCCAGAAAAATTTGCAAAGACTTTGTAGTCGCCTGGTGCTTTGAATTGTGGACCATCAGCTTTTACAGTTGTTTGAAAAGAACCATCTGTATTAGGATGAACTTGGGCAATTGTAACGATATTGTTATCTGGTGCTCTAACAATAATGGAGACATCACCAGAACCAAGATTTTCAATATTGTTAATCAGACCGCTGATGACTACGATTCCGCCTTGTCCGTAAATGTTAAGATCAGTCTTTAAGTTAAGATTATTTTTTGGGCCTGTTACAACATCTTGGCATTCATTATTTTGCCATATTTGATTAGGGCCACAGGTAATATCCTGACAAACACCATTTTGTTCTATTTGATTATCCCCACATTCTACACTTTGAGCAGATGCATTTCCAATAAATCCATAGGATAATAGAGAAATTGATAATAATACTAGGAAACCCACGAGCTTCATTTTCATTTTGAATCAGGCATGAGGGTATTTATGTATTCAATGAAAGAAAAATTGACCTGATTATACTCGAATTATACCTTTATTGACCAAGTATTGAAGTGATTTTATAAAGTCGTCATCGGAAATTTGTCCATTATACCACCATTTGGCATTATTTTGAATCCAATCAGGAACCATTCTTTCAGAATTTTGATATTCTTTTGGAGAATTGATTATTTTTTCTTTAATCATTTGTTTTAATCCATCAATAATTTCAGAATTAGAAGACCATTGTTTCACATTGTTTTTAATCCAAGCAGGCATATCATGTGAAGCAGTAAACGAAACTAATCCAACGTTAATACCATTATGTAATAACTGAATTTTATAAACACCTGATAAAGAATTTTGATTGATTGAAAATGCAGCACGATAGTTTCCACTATCAGATATCACTGCAGCAAAGTTTTGAACTTCTCCATCTGGACGTATTAATGAGATATTTAATGGAATTCCTCTTTTATGATTACCAATACTACCAGACAAGATTATTTCTTCAGAAGAACCAGATGAGGGAATTGTAATTTTATCAGTACTTAATTGAGGTAAAGTAGAAAATTGTGCTGTTGATTTAGGATTTAACAAGTGAAATATGTTTGAATTACCAGAAGCATCTCTAGAGTCATAATATTTTGCATCAAGACTTCCTCCTGCTGTTGAAATTAGTTTTGTTCCAGCCTTATCACAAATTTGAGATGGCATCTTGAACGTTCCTTCAAATACACCAGTACTAGGTCCAGTCTCAACTAATGTAAAACCAGTAGAAGCAAGTCCTCCATACTCAACTCCATTAACAATACATCGTTTGTAACGAATATCTTTTAGTAAAATTTCTAACAAAATATTTCCTGAATTACCAACTGTATCCACATTTTGAGAATTTGGATCATTATTTACTAGATAAATATCAACAACATCACTTTTCAAATTAAGATCAGAGTCTCTGAGGGTAATTGTCACAGGTTGACCAAATCGATATGTACTTGAACCAGAAGAGATAGTACCCGAATTGGTAGAAATATCAGATTTAGTAGAAGTCGTTGTAATTACTCCAACTTTATCTAAATCAGAATAAGATATGGCAATTCCTTGTTCATCAATCAATCTATTAGTCACAATAAATTTTATTTCATCATCTATTGTTCTTAATGTTTTAATGAAATTAGGATCTAAAATGTTGAGTTGATTAGCTACAGCATATTCAAGAGTACCAACAAATTTTGAAGAGTTATCACTTGTCTCTTCTAATTCAAATCTGTAAATGGCATTATTGATATCATTGTTATTGGATAACCCAAACGAAAAGAAATCAAAAACTATCGGTTGTTTATTTTTTTCTGCAGAAATACTTCCAACTGTGGGAGTGTTATTACTTGAATCAAAATTTATTACAAGATATACAATTCCACTCCTAGTAGATAGTTGCTGAATATCGGCATCATCTAATTGAACAAGTCCATGGGATGAAGACAGATCACCAGAATCAACTATAGTTATTGGTAAAGAACCCAAAGTTCCAAAAGATAGAGTGATTGACGTATCTGTAAAATCTGTGATTCCAAAATCATTTTCAAAAGATCTAAGATCGTAATTTATCCAGTTAGTACCATCGTTATTTGAAATAGATGAATCTATGAAAAGCGATTGTAAGATTGATGCAGAAACACCAAGATTCAATGATAGTTGTTTAAAAGTTGGAATTGCCACATTTGACGTATCAATGAACAATCTTGCAGAGTTTTTGTCAGGTATTGACGAGTTAGATGTATCACCGGCATTTAATGCGGTGGCAGAAGAATGAAACTGTACATCATTTGCATTGCCAAGAGTTGTTGGATTTCCAATCTTTAAGGTAGGAATTAAAGATGAATCTCTAAAAATATCTAAATGATCTCTACTTGCAGAGTTGATATTTTGATCAGAATCTATTAAAGTTACAGGAAATTTTTTGCCTGGTGTAAGTGATTTAGTACCTTCTCCAACAGTCAAGGTAGATTTTATTGAAATTGAAGATGTTGAAGAACCTGTAAGAACAGAAGTAGATTTTTGATTATAGTCTATTTGCCCACTTTGACCTCTTGGGGCGTCAGCAAGAATTCTAACAACAGATTCATCACCATTATCAACACTATCAAAGATTCCAGAGTTTGGACCATTTTCTACTAAAGTAACAATTTTGGAAAATTGATTTCCGGGGATATCATCATCAACAAAAGTACTAGGCTGCTTATCATTTGATGTTAATTCCATTATATTTCCCAAATTAATTGAAAGTTGTCCATTATTTTTAAAACCCAAATTTGAGAGATTAGTGTTCAAATTCACTAATCCAGAAGTACCATTTGCAGAATTTGAACCCGAAGTATCAAATGCTTGGTAAAAAGTAGCAAGGGGGGAATTAACATTAAATGTCCATGAATCTTCATCTGTTGGATCTTGATTTAATTGAAAATCATTTACAGTTAGAAAAACTTGTGAATTCTGAGGATATATTGATCTATCAAGTGTTAGAGAGATGTTTGAACTTTCGTCGTATTCAAGATAAACACTTTGTGGGTTTCCACCGGCATTGTATTGAATTTGGACATCACTAAAAGAGAAGAGTTGAATTAAAGGCCATGCATCAGAATCCAATCCAATTTGACCAGTTGGAATATTGGAGTTGGTGTTAATTGACTGTGGATTTCTTACAACATTGTTAAGATTAGTAGAGCTTGTTAGTGTTCCAGTACACTGATTAAATGATGAAACGCCATTTGTAAAACCAGATAGACCATTGTTGCCTGGGACTGCAAAACCATCAGTTTCAGAAAGAGAGATTCCAAAAACAGATGATGCAGTATCCCTACTACAAAAAACACCAAAGTCTAAGCCTTTACCAGAAGTTGTAGATTGGGTAGAATCAGCTATTTTTGCTTTATCAACATTTGCAAAATATGCATACCAATTGCCATCAGTTGCTTGAATCATTCGTAAGGATTTACCATTAAGTGTGACGTCGGGTTCGCCTTTTCCTTGGTCTGTATCATGAAGATTTGTGTCGCGGATTACAACTTCAACCACCATAGAGCCAGAAAATCGGTTGTTAAATTGAGAGTTCTCTGCTGAAACAAATAGATTAGGATTGCTGGCTGCTTCTACACTAATAATTGGGGTTAACAGTATGGATGAAAAAATGCCAAGTAAAATTACATATTTGTGACTCATCATAAAGAAAAACAACGTTTATCACAAATAATCTTGTCGTATGAATTGCATTTAGAATACTTGTAATACATGAGAGGGTTACCAAGAGGTAGAAATGTTGGAACAAAAAACAAAGGTTTTACAGATTTCATTAGTAGCCATTTTTTCAGCATTTATAGTTGAATTAGTTTTTGGTTTAATTTCGAATAGTCTTGGTCTGATTACAGATAGTATTCATGCCCTATTAGATAGTGTTGTGACTGCAATACTACTTTTAGCTGCTAGATACGCAATAAAACCTCCTGATGAAGAACACACCTATGGTCATGGAAAAATTGAATCGCTTGGAGGACTTATTGGTGGAATTGCTATTTTTCTTATAGCGATATTTTTCATTTATGAATCAATTCACAGATTACAGAATCCAGTACATAATACATTACCTGGCATGTTTGCAATTATTGGTGGATTATACACAATCGGAATTGATATTTTTAGAATAGTTCTTCTTCGAAGATCAATTAAAAAAATTGGAGGGGTTACTCTCAAAGCCGATTTCTATCATGCATTTATGGATCTTGGTTCAACAGTAATTGCAATAGCGGGAATTGTGTTAGTAGTATATGGATTTTATAATGGAGACTTTATTGCCGCATTAATTCTTGGAGTTGTTTTGGTAATACTTAGTTTGAAATTAATTCATAGAACTGCATTAGATTTAACAGATATCATATCACCAGAACTTGTAAAAAAAGTAAAAGAAATTGTCTTGAATACCGAAGGAGTGATAGAAGTTGGAACAATTTTAATGAGAAAATCCGGAGATGTAATATTTACAGATGTCACAATATCTCTAAGAGGCGATACAAGTTTTGATAGAGCACATGAAATCAGCAGTACAGTTGAAAAAAACATTAAAAAGAAATTATCTAACGCGTCAATCACTATTCATTTTGAGCCAAATTGGAAAAACGTGCCTCTAAATGCAAAAATTAACGACATCGCAAAAAGTGTAGAGGGAGTTAAAGAAGTTCATAATATTATATCTCATAAGACTAAAGGAAAGACTTACTCAAATTTACATGTCATGGTAGATAATGAAATCAACCTTGATTCGGCTCATAAAATATCAGAGAAAATTGAACAAAAAATTCAAGAAAACATTCCTGAAATTGAACATGTAACTATTCATCTTGAACCATTTCTAACAGTTCCAAAAAATTTGAATGTAGAAGATAAGATTACAGAAGAAAAGATAAGAGAAATTTTAGAACAATATACTGTAATTAAAAAAATAGGACGAATAGTTTCTTTAAATTTTGAAAATATTCTTAAAATTGATATCGATTGTTCATTTGACAAAGAATTATCTATTGAAAAAGTTCACGATATGACATCTGAAATAGAACATGTCATAAGAACTCAGATTAAAAATGCTGTAATTACAATACATCCAGAACCAGATTAGATTAAGATGCTTGTCAGGTACATAACTAACATGCCTATGGCAAATCCAGAGGCTACAGAAGCACTAGAAAGAGTACTATCTCCCTCATCTCTAATCCATTTCAAAATCACAATAATTACTTGAAATATTGCGCCTGCACCTATTGAAAGAAAGATTATTGATGTAAATGGAGAATATACAAAACCACCAAGCCATGCACCAAAAATAGCTGGAGCGCCTGCAATCATTCCCATGGCGGCTAGTTTTCTAATCATTAATTTTCCTCTAGACATTGGCGCTGCAATTGCAATACCTTCAGTAGTATTGTGCAAAGCAAAGCCCACAATCAAAAATGTACTAAATGCAACAGAACCTAAACCAACAGATGCACCAATTGCTAATCCTTCTCCAAAATTGTGTAGTCCAATTCCAATTGATATCATTAATGCAATTGCAACAGGTTTTGCAAGCTTGGAAGAGTTGGCTCTTGAAACAAGTTTGTTTCCTGAATAAAGCAATCCTAGAAAAGATAATACAATTACTGTTGCAATAAGCAAAATTCCATTGAAGCTTCCAGCTAGACTTTCATTTGATACGTCTACTGCTTCTTCAATTGAATCAATTGCCAAGAAAAATAACAATCCTGCAGTTAATGCCAAAAAGAAATGGAATTTTTGTTTGCTAATTTTCTTAATGAAAGGAAGCCAAAGTAATCCTATCATTATAGGTATTATTCCAACATAAGTTCCAATTATTGCAAAAAATATTGCAAGATCTATAGTTGGCTCTAGTGCAGGAGCTGCTGCTTCTATCTCTTTTTCAAATCGTGTTCCATCACCTATAGTAATTCCAATGATGTATGGTTCAGCCTCATTCCATTCAAATGGAATTCTAACCAGAGCTGATTCGAATCGTTCAAGAAACCTATCTGGTTCTACTGCGGCAGGTTGAATTCTATCATTGACATCTGCCATTGATATCTCAACTGGAATTGGTCCAGTGTTTCTTACGGTTGCTCGAATTTCAGAATCATGAAAATCTACTTTTTCAATAGTTATTTCAGGTAATGGTATTCCTAAATCTAACAAATCAGCACCAGGTCCGAAAATATAGGCCATCATAATGATTACAAATGCAAATGGAATTAAGCCACTAACAATAATCTTGATTTTAGATGAATTATCACTAAGTTCCATATTCTACCTTCTGAGAATTCTTGTCAGGATTATCCTTTACAAGAAATATTCCAACCCATCCTTTTTCAGAGAACTCTACCTTATGGGCATGAAATAGATATTTTCCAGGATATTCGTATTCAAATTCCATAATGCCACGTTCAGTTTGTGATAATGTTATCATGTCAGTGTAAAATGATGGAACAAGATCAGTTCCTGTTGGATAATACTTATACAAATTACCATGAAGATGTAAATTGTTTATTGGATCAAATTCTACCATATTAACAACATAGACTCGAATCAATTCGTTGGTGTTAATCTGGATTGGATGGTGTTGATAATAAAATGGGATAGTATTTACGGCATAAAAATTATTTTCAGTGTCAAAATCAGTATCCAACCCATTTAAGACCATCACCATTTCGTCAGCGGGTGAACGTTTTTCCTTAGGATCAACAATGAAGACACCATAAAGACCATGAACTATGTGTTCTTCAAGTGGCATCACATGACAATGATAAGGATGAACACCAACAGGACCAGCTTCAAATTCATAAATAAATTGGCCGCCATTACCACCTACAGGTTCAAAAACACCATCCATTCCAGCTGGATGAATTCCATGAAAATGTATAGTATGTTCTTTTGAACCATTATTTATGAAATGAACTCTAACAAGGTCACCTTCAGTAGCTCTTATTGTAGGACCAGGAACAGTTCCATTAAAAGTCCAAACATTGTAAAATATTCCAGGAGAAATTTCTTGAATCTTATCATCTTCTGCGATTATTGTATAATCACGAATTGTTTGTCCAGTTTCAGATACCGATAATCTTCCATACTCAAAATTTCTTAAATATTCATCTGGATCAAACTCTACAGATGATACAGTGTAAAGCGGATCAAGTACTTCACCAGATGTCGTTACAACTGCACCAGAATGAGTAACAAATGTTTTCTGCTCGGATTGAGCCTCAGATATTGCTGGAAAAATCATTATTATTGAAATTCCAAAAATTACAAAAATTACTAGGATCATAACGTTCGAACGATTAAATTTCAAGTATAATCATCATGCAGGATTTGTTTATTTAAAAGTTAGCCTAGGCTAACTTTTTTAGCACAATCTAACTTTTGGTTATAGAATGAATTCAAGTCAAAAAAAAATTAGGTTTAAACTAAAGAATATCACAAGCAGAACATGCAAAGAACCGGTATTTTTTTTGTGATTGTGGGAGGTATAGTATGTACAGGAATAATTTTGTCATTTTATGGAAATCAAGTAATTTTTGAGGATTTGATCAAGGGAGAAGGACAAATTAAGGTCGGAGAAAGTTTGACAATTCCAGCTGAGTTAGATAATGAGACACAAAATGGAATATATGCAATTCAAATAATGGATTCTAAAGGAATTAAAGCAAAAATACTAGATCCATTTGATGTTGAAATAGAATCACAATCAATCAATGAAGAAGACTTTGAAGGGCAGTTCAAAATTACTACATCTGGCACATACAAATTAGTTATCGAAAATACAAATGATAAAGAAATTAAGATCTTTGGAGTCATAGGACCAGAACCTGACGCAGGTAAGAAATCATTAGGATTTATTTCTCTATATGTTCTCATAGTTGGATTAATTGGAATGATTATTGTTCCAATGTATGCAATAAAAAATCGTAAGAGATCTTTTAGTTAAGATAGCTATCCATTTTTTCTAAGCCTTCAATTGTTGCATTAAAGGTATCACTGTTTTCTACGATTTGAGTTAATTTTTCAGTATTTGCAGAAAAGACAAATTTTCCATTAATTGAATTTTTAAAAATAAACCCTTTTTCAATTAAGTAAGAAAGTCTTTCCAAAACATCACTTTCAGAAATAGATGATTTTTCTGCTAAGAAAGAACATTCCTTTTCACTATCTTCTAGTTCAGCTAAAATGGATGAGGTTACAGGATCAAACATGCAGTCAACTACTTTTTCGCGATCAAATGTATCATCCATTTTATTCCTAAATGTTCATGTGAATTTATAACTTATCTAATTCAAAATTATAGTCATTAGAATACCAATAAGATAATTAATAAAAAAAATAATTGCAAATAATGCAAAAGTTATGTCTCAAAGACCCTTCTGGAAAAGGAGAACATTGTTTCTGTATTGAAATTGATGCTCAAAGAGGAGTGAAAAAGTGCTGTAAATGTAGTCAATGGAATGTACACGGTAGAAACTGGACAGAAGATTCAGACTTTAGATAAATTTGAAAGTATTATGTGCATATTAGATCGTGACTAAAATAGACCTAAAGAGATACAAATTAGGAATAATCATTATCAATTCCTAATTGAAATGCTTTGAATTGACGCCTAGCATGGTTTTTATCGGGGTAACTAAGAATTTTGGAATACTTGAGTACTCAAGAATATAGACACATTGTTAGGATTGTGGGGAATGACATTCCAGGAGCTAAAAAGGCTATTGTCGGATTAACCCAGATTAAAGGAATTGGATATAATTTTGCTACTGCAATTTTAGATACTTTAAAAATTAACACTAATACAAACATCGGTTTTCTATCTGAAGCCAATGTTGAATCAATTGAAAAATTAATTACTAATCCCATAGCAGGAAATTTTCCAGCATGGTTTCTTAACAGAAGAAAGGATATAGAAACTGGAGCAAATATGCATCTGTTAACATCAGATATTCCTTTTACATTAAGAAATGATATCGAAAGAGAAAGGATCACAAACAGTTGGAGAGGTTATCGTCACATGTATGGATTAAAAGTTAGAGGACAATGTACTAGAACTACAGGCAGAAAAGGAGGAGCTGTTGGAGTTGCAAAAGCTGGTAAAGCAGCACCTGCAGCAGCAGCCGCAGCAGCACCTGCAGCAGCAGCCGCAGCAGCACCTGCAGCTGGTGCAACAGCAACAGCAAAACCTGCAGCAGCTAAACCATCTGAAGAAAAGAAAGCAGCACCTGCGGAGAAAAAGAAATAGGTGAATTGATTGGGAGATCCTAAATATCCAAGACGTATGTGGCGAAAACCAAAAAGACCACTAAATTACGAATTAAAAATGGATGAATTAAAAACTCTTGGAACTTTTGGTTTAAGATCAAAAAGAGAATTATGGAAAGCTCATACAGAGTTATCTCGAGTTAGACATCAAGCAAGATCACTACTTGCATTAAGACAAGAAATTAGATTAGAAAAAGAACCAATTTTGATGAAATCATTATCAAGAATTGGACTGGTAAGTAATGAATCAACATTAGATGATGTGTTGAATCTCCAAGTTAACGATTTACTTTCGCGTAGACTACAAACAATTGTAACAAGAAAATTCGGATTTAAAACACCTTATCAAGCAAGGCAAGCAGTAATTCATGGACACATAATGATTGGAGATAGAAAGGTAGACATCCCATCATATATTGTAACACTTGAAGAGGAAAAGAATATTCACTTTTCACCTGAATCTAACATTCCAAGTATGTTAGAAAGTACTAAAAAACCAGAAACAACTCAAGAAGTTAATTCAGACATAGATGCAGCCAAAGAATCTGAAGATGCCGTAGAAAGTTCTTCAACCAAATAATAATAAAAAACAAGTCTAACAGTAAATAACCCCTCACATTATAAAATAGATCAACTATGTGTTCAATTATCGGGTATTATGGAAATGAAGTAGCAGCACCCATAATAGTCAAAGGATTAAGGAGAATGGAATATCGAGGATATGATAGTGTAGGGGTTGCAACTGAATCAAATAGTCAAATTGAATTAAAAAAAGGAACTGGAAAAGTAGAGGAGGTAAATTCCAAGATTCAACTTGATTCATTACCTGGAAAAATTGGAATAGGCCATACTAGATGGGCAACTCATGGAAAAGTTACAGATGTCAATGCACATCCACATCCTAGCAATTCTGGAAAATTAGCAATAGTACACAATGGAATTATAGAGAATTTTGAAGAATTAAAAAAACAATTAGAAAAAGAGGGATATATTTTCAAAAGCGAAACAGATAGCGAAGTAATAGCTAATCTTCTTCAAAAAAATTATGAGAAGATCAAGAATGTCAAAGATGCAATAATCAAAACAGTATCAGAGTTGAAAGGGAATTATGCATTTGTTGCAATGTTTGAGAATGGTCAAATGGCTGCTGCAAGATTCCATGAACCATTAATTGTAGGAATCGGAAAAAACAGCTATTTTCTATCAAGTGATGTTTTAGGATTCATTGAACAAACAGATAATGCAATATACATTGAAAATGGAAATTTTGTTTTAATTGAAAAAGATAAATTGGAAATTTTTGATTTTAATGGAAATATTGTAAAACAACAGATTACTAAAGTATCAAAAGAATTTGCAGATGCATACAAAGGAGATTATGCACATTTTACATTAAAAGAAATTTCAGAACAACCTGATATCATATTCAAATCAGGAGAGAATACTAAAAATGCCATAAAAAATGCAGGAAATCATATTAAAAATTCAAATAATATCTACATAACAGGAAGCGGAACTAGTTATAATGCAGCGCTAATAGCAAAACAAATCTTAGCAAAATATGCAAAAATTAAGGTAGACACCATAATTTCAAGTGAATTACAATTTTCATCTCAGATAATTGAACCAGAGTCAACATTAATTGCAATTTCTCAAAGTGGTGAAAGTGCAGATGTGTTAGAAGCTGTGAATATTGCTAAAAAAGAGAAATGCAAGATCATATCCATAGTAAATTCGCTTACATCATCTTTGGCAAGAGAATCAGACTTCATTATTGGCATGAATTGTGGTCCAGAGATAGGAGTTGCTGCAACAAAAAGTTTCACATCACAAATTATTATAATATACAAATTAGTAGAAGTGATTTGTAATGGAAATTTTGTTATAGATTATAAAGAAATTTCAAATGCAATTTCAAAGATTCTTGAAAATCATGCTCAAGTAAGAAACATTGCTAAGGAAATTAAAGAAATCTCAGATATTTACGTTTTAGGTAGAGGAGTTCATTATCCAATAGCTATAGAATCAGCTTTGAAGTTAAAAGAACTCACATACATTCATGCAGAAGGAATTGCTGGAGGGGAATTAAAACACGGGCCTCTGGCACTTATGGATTCCAATGTTTTTGTAATAATAATTAATCCAAAGGATTCTACATATTCGGATACATTAACGAGTGCTAGAGAAATTAAAGCACGTGGTGCAAAGATAATCGGCATATCAGATGAAAAAAGCGATGTTTATGATTATTGGATAGAAATTCCAAAAACTAGTGAATTGACCTATCCAATTTCAGAAACAATTCCAATACAATTGTTATCATATTATGCTGCAATTGAAAAAGATACAGATCCAGATTATCCAAGGAATTTGGCTAAATCAGTCACAGTGAAGTAAAAAGTCTATGGTACTCTTTTTCGGCTAATGGTAAAAAATTAGATGCATTGCTTCCAGTTTTGATCATTGACGCAATCATACTACCGCCTGCACCAACTCCTTCTTTTGCATATCCTTGTGAGAATGCTTTTAGTCCAGAAAACTTTGAATTTACAAGTCCAGGGTTTACAGCTATTGCCGGTATATCAGCAATTTCTGAAACAAGTGATTTAAAATTTGCACTTTCATCATCAATGATATAGGAAGTAGTTCCAATAGCAGTGTTTTGTTCATTGAAACCAATTTTTGAGGCAAATGCCAATACGGCAGTCATTTGTGTACCACCCGCCAACATTACTTTGGTCACTTCAGATGCTGAGCTTAACATACCAGTTACAAAAGCAATCATAGGATCACCAACTTCAGATATTATATGATAGGGATTGTTTGAAGTTATTCTTTCTAATGCAGTATTTACAATTTGATTTTTTAGTTCTACAGGATTATTTGGGATACTAGAGCTTACATTAGCTTTGAATCCTAATCCACGCAATACAGCAAGTGCAGTGGTTGTACCACCCGGAATACTTTCGCCTATAATCAAACAATCAGTCATTGAAGCTAAAGTTCTTCCCACCATTCTACCATAATCTACTGCCAGCGATACTTGAGAATTATTCATTGCAGATTCAACTGAAATATTTTGTCCATGTAACAAATCGGTTTGTATAAAAGGCAGTTGGGGAGAAATCTTACTTCCAGCATTAATTACTATATGTGGAATGCTACATGATTCTAATGCTGTCTTTGTAAGTAAACCAGGTGTAGGTTTACCGTCAGGGGTCATTGGAATTTTATCTATAGTTTTACAATAACCATAGTAAAGATATTCTGCGTCTGCCGGAGGAGTAAATTTTATTGAATCTTTGTCAGCACCAGCAAATGTTATGCCGGGGATTTCACAAGTCTCAGTATAAGATATTGCAAGTGAGAATAAAAAATTTCCAGATTTAACACCATCAACAAAATCTTGGGCTTTCTTCACATTACCAAAAAATTCAAAATCATCTAAATAGCTCATTGTCCCATCATGTCAAGAAACTCTTGTTCAGTTCGTTTTTGCATGACAAAATTAGTCAACTTTTCTTTTCCAATAGTAGATGTTAAAGAATTTCCATAATTATGTCCACAGTAAAGGATTAGATCGTCATTTAATGAATAAAGAACATCAAAAAGACTGTGATACAATTCTTTGGCACTTCCTCCAGGTAGATCTATTCGTCCACAATTTCCTACAAAAAGAGTATCGCCAGAAAAAATTTTCCCATCTCCAATTAAACACATACTATCTTTTGAATGACCTGGAGTGTGTAAAACAGTCAACTTTGAATTCCCAAATTCAATTACATCGCCATCTTTTACAGCAATATCATGTTTTAATTCTGATTTTTCATGCTGAATTATTTGTGCATTGGTTAATTTCACCATACCCTCATTTCCTAGAGTATGATCAAAATGATGGTGAGTGTTTATGACATATTTTATTTTTAAATTATTTCGTTGGATGATTTGTTCAATTTGTTCAAGATCCCAAGAAGGGTCAATCACTATAGCCTCATCGGTCTCTTCATCCTCTACGACATAAGTAAAATTCTGCATGTTCCCAACTTGAATTTGATGTACTTTCATAATACTCCCTCTTCAGCCTCTGGAGGAATTCCTATCTTTTCTGCATATAATTCACCAGTCAAATCTTTTCTTTTTGGTATACCCTGTTTCATTTTATGAAATGTTACTGTCATATCAGATTTTACAAAAATATTTGCAGTTTCTCCTGTTTGTGGATCCAATCCAGATGGAACATCTACTGCAAACTTGAAGCAACTAGAATTGTTAATGTAATTAATTGCAGATACATATGGCTCCCTAATTTCACCAGATATTCCAGTACCCAATATTGCATCAATAATTACATCTGGAATAAAATCAAAATGTAAATTATCACCGCTAAGTAATTTTACAGAAGGCATTTTTTTTAAAATAGACCAATTCCAAGAACTTTCTTCAGTTTTTATTTTATCAGGAGATCCTAAAAGTTGTATTGTCACTATAGCTCCATATCCGGAAAGATGTCTTGCCATAACTAAACCATCACCGCCATTATTACCCATACCCACAAAAATCAAAATATTTTTTGACGTGACATCAAATTTTTCAACTAATCGTCGTACAGCTGCAGCTCCTGCATTTTCCATCATAAATTTTTTTAAAAAACCCATAGCATGACCATTATTTTCTATTTGATACATTTGATCTACAGTTATCTCCATAATATAGAAAAGAAATATTCCAAAATAAGAGCTTTGGCAAATGATTTATTCTAGGCTTTTGCCATACACCAACATGACATTAAAGAAAGTAAAGCCATCTTTAAATAAAATTGCAAAATCTTTAGCAGAAATTCAGGATGCTAGAGAATTTTTATTAAAAAATACAAGAGAAGTAATAATTATTTCTAGCAAATCAATCATATCGTCCCATAAAGGGGATATTAAAATAGCAAAAAATTATCTTAAACAAGCAGATATTTTGTTAAAAAAATATAAGAAAAAAACTACACCTGATCTTCAAAAATATATGATTACACCTGAACAAGAATTTGTCGAGGCTGCATCATTAATCGCCATAATTGAAAAAAAGGAAATTCCTTCAGAAAAAGAATTAGGAGTAATGCCAGAATCATATGTTTTAGGATTATTAGATTGTATAGGAGAATTAAAAAGAATGATTTTTGATAAAATTAGGATTGGAGATATTGATGATGCAACAAGAATTTTTGAAGTGATGGAAAATCTGTATTTGAATTTGTATCCATTTTCAATGTATGATAAAGTGGTAAAAGAAGCTAGAAGAAAAATAGACGTAGATCGTATTTTAATTGATGATGTAAGAGGTGCAATTACTGAAGAGAAAAGACGTTCAGATCTGATTGCAGCATTAAACAAACTTCAAAAATAGAATCTACATTAAATCAAATAATATGCGGGTGATGGGATTTGAACCCACGAACTCCTAAGAGACTAACCCCTCAAGCTAGCGCCTTTGGCCAGGCTGGGCGACACCCGCAATAAAAAATCCTTGTATGGTTTTTATAATCCTTGATTACTTTTTTGTACGTATGTTAATTCCTGTTAGATGTTTTACCTGTGGAAATTTAATTGCTGATAAGTATGAAGATTATCAAAATAAAGTAAGATCTGGAGAAGATCCAGCTAAAGGACTAGATTCTTTGGGAATTAACAGATATTGTTGTAGAAGAATGCTTTTGACTACAGTGGAAACTATTCAACAGGTTATTCCATTTTATGAAGCAATCCAAAGAAGACACCAAGAAGTCCAATCAGAATTAGAATAGTTTGTCAAAAATAACATCCATTAATGGACGTATTATTTACAATAGTCGCGGAAGTAAAACTGTTGAAGTTGACATTATATCAGAAAATAAATTTCTAGGTAGAGTGTGTGCACCTTCGGGAGCAAGCGTTGGAAAGTATGAAGCAGTAAGTTTCCCAAATGAAAAACCTGAAGAAAGCCTTAGAATGTTAAATGAGAATGTTCAAAAATTTATTGGTTTAGAATCATCAGATTTGAAGACTATACATGATACACTAAGAAGTATAGATCAATCTTCAAATTATGCAAAAATTGGGGGCGCCCTTGCATTTGCAGTAAGTATTGCTTCAATGGAATCAGCATCAAAAGCAAAGGATACCTCTTTGTTTCAAACATTATCATCAGAATCATCTTTCAAATTTCCGTTTCCTTTAGGAAATATTTTAGGAGGAGGAGCGCATGCAGGACCAGGAACTCCAGATATACAAGAAATTTTGATTTGTGCCATAGGAACAAAAACAATTAGAGATGCAATTGAAACTAATTTGGCAGTTCATAAGGAATTACGTCGTATTTTGGAAAAAGAAGATCCAAGTTTTACTAATGGACGAGGGGATGAAGGAGGATGGGCTCCAAAACTAAAAAATGAAAAAGCATTAGAACTTTCAGCAAAAGCTTGTGAGAATTTGGGATTTACATTAGGTAAAGAAGTGGCATTAGGAGTAGACTTTGCATCATCTACCCAATGGAGTGAAGAAAAAGAAAAATATGTTTACGAAAGAGCGGGATTTGTGAATTCTTCAGAAGAACAAATTGAATTTGCAGCAAATATTATTAAAAAATATAAATTAATTTATGCAGAAGATGCAGTTCACGAAGAAGCTTTTGAAGACATGGCAGAATTAACTGCTAAATTTCCAAAAACATTAGTAACAGGAGATGATCTAACGGTTACAAATAAAGACATTCTAACAAAGGCAATCAACATGAAATCATGTAATGCTGCAATCCTAAAAGTCAATCAGGCTGGTAGTCTTTACGATGCATTTGAATTTGCTAAAGTAGCTAATCAAAATAATATAAAATTAATCACATCACATAGATCTGGAGAATCTACAGATTCGCATATTGCTCATATAGGATTAGCAACAAAGTCAAAAATGCTCAAAGTTGGCATAGTAGGTGGAGAAAGGGTCGCAAAGTTAAATGAGCTTATACGCCTATCAGAGCATGATTTAATACGCGGTATGGCAGAGATTTAAAATCGCTATGAGTGAACAAACAGAATCCACAGATATCAAAAAGAAGATCCTATCTACTGGAATCAGAGTAGGAACTCCAGTAAAGACGAAATTCATGACTCCGTTTATCACAAAAGCCAGTCCTGAAGGACTCTACATGTTAGATATCGATATAACATTAGAAAAAATCAAAATAGCAGCTAAATTTATCAATCGTTTAGGAACAGATAAACTAATTGTATGCTCAGCTAGACAGTATGCCAATACTCCAATTGAGAAATTTTGTGAAATGCTAGGTTCTAAAAAATTACTTGGCAGATTTATGCCTGGAACTCTTACAAATCCATCTTTACCATATTATATTGAACCAAAATTAGTTTTAATTTCCGATCCTCAAGTAGATGTACAAGCAATTACAGAAGCTACAAATGCCGGTATTCCAGTAATTGGAATTTCAAATACAGATAACATTACATCAAAACTTGATGTAATTATTCCTGCAAACAACAGAGGAAGAAAAGCTCTTGCCACAGTATATTGGTTATTGGTTCGTCAAATTCTCATCGAAAGAGGAGAATTAAAAGAAGATGAACCAATGAAATACGAAATCGATGATTTTGAAACAAAGATAACGGAAGAGGAAATAGAGTAATGCAAATTAGAACGCCGGCAGTAGCCGGAATGTTCTATCCAAATGAAAAAAAAGAATTAAAAAAAGTAATCAAAGAATGTTTTCTACATAATTTCGGTCCAGGTAAAATCCCACCATCAAATATCAAAAAAAAAATTTTTGGAGTGATTTGCCCACATGCAGGATATGTGTATTCAGGTCCAATAGCATGTAACTCATTTTATGAAATATCTTCAGACCTACCGAATCTATTCATCATCATAGGACCAAACCATTGGGGAATAGGAAGTAGTGTAGCAACAATGACAGATACTAAATGGGAAACGCCTCTAGGAGAAATCGAAGTTAATTCTGAAATTGCAGAAGAGATTTCAAAATTAACAGATGTAATTGAAATAGATAATTTTTCTCATTCAAGAGAACATAGTCTTGAAGTGCAAATTCCAATATTACAAGAGATTGCAGCAAATTTCAAAATAGTTCCCATTGCTTTAATAAATCAGAGTAAAGAAATTGCAATTAAAGTGGGTATTGCTGTGGCAAAAATAGCTCAGAAAAACAAAGTCATGATCATAGGTTCTTCAGATTTTACACATTACGAGTCTAACAAGTTTGCATATGAACAAGATGCAGCATTAATTGAGCCTATTTTAGAGTTAGATGTAGACAGATTTTATGATATTTTACATAAAAAAGACATTAGTGCATGTGGATATGGTGCCATCGCATCAACAATGATTGCATGTAAAGAGATCGGTGCAACAAAAGGAGAGTTATTAAAATATGCTACAAGTGGAGATATTTCAGGAGATAAGAGTTCTGTTGTTGGATATGGGTCGATCATTTTCACTTGATTTCTAAAGCCTCTGCACCTGGAAAGGTCATTCTTTTTGGAGAACATTTTGTTGTGTATGGAATAAAAGCAATTCTTTGTGCTATTGATAAAAGAGTTACAGTCACAGCTGAAAAAATTCCTGAAAACAAAATTATAATTAAGTCAAACATCGGAGAATTAGAAGTTTCACTCAATAAATCAATGAATGAAATAAGTTCACCATTAAAACCATTTGTATATTTAGCAAATAAAATGATTAAAAAATATAATCAATCAGAGGGAATTAAGATTTATGTAAAATCAGAAATTCCATCAGGGGTAGGATTAGGATCCTCATCTGCATGTTGTGTAGCAGGTGCAGCCGCAATATCCAAATTATTTGAAAAAACTAGTAAAGAAAAAATTTTAGAGTTAGCTATAGAGGCAGAAAGAACAATTTTTCAAAATACATCTGGAGCAGATTGTACAGTGTGTACGTTTGGTGGACTGATGGAATATGATAAAGAAAAAGGATTCTCTCAAATTAAATCTGAACCAAACTTTCATCTAGTTATTGCAAATTCTAACATTGAGCATTCAACAGAAGTGGTTGTATCAAATGTTAAGCAATTCAAAGAAAAAAATGAAGAAAAATTTTCCATCATGTGCCAAAAAGAATTAGAATTAGTAAATCGTGTTAAAATCATGTTAAAAAATAATGATTTACAAGGATTGGGTAAATGTATGAAGGACAATCAAAAATTTTTAGAAATTATAGGTATCTCTAATGAAAAATTACGAAAAATGATAGAAAAAGCAGAAAATTCATCGTTTGGGGCAAAAATTACGGGTGCAGGTGGAGGTGGATGTATTATTGCTTTATCCGATGAATCAAATTTAGAAAAAATTATTTCGGAATTAAAGATGAATGATTATGAATGCTTTTCTGTAAAAATCGATTTTAAAGGATTGGATACTTTTTAATGGACTAGGTATTTGATGTCTGCATGATTCTCATAAAACTAGGAGGTTCTATTATCACAAATAAAGAAAAACCGCTTAGTCCTAGAAAGAAAGTTGTAGAAAATATTGCAAAAAATTTGAAGAAAATTGATGAACCAATCATTATTGTTCATGGAGGAGGATCATTTGGGCATTATTGGTCTGTAAAATATGATATGCATACTAAACCAAATAGATATGACATACATGGAGTATCTGTAGTTAAAAATTCAATGATTGATCTTAACAAAATAATATTAAATGTATTTGTAAAAAATAAGCTAAATCCATACTCTCTTCCTCCAACGGATTTTATGTCAGGAAATATTCCAGTGATAAAAAAAGTAAAAGAAATAACTGAAATTGCAAAATCAGGATTAATACCGATCACGTATGGAGATGCACTTTGGTATGGAAATAAGAAAACATACATTTTATCAGGAGATAAAATAATGACTCATTTAGCAAAAATTTTAAAACCAAGATTAGTAATTTTTGCTTTAAACGAAGATGGATTATACTCAGATCTAAAAACTAAAAAATTAATTTATGAATTAAAAGGAGAAAATCCTAAAATTTCTGAAAATAAAATGGATGTAACAGGAGGAATGACTAGAAAGGTAGATGAAGCATCTAACATTGCAAAAAGTGGAATGAATGTTTTTTTTGTAAATGGTAACAAACCAGAGAGAATAGTGAAAGCGGTTAAAAACAACAAGTATGAAGGAACATTGTTCAGAGGTAAAAAAAATGTCTGATGAGTATGTAATTTTGGTTGATGAAAACGATAATCCTATAGGTTCAGAAGAAAAGGTAAGATGCCATTTACCAAATGGAAAACTTCACAGAGCATTTACAGCCTTGCTATTTGATAAAAATGGAAGATTGGTTCTAACAAGAAGAGCAAAAGAAAAAATGTTATGGCCAGAAGATTGGGATGGAACGGTAGCTAGTCATCCAAGAGAGGGTGAGACATACACAGCATCAGCTGAACGAAGAATGCCTGAAGAAGTGGGTATTTCTTGTAAGATGGATTATTTAATGAAGTTTGAATATCATGTACCTTACAAAAATATAGGTTCTGAGAACGAAATTTGTGGTACTCTAATTGGGATTGTTGATGAATCAACTAAATTTAAAATGATAGAAGGAGAGATAGATGAGATAAAATGGATTTCAGCATCTGAACTTCTTTCTGAAATTAAAAACAATCCAAAAATTTATTGTCCATGGATGTTAATTGCATTGATATTTCTAGACAGATCTGAAAATAAAATGTTAGAAAAATATAAAGATGTTTTATCATCTTGGATTAATTCAGATTTGCAAACAGAATTGAAAAAAGCAATACATAATCATCTTCCAGATGATAAATGGAGATTAATAAGATGAAAAAAACAAGCACGATTGAAAAAAATGCAAAAATTGTCAATAGATATCTAAATTCCAAGATAAAAGGAGATCCTAAAATGCTATATGATGCAGCATCACATCTCATCATCCATGGAGGAAAAAGACTCAGACCTCATATGGTAATGAAGAGCTGTCAAATATTAGGAGGTAGTACAGTAATTGCAATGCCTGCTGCTAGTGCAGTAGAAATGATACATAACTTTACTTTAGTTCATGATGACATTATGGATAATGATGAAATGCGTCATGGAGTACCCACAGTGCATAAAAAATTTGGAATGCCAATTGCAATACTAGCTGGAGATGTATTATTTTCTAAGGCATATCAAATTATTTCAAATGCAAAATTATCCAACGATGCAATAGTTCAATTAGTTTCCAGATTGGCAAAGGCATGTGTAGATGTATGTGAAGGCCAATTATTAGACGTAAAAATGGCTGAAGAAAAAAGGATCCCTACACAAAACGAGTATATCACAATGATTGGTAAAAAAACCGCTGCATTATTTGATGTATCTTGTTCGATGGGTGCAATTTGTGCAACAGGTAATCAAAAAGATATTTCAAATTTATCAAATTTTGGTAAGAATTTAGGAATTGCTTTTCAAATTACAGATGATCTTATTGGTGTAATGGGAGATTCAAAGATTACAAAAAAACCTGTTGGTAATGATCTTAGAGAAGGTAAAAAATCCCTTCCAATTCTTATGGCAATAAAATCAGCAAAAGGTGAAGATAAAAAAGTGATTCTAAAAGTATTCGGGAATACAAAAGCAAGTAAAAATGAGCTTGAAAAAGCTGTAGATATTATTCGTTCACTTGGAATAGAAGAAGAGGTAAGAATGCAGGCGTTACATTATGCAGAAATGGCAAAAAAATCGCTTTCAAATTATTCAGGTACTGCTAAAACAGAATTAATAGATCTTTTAGATTTTGTAGTAAAAAGAAGCGTATAGATTTAAAAAAAATTTAGTTTAATAAAATAATTTACATATTGAAAATTCAAAATTTTTCATTTGGAAAATATTTTTGTAAAATAATATCCAGATATTCCTTGTCTGGTGGAAATAATGGCTTCTCATTTTTAAGATTATTTAAAATTCTTAATAAAATGTCAGTATCGCCATAGTGGTTTTGAATCATTATAATTAATGATCTCATAACATCATTAGACATTATGTGGTATAGTTCATTCCTACAAAAAAATGATATGATGTAAATTATGTGAAAATGAGTACAAAATTATTCTTTTAACTTACTCTCAATGAATTCATCTGAACCATACCAACAAAATCGGAAATAATCGAGACACCATTCATGAAACATAGGATCATCACTATAAAACATTTCAGTAAGATCGGATTCACCATCATTTTTAGGAAATAAAACACATGCCTCTTTTTCATTTAGAACTATTACAGTCTGAACATTTTTTGCCATTTTTCGTTCTATCAATCCTTTTTCAATAAGATTGTTAAATCCTAATTTTTTCAATAAATCCTTTCTTCCTTTAGGAACTACTGTGGATTCAGAGAAGATATACTGAAATTTAATTCCTTTTTTAATTTGTTTGACTAAAGGCTCGATAAGATCCAAAGGAGCTTCAGATAATATTTCATATATGTACTCCCTAGAATTTTTATAAATTGTCTTCCATTGCTCCAAAACTTTTGATATACCTTTAACATGTTGACTTACTGCAAGCTGCCCACACCGAATTTTAAATTTGTAAGGAATGTCAATAAATGTATGTTCTTCAAAATATTTTCTATTTTGGGAAAAGAAAACTATTGTTGGAACTTGTGTGCAAACCGTTTCTCCAAATGTAGTAGTGCTGTATTTTCCGTTATTTTTTTTCTCAATAAGACCACTTTCTTCTAATCTAATAAAATTTCTATGAACTTCTTGCTTGGTTGATTCTAATTCCTTTGCAATTTCGGTAGGAGTAGAATCTTTACTTAATAATTTAAATAAAATATTAAGCCTTTGAGGGCTAGCAAGATCTAAAACATAGTTTGCAGTTTTATCAATGAGATCAGCCATCAATTAATCATCTTTATCGCTGGTTAAAAATAATTGCAGATATCTTGTGGTTATTTTAATAATTTTTCAAGTTTTTCTATTTTAAACAGATCATTCTTATTTAGATAACAAATTTTTGATCAAAATTCAATAATCATCATATGTTACAGTACATAAAAAATTTGGTGAGGAGGTTATGCTCCTGCAACCAAGTAAGCGCCCATTCCAATACCCATCATGATTCCAAGACCCATGCAAATAAGATCGAATTTTACGACTTTTTTGAATGGTGCATGAACCATTTTGTTCCAGGTATTGTTTTCCTGAACAAGTTTTGTTGTCATGATTATAGTATACATTAGCAGATTATAGAGTAGAGTAAATCATAGATCACACAAGTAAGCTTGCTAGCTGACCAAGTATAATGTAGTTTAAAGAGATTGGAAAATTAATGAGAATAGAGTCATGTAGAAAGTGTGGTGAAACACTAGAAGTGAATAAAAAATGCAGTGTTTGTAAGAAAGAAAATGAATTTTTTTGTCATAAATGTGGATTTATCACCGTTGAGCAAATTCATTCACAATGTATGTTAATTGACTCTAGGTGTAAATTATTAGAAATTCCAATACAGAAAATGAAATAACATTGAATTTTAGAATAAACCCAAGAATTTTTTCTGTACGTGAAAAATATTGAGAATCTACCTAAAATCAGACAGAGTATAAAAAAGGCAATGCAAACAGCAAGACATAGGTAGATACTTTGGACGAAGAAACAAAAAAAGAGATTCGAAAAATAGCTTTACAAAATGCATTTGAACATGAAGGAAAAACTCAGGATAAAATTGTATTAGCAAAGATCCTAGGAACAAAACCAGAGTTTAGAACAAGAGTAAAAGAAATATCTGAAGAGATTAAGACAATTGTTTCTGAAATTAATCAATTATCATTTGAAGAACAAAGAAAAGAGATTGAAGAAAATTTTCCAGATATTTTAATCCCAAAGGAAAAAACTGAAGAAAGAGAAGGGCTTCCTCCACTAAAAAATGCAGAGTATGGAAAAGTAATTACTCGATTTCCACCAGAACCTAACGGATATCCACACATAGGACATGCTAAAGCAGCTATCATTAATGCAGAATATGCAAAAATGTATGGTGGAAAATTCATTTTAAGAATGGATGATACTAATCCAGAAGCTGAAAGAATGGAATATCATGCTGCAATTAAAGTTGGGTTAGACTGGTTAGGAATAAAATTTGATGTGATAAAAAATACTTCAGATGATATGGAAATATTTTATGAAAAAGGTATAGAACTAATTAATTCTGGAAAGGCTTACGTTTGTACTTGTAAAAGAGAGGATATTAGTGAAAATAGACGGGAGCGTATAGCTTGTAAATGTAGTAGAGGAGATATTAAACAAAGTAATAAAGGATGGGAGAAAATGTTTAGCAAATTTAAGCCTGGAGATGCAATTGTAAGATTTCGAGGAGATATGAAGGCAGATAATGCAGTAATGAGAGATCCAGTATTGTTTAGAATAATAGAAGAAAAACATTACACACTTGGAAACAAATATCGAGTTTGGCCAAGTTATGATTTTGCTGTTGCAATAGAGGATAGTATTGATGGTGTAACCCATGCATTTCGTTCAAAGGAATTTGAATTAAGAAAAGAGCTGATAGATGCTATTTTAGATGCACTAAATATGCGAAAACCATATCAAGATTTCTTTTCTAGACTTGAATTCAAAGGAATGCCAATATCAAAAAGAATTCTTAAACCATTGATTGAAGAAGGTAAAGTATCGTGGTATGATGATCCAAGATTACCTACTTTAGAGTCACTTAGAAGAAGAGGGATTAAACCAGAAGCAATAAAAAAATTCATCTTATCATTAGGATTAACTAAAGCAAATACATTAGCACCATTTGATGCTCTTGAGTCATTTAACAGAAAATTTGTCGATGCGGATAGTATTAGATTATTCATGGTAAGCAAACCAAAAAAACTTACAATTAAAAAATTACCATTTTCATTTGTAGAAATTGCCAATCACCCAATAAAGAATATGGGTAAAAGAAAAATCAACATTGATGAGAATTTCTACATTTCAGGAGAAGACGTTGAAAATATGAAAGGTACTCAAATCAGATTGTTAGGATTAGGCAATATCAAAATATCAAAAAATAATGGAGAGTTATTAGGAGAATTTATGGAAGGTGAATCTAATTCAGACATACAAAAAATACAATGGATTCCACAGAAAGATGCCCACATGATCAAAATTCTTATTCCAAAACAATTGTTTATTGATGAAAAATTTAATGAAGATAGTTTAGAAGAATTAGAGGTTTATACAGAACCCCATTATTTAGAATTAAAAGATGGTGAAGAAATACAATTTGTTAGATTTGGATATTGTAGAAAAGATTCACAAAATCAGGCAATTTTTACACACAAGTAAGTGAGAAAATTATGAAGATAGCAAGATTAGTTCATGAAAATAATGAAACATATGGTTTTGTAAAAGGAGATAGAGTTGCAACAAAGGATGAAATAACTTATCAAACAGGAGTTCCAATTCCACAAAGTATCAAGGATTTTCTTTTTGATGGATGGTTTGATGAAATCAAAGATAAAATTGATACTCTACCATACGAAGAAAACATTTCAAAATTTAAATTATTAAGTCCAATTCCAAATCCAAATAAAATAATATGTTTAGCTTTTAATTATATAGATCATGCAAAAGAACAGAATTTATCGCCACCTGATGAACCTGCCATAGTCCTAAAACCTAGAACTGCTTTAAACGGTACAGGTTCTGACATAATTTGCCCAGACTTTGTTACGCAGTTGGATTATGAAGTTGAATTAGCTTTGATTATAGGTAAAAATTGTAAAAACATCAATGAAAAGCAAGCTGTAGATGCAATATTTGGATATATGATACTAAACGATGTATCTGCACGCGATATTCAGTTTAAAGACAAGCAATTCACTAGAGGGAAAAGTTTTGATACATTTGCACCATCTGGACCATGGATAACAACGGCAGATGAAATCAAAGATCCACAGAACTTAAAATTAACAACCAAAATTAATGGGGAGATACGACAGAATTCATCTACAAGTAACATGTTCATAAAAATACCAGAAATAGTTTCGAGATTAAGTAAGGTTATGACTCTAGAAAAAGGGGACATCATTTCAACTGGAACTCCAGCAGGAGTAATGCTGAACAAACCTAATGCAGTATTTCTTAAAAATGGGGATAAAGTAGAGATGGAAATTGAGAATTTAGGTATTTTAAAAAATACAATCAGATTTGTAAATGAGAATTAGACCAAAGATTTTTTCATTAGATTAAATGTAATTTTGTGTTCTAATGTGTTTATTGTAGATAATTTGGCTCTAGTTAAAATTTGTATTTTTTGATATTTGTTTTCCGCTCCATAGTTTTGTATGTATAAAATTAGATCTAATGTATTGGATAATGAGCCAGAAATTAAAGTTACAATCAAAATTTTATCAAAATGCTCAGAATCAGTTAGAACTGCAATAGAAATTGGACCGGATTTATCTGAAAAAATTATTTTGTTTTGTTTGTAAAAATACAATATGGTTTTTTTATCTAAAGGCAACCATCTCCAAGATTTTACATAATGAGGAATTTTTGATTGATCAAAACTATTGCCAAATTGAATTTCATGACTATTATTAATCTGAGGAAGAAGTGAATAAAAATTCCAGGTTTGAAATATACCATAACCAAGGTTTTTTGCCATTGAAAGAGATTTGTGATTTTTAACATCTATTAACATAAAAGAAAATGGAATTTGTTTTTCTTTAGCAATTAATTCTACATGTTGGACTAATTTTTTAGCGAAACCTTGTCTACGAAAATCTGGATTAATTCGGATTCCTTCAATCCATACTTGATTTTTAGAGAAAAATGCATGAGTCATACCAATTGGATGCTCTTTCTCTACAATGAATAAATTATCTTCAGACAACCAAGAATTCCAGACATCTTGAATATAATCACCCCATGAAAAAGTATTATGACAAAAGTTCAGTATTACAGATTTATCTGAATCAACTGCATTTCTTATCATAATTGTACACATATACGAAAAAATATTAAGAATGATTGATTAAAAACGATAATGGGTAAAATTATAGTCGGAAAAACAGCAGATGTTCCTCCTGGAAAAATGATCAAAGTGTCAATTGACGGTAAAGAAATAATGGTTGCAAATGTTGACGGTGCATATTGTGCCATGGATGATTCATGTACTCATTCTGGTTCAAGTCTCTCAGAGGGAAAATTAGATGGCTGTAATGTGATTTGTGGATGGCATGGAGCCCAATTTGATTGTAAAACTGGTAAATTAGTTAAATTCCCAGCTAAAATTAGAGATGTAGCATCATATAACGTATCAATAGAGTCAGATAACATATTTCTAGAGATGTGACTATATACCTCAAATTAACATTAAATGGTGTAAAAAATGGCTGATGAAAAACAAAACAAAGAATCAATGAAAGAAGCAATTGAAACATTAAATCAAATTGCTACAAGTCATTCAACGCCAAAGACAATTAAAAAGTCAATTACAGATTTAATAGCAGAATTAAATAATGAAGAATATTCATTGTCAGTAAGAGCAAACAATACAATAAGTTTACTTGATGATGTTACACAAGATCCAAATATGCCCTCATATGTAAGAACACAGTTATGGCAAGCAGTTTCAAAACTTGAAAGCATAAGAGAATAATTCAAGTGTAGTTTTAATCATAATATTGAAAATAGAAGAATATCTCAAATCATTACCCGAAAGCATAGTTAGTGGAGAAGAAGTTCAATTACCAGAGAAATCATTTAGAGATATTTTTAATTTTTTAAAATTAGAAAAAAATGATATTTTTTATCATCTTGGATGTGGAGATGGAACTGGAATCTCCATAGCATTAAAAGAATATCAGGTGAAAAAAGCTGTAGGTGTTGATAACAATCCAGAAAAAATTAAACTAGCAAAAAATATTCTAGATAAAAATAAGATACAAGGTAAATTAATTTGTGATGACATACAAAATGTGGACATTTCTGATGCTACCGCAATTTTGTTTTGGTTTACAAATGAAGATATCATCAATAATATGATGAATAAATTTAAAGATCTAAAAGCAGGGACAAGAATAATTACAATTTGGGGGCCATTGTCAGATTGCCTTCCTGAAAAAGTAAAATTTCCATACATAATTAATTTAGTTCCTTTTAAAAAAGCAAATAGTTTACAAGAACAAGTATTAGCAGTTTTTGGAGTAAAATGTGTAGATTTTGTAACAGCATGGGAATTTGCTGAGAGATATACAAAAGCTATCAGTACTCCAGAAGTTGAAAATGATAGATTTTTGACAATTATTCAAACTCTAGTAATTTGGATTAATGCAAAGAATTTAGGAGTATCGTGTGGAGAGAAAATCCCGGAATCCATTAAAACGTACATAGACATAATGAAAACTCATTTCAATATTGATTTTGAACATCTTTTAAAATAATTTGTGCAATCCTTTTATTTTATGTAAATCATATAGAATCATGATGGATAGAATTAACATTAATGTATCTGCAATAGATTATGATAAAACAAGTAAGGCAATAACAAACCAGCTTTCACTTTTGGAAGAAATGGTTCACAGCCAAGATGATTTTGTTATGACAGATTCTGAATTTGCTTTTGGATGGCACTTTTTTGTTGTTAGTGTTAATAAAACATTAGTAGAAAAACTAGCTGATCAGATGGGAGTTGATTTTGATAAATTCAAAGGGAAGGGTTTAGAAAAAAAATTTCTATCTTGGCTTACAAGTAATTTAGAAGGTAAAATACCCAGATTTAAGCTGGCAATAAAAGAAGAAATGGAATCAAGCAAATATGGCATTTTTTAAAAAGTAATTTACCAAAAAATAAAAATATCACAATTATAAAAACTGCAAAAATGGCAGAAGGTAAAGGTTGCAATACTTGCAATTCAGAACATGATGGAAATTTTTACAGATTTTGTAAATGCTCATGTCATGACAGAATTGCACGAGAAATTGTAGGTTAAAATCATAAAAAAAATTTGTAGGCCCTCGAGGGGAATCGAACCCCTGTCCGGGGATCCACAGTCCCCTATACTAGCCACTGTACTACGAGGGCCACAAGAATAAAAAATTGTTTATCCCGTAATAATCTTTGATTTATCTCATTGAAAATTAGCCTGTAGATTTATTATTAACTAACAGAATTTATAGTCATGAGATTTTGGTGGATAGCTATGGGAATAACAATTGGGCTTACATGGATTGGCGTCAATTTCTTTCTTCCATGGAAATAGCATAAAATTCTAGAAAAGAATCAAATTCATGAAAATTATAAAAAAATAGGGAAAAAAGCGATCGCTTTAAATTTGTTAAATCGAGTTACCATTCAACTTGAAAAAAGGATTCATTACTAATAGACTACATGTTGGGAAAAAACCACAAGCGGTACCTGTAGAAAGAAAAATTGAAACCGTTGAGGGTAAGAGATTTTTGTGGATTGATCTACAAAATCCAGATAGAAGTGATATTGAAAAATTAGCTGAAACATACCGTTTGAATGCATTAAACATTGAAGACTGTATGACTAAATCAGAACTTCCAAAACTAGATAGTTATCAGGATCATTTTTTTGTGATATTACATTTTCCATCTCTATTAAGACAACCGGGAATTTCAAGAAATAGTCAGTTATCAATATTCATCGGAAAAGATTTTCTAATAACAGTTCATCAAGGGGATTTAAAGCCATTAGTAGATTTAGTAAATATTTGTAAAAATGATTTAGATGCACATAGAAAAGAAAGAATATTAGGAAAATCCGTAGAATATCTCCTCCATGAAATAATAGACATTCTAGTGGATGAACTCTTACATATATCAAGAAAAGTAATTGCAAATTTAGATGATCTTGAAGATGAAGTTTTTGATGAAAAAATATCTGTTGCAAGAAGTATAGCCTTACTTAGAAGAGAAATTAATGTAATGAGACGAATAGCAAATCCATTAAAGAAATTTGTATTAGAAATTACAAAAAATATTAAAAAATTTTCTGAGGAAGATGATCTATCACTGTATTTTGATGATGTAATAGATCATATTGATAAAGTAATTGAAACGCTGGAAGAATCTAGAGAGACAATGGAAATTTACAAAGATACTGACTTCATGTTAAGTACTGAAAAAACAAATAAAGTACTTGCGGCATTAACAATAATTTTTACATTTGCAATTCCCGGAACAGTGATTGGAACATTTTATGGGATGAATATAAATTTGCCAGGGGGGTTAAATGATCAAGTATCATTTTTAGGACCATATACAGTATTAATATTAATTATTTTGGCATCAACAATACCTGTCGCATTGATGTTTATTTATTTCAAAAAACTGGGTTGGATTGGTAGATAAAACAACATAATATTCACTGCAGAATATTATAAAAAAATAGTTTTCAATTTTAAAAAATATACCAGATAAGATAATTGCATCATATCAATTAATACTAAATTTTGTGAGTAATACACATTATAATAAAATGAGTGTAGTTATAGGTTGAATAATTTTACAGAATATCACAAAGATGATTTTTAGTGAATAAATAACATTTGAATAACATATACGAAATTAAAAAGGAAAATTGAGGTTCTATGATGAACCTTTGTTAGTACTCTTTCTTGAACCTGTTCCTCTACCAGTGATTCGGGTCATACCCTCGGTTGAAGGTCTTGGTTTTGAATCTGGTAAATCTCCTAGTCTTTTTGAGCCAGTTCCTCTACCGGTATGAATCATTCTATTTGCGGCTTGTTTTTTCTTTTCGTCTTGAATTTTTTTGTATTCGTCGCCTGCCCAGCCTTTTTTATCGTCATCAATTTCTCTGGTTCCAGTTCCCCTACCGGTTCTAATCTTGATTTTTCCCATAAGGTTAGGTAAGTTATCTTATATTTATTTAAGCTCATTATATCAGATAATTGTACATATAATTTTGGATATGTAAATTTTAAATTTTAATGTCAGAATTTCCATCTTTTAGTTTTTTCCAATCAGATAGAAAATTTTCCAGCCCGATAGTTGTTAATGGGTGTTGGAGCATTTTATCTAGAACATTTGGAGGTAAAGTTACAACGTGTGCTCCAATTTTTGCGGCATCAATAACATGTAACGGATGACGAATACTTGCAACAAGAATCTGTGTTTTAAAATCATCCTTATAATTATCAAATATTTCTTTAATGTCTTCAATCAATTTCATTCCATCCTGACCAACATCATCCAATCGGCCGATAAATGGGCTAACATATTTTGCTCCTGATTTTGCAGCCAGTAATGCTTGGTTTGGAGAAAAAACTAAAGTAACATTTACAGGAATTCCTTCAGATGAAAGAGATTTGCAGGCCTTCAAACCATCAGAAGTCATTGGGACTTTAACAACAACATTTTTACCGTATTGACGTAATCGTTTTCCTTCTTCAATCATTTCAGAATATTCAGTACTTACAACTTCCAGGCTAACGTCGCCTTTGATAATTTTGGTGATTTCTTGCATAACGTCTTTTGGATTACCACCTTCTTTTGACAGGAGAGATGGATTTGTGGTAATTCCATCCAACAAACCCATATCATTGAATTTTCTTATGGATTCTAAATTTGCACTATCAAGAAAAATTTTCATAATTTTCTACTCCTTATTTCTTTTACTTGTTTGACCATATTAAAAGATGTTATTCCATGTTTTTCCAAAAGTAGTGGAATTTCGTTATCTCGTGCAGATTCGCCAAACATATCTTGAGCGCCAATTCTTTTAATTGGGACAGGATATCTTTCAGAAACAGATTCTGCAACTGCAGAGCCCATACCTCCTAAAATATTATGTTCTTCACATGTAACTATGCATCCGGTTTCTCTGGCTGCTTTTTCTAATATATCGCCATCAATTGGCTTTATAGAAAACATGTCCAACACTCTACAAGATATTCCCTCATGTTGTAAAGATTCAGCTGCTTCAAGTGCCATTCTTACAGTAATTCCACATGCAGCAATAGTACAATCAGAACCATCATGAATTGTAATTCCTTTACCAATTTGGAAATCTTGGGATTCAGAATGAACTACTGGTGTGTTTGATCTTGCCATTCTCATGTAAAATGGACCGTATTCATTTGCCATTAATCTAGTTAATTTTGAAACTGCAATTGTATCGGCAGGGATAAAAACTCGGAAATTTGGAATCACTCTCATTATTGCAATATCTTCAATTTGTTGATGTGAACCGCCATCTGGTCCAACTGATAGACCACCATGAGAAACTACTAATTTTACATTAAGACCTTTTTTATTTCCAGGAGAAGGATATGCTATTCCATTTCTTATTTGATCAACTGCGCGACCAGGCAAAAATATAGCATAAGTGCTAGCAAAGGATATTTTTCCAGAAGCTGCAAGTCCTGCAGACATTGAAACTAGATTAGCTTCTGCAATACCTACATTAAAGAATCTATTTGGAAATGCTTTTCCAAAACCAGAAGTTTTGAGTGAATCAGTTGTGTCTGCACCCAAAACTACTATGTTTGAATTTTCTTTTCCTAGTTCAATTAGTATTTTTGAATACTCTGAACGCATGTCAGTCATAGTAGGTGGATTCAAAGATAACTTGCCTCTTTTGCTATTTGTTTAATCTGTTCTTGCTTTTCTCCAACAACATGTAGTCCAATCCATTTTTTAACGAGTTCAGAACCTCCTAATTCATTTGCTTTATCAAGTAATAATTTTCGTCTAGTTTTAAGAACCTGATTTCTAAAATCTCTAATAGCACCACGTACATCTTGTTTTCCAATAATTGCACTACCACCCACAAAAACTCGAGCGCCATCTGCAAAACAAGAACCAATATTATCAAAAGTTACACCACCGTCAGCCTCAATATAACCAGAAAACTTGTGCACATTTAGAATAGCTTTCAATCTAGTCATTTTTTCATGGGTTTCTTCAATGTATTTTTGACCAGATTTTCCAGGTACAACAGACATTACAATTAATTGATCAAGAGAGGCAATGAATTTGTAAGACCATTCAGGAAGGTCAGTATTTGGATTAATTGCAAGACCCACACCAACTTTATTTTGTTTTAGATAATCATGTATTTCACCAAAACTTGTTTCATCACAAACTTCAGCATGTACAGTAATTATATCACTTCCAGCTTCAACATAATCTTTGACATGTTTTACAGGTTCATTGATCATCAGATGAGTATCAAATGGGAGCACTGTTAATGATCGTAATTCTTTGATTTTTGTATGATCGAAAGTTTTGGTTGGAACAAATTGGCCATCCATAACATCAAGATGAATAAAGTCGGCTCTACCAGATATACATCGCTTAATCTCATTTTCAAGATTATTCATATCACCAGCAATGATTGATGGGGCAATCATAAACTGAGAATCAAGTTCTAAATCAATTATTGGTGTAACATCTGAATCAGGTGCTTTTCCATGCCATTGCGGATTATCTTCCATGTGTTCAACTCCTTTTCCTTTAATTGTTCTAGCGATAATTATTGATGGGATTCCTTTTGTAGAATTTGCTTTAGTAATAGCTGCATCTATTTGTTCAATTCTATGTCCATCAATTTCAATTACATTCCATCCAAATGATCTCCATTTATCACCTGTCTTCCATCGTGAAGCATCTTTCCACATTTCAGAGATATCATCTCCTTCTAGTTTTTCATCTAATGGCATAATTTTTTCTGTGTATGAATCCTGTTGTATAAAATTTCTATCCAAAAAGGCCGTAAGATTATCTACCTTGTATTTTGCAGCTGTCATTGCTGCTTCCCATATTTGACCTTCATCTGACTCACCGTCACCTATTATAGTATAGACATGATGATTTTTACCATCAATTTTACCAGCAAGTGCAACACCAATAGAATAAGACAAACCGGTTCCCAAAGAACCACCACAGAATTCAACTCCAGGACATTTTAGATCAGGATGACCCTGTAATTTACTTCCAAATTGTCTTAAAGTTTCAAGTTGGGATTCTGGAAAATACCCTGCAACAGCCATATTTGAAAACAAGCCAGGTCCTGCATGCCCTTTAGACAAGATCAGGCGATCCCGATCTTCCCATTGAGGATTATTTGGTTCATACTGCAAATGTTTGTAAAATAAACATCCTAAGATTTCGGCCATAGAGAAAGACCCTCCTGGATGACCAGAACCTGCATTGTTCAATGCTTTAATTACTAATTTACGAGCACGAAGAACATTTTTTTTGATTAGATAATAATTTAGTCTCATTTCTCGATTGCGATAACTACAAATTTAATAAAAATCTACTTCTGCAAAATTTTAATCTGACGATTACCAATGATGAATGTGGACATCAATGAAGAATTACCAATAATTGTTTATGATAATCAGTGTTATTTGTGTGTAAAATTTGCAAAAATGATTGAATTTCTTTCAAGAGGTAGTTTCACAATGATCGGACATTATTCAGATTTTGGTATAAAACTAAGAAAGACATTGGGAGAATCAGCAACAGAGATGTTTTGGTTAATAGATAAAAAAACCGCATATGGTGGAAGAGCAGCACTATTACCATTGTTAAAAGCAATAATTACAACAAAACATGTTAAATCAAGTAATACAAAAGTAGATGTGCAGTGTGAACAAGACTGTAAAACTGTAAAAGCCGTCTTCATAAGATCGGCAAGTTTATTTTCAAATAGTAAAAAAATAGATCTCTAGTAAATCTAAATAATACATCAAAACCAATCAGCATAATGAAGATTCGATTAGAAAACCCAAGCAATTCTAAAAAGAAAACTGCCATGCTTTGCGGATATGTATTAGAAAATTCGGATAAAATATTAGGATTACAAAATTTTAATTCAAAAATCACCTCATCAGTAGAGCAATCAATAAAGGACATGGGTGGGATATTTGGTAAAATAGCAGTAATTCCAACTAATGAAAAATTAACTCAAAGGATTCTCTTAGCAGGATTAGGTAAAAAAGAAGACTTTACAAACGATACAATCAGGTTTGTTTCAGGCAAAATTGCTCAAAAAGCTAAAGAATTGAAACTGAAGGAATTTACCATAATAGCACCACCAAGTTCTCTAATCGAACCTCTTTCATCAGTATCTCAAATAGTAGAGGGATGCAAGATGTCTCTTTATAAATTTGAAAAATATAAATCAAAAAAAGAAAATGCCGATCCTAATCTTACAATATTAATTTCTAAATCAGAGAAGATCTCAAGTTCAATAAAAACTGCAGAAATTATTTCAGACGGCGTTATTTACACAAAAAGTATTGCAAATTTACCACCCAATGAATGCACACCAACAACATTAGCAAATTTTTCAAGAATTATAGCAAAAAAGAACAATATGAAATGTAACATAATATCCAAAGTAGAACTCAAAAAAAGAGGATTTGGTGGAATTTTTGCCGTAGGACAAGGCAGTAAAAACGAACCAAAATTAATTATTTTAGAACATTTTCGTGGCCCTAAAAACGAAAAACCAATTGTGCTAGTTGGAAAAGCTGTAACATTTGACACTGGTGGAATTTCATTAAAACCAGGTGAAAAAATGGATGAAATGAAATTCGATAAATGTGGAGGATGCACAGTTATTGGAATTATGAAAGCGGTTTCAGAATTAAAATTACCAATTAACTTAGTAGGGATTATTCCATCTGTTGAAAATATGCCAGGTGGCGAAGCATATAGACCAGGAGACATCATAAAATTATACAACGGAAAAACAGCAGAGATTTTGAATACAGATGCGGAAGGTAGAATCATTTTAGCTGATGCGTTATCATATGGTGAAAAACAATATTCGCCAAAGGCAATTATTGATTTTGCAACATTAACTGGAGCCTGTATAATTGCTTTAGGAACAAACATTGCAGGTATGGTTTCAAATAATAAAAAATTAACAGATATGATTATGGAGTCTTCAAAAAGAACAACGGAAGAGATTTGGAATCTTCCATTAAATGATGATTATATGGATATGATAAAATCCGAAGTTGCTGATATGAAAAATGTTGGAATTGGAAGAGCGGCAGGTACGATTACCGCTGCAGCATTTTTAAGAAATGCTATTGAAAAAACCCCTTGGATTCACATTGATATTGCAGGAGTTGCCTGGACACAAATAGCAACAAAGGAAAAACCTTACAATCCAAAAGGAGCTACAGGTTTTGGAGTAAGATTGATTTTGGATTATTTACAGAATTAATTCAAAAATAATTTAGGGGTTTAACTGTAAGTCTAAAACAATTTTTGCAGTTTCTAAATGATCAGACATAACTATAAGATTTTAGAAAAATATAAAATTAGTATCCACGACTATTCCTATCTGGTTTATCGGTGTTAGGATTTCGAAAACCATGTTTATCCATCATATGATTTAGAAAACGTATATCATCTAAAAAGGATTGTCCACAAACAACACAGTTAGGCATTGAAATCATTATGCAAATCATAAATTCCATATTAAAAGATTGATTGAAAGAAGATGCCAGCACTGTTGCTTCCCAAGAGCTCTCGCATCTTAGTAGCACAACAGCGACGTTAGGTTTGACTTCCAAGTTCGGAATGGGATTGGGTCGCACCCTAACGCTATGGCCGGCTTGAAAAATCTTTACAGAATCTCATCTATTAAGGTAACGCCTCTTAGTGGACAGTTCAAAAGAGGTATAAATCAAGGCAAAATAGAATTACGACATGACCCATAGAGTTGCAGTACTTGATAAAGATCTTTGTCAGCCAAAAAAATGTGGTTTAGAATGCATAAAATATTGTCCTGTCAACAAGTCAGGAGCTGACTGTATCATTCTAAACGAAGAGGTAAAAAAAGCCCAGATAGATGAAGAGGTTTGTAATGGGTGTGGCATTTGTGTAAAAGTTTGTCCATTTGATGCAATTACAATTGTCAATTTAGCATCAGAATTAGCATCAGATAAAATTCACCAATACGGTCCAAATTCATTTAGATTATACAAATTACCTACTCCAAGAAAAGGAGAAGTTGTAGGATTACTTGGTAGAAACGGAATGGGAAAAAGCACTGTAGTAAATATTCTATCTGGAAACTTAAAACCAAATTTGGGAAGATATGAAAATCCTCCAGAGTGGGATGAGATTTTAAAGTATTACAGTGGAACCGAATTGAAATCTCATTTTGAAAAAATTAAAAATAAACAAATACGTGCGTCAATTAAACCACAACAAGTGCATCATGTTGCACAAGCATTTGACGGAACTGGAAAAGATCTAATAGAAAAATATGATGAACGTGGAATATCTAGAGAATTAATCAAGGAATTAGGATTAGAGAATTCTATGGAGCAAAATTTGAAAGAACTTAGCGGGGGAGAACTTCAAAGATTATCAATAGCTGCAGTTGCATCAAAAGATACAGAGTTTTATTTTTTTGATGAACCTTCATCATATAATGATGTATTTCAAAGAAAAAGCGTAGCAAGAGTAATCCACAGTCTAGCTAAAATTGGAAAAAGTGTGATGGTAGTAGAACATGATTTAACATTACTTGATTATCTCAGTGATTATATTGAATTGCTTTATGGTGAACCTGCAGCATATGGTATTGTTTCTAACGTATTATCAACTAAAATTGGAATCAATGTATTTCTTGATGGTTATCTACCAACTGAAAATGTGAGATTTAGAGACAAAAAATTTTCTTTTGATGTGTCTTCAACTTCAACAGATGAATTCCAGGAAGGAAGTGAGATTATGGCATATCCAAAACTAGAAAAAAAATATCCAAGTTTTTCAGTAACAATCGAGCCTGGTCGAGTAAGAAAAGGTGAAGTATTAGGAATAATGGGGGCAAATGCGCTTGGAAAAACAACATTGATGAAGATGATTGCAGGAGTAGAAAAACCAGATTCTGGGGAAATAGATAAAAAAATAAAAATTGCGTATAAACCACAATATCTTCAAAATGATATTGATGTAGAAGTCATAACATTATTAGACAAAGCAAATGGAAGCCAAATTGAAGGAAGTCAAGAAGAAGAACAAATACTTGAACCACTAAAAATTAAAAAACTTTACAATAAATCTGTAAAGAATCTATCAGGAGGAGAATTACAAAAAATTTCAGTTGCAGCATGTCTTTTACAAAAAGTAGATCTTTATGCATTAGATGAACCATCTGCATTTTTAGATGTAGAAGACAGAATAACTATCGCAAAGTTTTTACAAAAATTTGTTAGATCATTTGGTAAAACAGCAATTGTAATAGATCACGATATACAATTAATGGATTTGATTTCTGACTCTATGATAATTTTTGAAGGTGTGTCAGGAGTATCTGGACATGCGACACCTCCAATGCCAAAAGCAGATGCGATGAATAGATTTCTAAAATCATTGGATATGTCATTCCGAAGAGATGAGAAAAGTTTGAGACCACGTGTTAACAAATTAGAAAGCAGGCTAGATAAAAACCAAAAAGATTCTGGAAATTACTATTACAAAGGATGACTCGAATGCTAAAAAAGGCATTGGAAAGCATACTCAGCGAGCAAGAAAGTCAAGAACTTATCTCATCTTTTGATCAGATCGGCGATATAATCATTGTAAGGATTCCAGATTCATTACTTTCAAAGAAAAAAATTATTGGCGAAACACTGTTAAAACAAGTAAAAATTGCAAAAAGTGTTTTTTATCAAGCATCTGCCGTAGAAGGAGATTTTCGCACAAGAAATTTAGAAATTTTAGCAGGCGATAACAAAACAGAAACAGAATACAAGGAATTTGGCTGTAAATTTATAGTAGATGTTGAAAATGCATTTTTTTCTCCTAGATTATCTACAGAAAGGGAGAGAATATCCAATTTAGTTCAAAATGGAGAAACCATAGTCAATATGTTTGCGGGAGTAGGCATGTTCTCAGTCATGATTGCAAAAAAAAAGAAATGCACAGTGTATAGCATAGACATCAATCCAATCGCAGCAAAACTTTGTGAAAAAAATATCAAATCAAATAAACTTGTAGGGAATATAGTCTCAATTAATGGAGATGCATTACAGATAATTCAAGAACAACTACAAAATAAATCAGATAGAACTTTAATGCTACTACCAGAAAGATCAGATGAATTTTTAGAATCTGCCATCAATGCAACTAAAAATGGTGGGATTATTCACTATTATTCACATATCCATGCAGATAAAAAATCAGATGCAGGGAAACTTTCTGAAGAACATTATTTGCAGATCTCACCTGTCAAATCAGAAATTTTAGGATCAAAAATTGTAAGAGCTGTTGGTCCAAGATATTATCAAACTGTTGTAGATATAAAAATTTCAAAATAATTAATCATCAGATGAGATTGATGCAGATGAGGGTTTGGTTGTTGCCATAACATAACCAATCCATGCCACAACACCGAGAATTCCACCTGCAATCATCAAAATTGATAGTTGTAAAACAATTGGACTCCATTCAGATAACATCAATAAATATGCATAAAGAAAAAATGCTGTAATACACAATACAAAAATTGTGACACCCATGCCTTTACGCTTATCCATTAAATTGAAGTTTGTTGTGAGTTATTTATTGGTTTGAACTAATCTAATTCAATTGCCATTAGATAAGCATCTTCACCATCGCGATAATACGCATTAAGTTTTTGTCTAATAATAAATCCTAATTTTTCATATAATCTAACAGCATCATTATTACTGCATCTTACTTCAAGATAGAACTCATCGCATTTTTTGAGTTTAACACCATTTACAGATTCTTCAACTAATGCTTTTCCTATTCCTTTTTTTCTATATTCATCAAGAACTGCAACTGAGACCATATGACCTTTTTTTACGAATCCTAATTTTTTAAAATTTGAAAATCCATATTCAGTTTTACACATTATGTATCCAACATGTTTTCCTCCAATTTCTGCAACAATAAATGCCTCTGGTATTTCAGCTAACAAGCTTTCATAGAAATAATCAGAATAGTGTTCAGGAAGGGTCTTCAGATTTATTTCCATGACTGGAATAAGATCGCTGGGATCTGCTCTCCGGATGTTACAATCGCCTAATTGCCTGAGAATTACTTGCATACTAGTATAATTTATTATCAATATTTAATTTTAAACCACAAAACCATTTAATGGAAAGAAATAGCCGTAAAGAGAATGAGTGAACCTTCTCAAGATGACATAATTTTATTAGTTAATTCATTATTTGAAGTAGATCAGTTCAACAAAGGAATGTATGCGTTAGAATTTAGGATTAGCGATAATAATTTTAAATCAAAATTTGAGGATTTGGCAAGAAGATTAGAAAATATGAGTTATGTATGCAAACTTGAACAGATGGATGATGGTAAATATCTAATCATTCAAAAATTTACTCCAAAAAAACAAAGAAAGTGGTTAAGCACCTCTTGGACTCCACGAATTTTGTTTGCAATTGTCATAACTTTTGTAATGATTGATGGGTTTTATCGTACTGCAGGAACTAATTCCATTATCAATATAGGTGATCCATTAGAGATGGCAGGAATCTATACACTGTCACTTTTAGGAATTTTAGGAGTTCATGAATTAGGCCACATAGTTGCAGCTAAAATTCATAGATTAAAAACAACATGGCCATTTTTCATACCAGGAATTCCAATTATAGGCATTCCTACTTTTGGTGCATTTATTCAATCACGTGGATTAACAATTAATCGTGAAATTTTATTTGATGTAGCTATTGCAGGACCAATTGCAGGACTAATAATTGCAATAATAGTTTCAATGTATGGAGCATATACTGCCCCCATATTACAAGAAGATATTGCTCAAGGACTTTTTGCAGAATCTAGATTAATTGAATGGAATCAAGGTGAACCATTATTTATGACTGCAAGTTTAGCATTATTTGGAAAAGGTGGACCAGGTCATGAAGTAATAATGACACCAGTGTTGTTTGCAGCCTGGATTGGATTTCTAATTACATTTTTGAATTTATTACCAGCATGGCAATTAGACGGAGGACATATGGCAAGAACATTACTAGGATCTAAACTTCACAGATATGCGACATTTGGAAGTATGGCAATTCTTGTTTTATTAAATTATTGGCTAATGGCGATGCTAATTCTTGTTTTAAGTTCAAGAAACCCTAGTGCAACACCACTTGATGATATCTCGCCATTATCAAAAAATAGAAAACTAGCATACATTGGAATCATAGGTCTAGCTATTTTGTGTGCTCCTATACCATCAAATTTTATGTTTAATTTTTTATCTTAGTAAAACTCTAGCTCCATCCATTACAACTACAACTTTTTGTCTATTACCTTGTGTTTTTAGAATATAATCTAATGAAGGTTTAATTCCAGATAATGAAACCATGTTTAATTTTTTAACATAGTAATCAGGAAGTATTGAAACCAAACCAATCTGAAAATTTTTTTGAATTTCAGATAAAAACAACAAATCTTCCATTCCAGAAATATATTTAGTTGGATTTCTAAGTTGTTCAACAGTTAATCTTCCCTCAATGTATTGTTGTAGTGCATCAGAGCCTAAACCAGATTTGCATTCTGCCACTAAGATTGCCAGACCTCCATTTTGCACAGCACTGGCACAATTCCAAAGAGATGAAAGAGATTTTCCAAGATTATCATTACTAGAATCTTTACCAGTGCTAATTATCATTGATTTGTGATGACCTATATCTTTGATTGCAAATGATTCAAGGGTTTTTGTAGATAAAACAGTTTCAGATGGATGTCCTATTGAAAAATCGACAATGCCTTGAGAATTTGCTACAATTTCAATTGCTTTTATTTCAAAATTATCGGCAAATTTTTTTGCTTCATCAAAACTTTCTGTTAATTGTCCTGGAGATGGGATATTATTTTTTCTTTTTGCATATGCAGAAAGCATTGATTCCTGACCAAATTTTTTAATTAATCGGGAACAAATTGTTTCATATCCAAATAATCCATCAAACTCTAATTCACCAATGAAAACAAGATTTGAATTAGAAAGATCTGCGTTATCAAATTCGTTAATTGAACTTCCTTCAGGTAATCCAGATTTTACCAGATTCATTATTTTTTTTTCAGCTAAAATTCTAGGAAAAGGTAACGATTTTTGTTCACAAATTGTAAATAATGATGAAATAATTTTTTGAATAGATTTAGAATTATGTAATACCACAAGTTCCATAGGTTTTGTTAAATCAATTGTGATGAGTTTTTCATTGATCGCTGCATCATCTAAGACTTTACCGTCAGAGTCAATTTTTTGCTCTAAATTCTCTGCCCGAATATCAAGTACAACATCAGTAATACCATAATTTAACCAAATTTCAGGCATAGTTATTACACAATACAAACCAAAATAAATCCATTGTAATTAATTTAGACATGGAATTCATAAAAGAATTTTCAACCTTTTTGATGCAAAAAGAAATTATAAAATTTGGAGATTTTACACTTGCAAGCGGTAAAAAGAGTTCATACTATGTAGATTTGAGGCTGGTTCCTAGCTATCCTCATCAATTTAGAACTATGGTAAAAAAGCTACAAAACAACATTGCAGAAGACATAGGACTGGATAGTTTTGATTCTTTAGTATCAGTTCCTACAGGAGGCTTAATTATTGCATCAGCGTTAGCGATTGAAATAATCAAACCGTTAATCTACGTAAGAAGTAAACCAAAAGATTATGGCACTACAAAATCAATTGAAGGACAAATTCACAAAGGAATGAGAGTTGTAATGATAGATGATGTTGCAACTACAGGAGGTTCTGTTGTGAATGCCATAAAATCATTGAAAGATGCCAACATAACAATTGAAGATGCATATGTAATTGTAAATAGAATGGAAGGTGCAGATGAAGCACTCAAAGAATTAGGAGTTAAATTACATTCTCTTGCAAATGTAATGCAAATTACACATGCATTACACGAACAAAAATTCATAGAAGATGATATTTTAGAAAAAGTAAGGAAACAGATTGAAGTATAATTTTTGGCGGCTCAGACAAATGCCTTTCAATCATCTTTCAGATATAACTCTGATTCTTCATTGCAGCCAGTAAATTTTGTCTGTGGTCATTTTAAAACTAACGGAAATAATATGGGCCCAAAGGGCTTCGATCCCTTGACTCCCCGGTTATGAGCCGGGTACTCTACCAAGCTGAGTTATGGGCCCTAAGCAGATGAATTTTATCTTCAGTATAAAATGTTATGAGCTTAAACAATAAGATTCATAACAACTATCAAGCATCAAATTTTGTGCAGAAATAGATTTATCTGCAATTTGGATCAAGTTGTCTGAATCAGATGATGTTTTTTCAAGAATATTTCTCCAAGAAGCAGTATGACGAATATCAGCTTCAGTATGAAGTTTAAAGTATTCTGTAGCCTCATCGTTTGATATTCCATAAAACTCTATCAAACCATCAAGTTTTGTTTGGCTTATTTTTGGAATTTCTTTTTCAAAAGCATACATTGCACATGCACCACCATCATAAGTAGTCATTAATTCAGATAATTCTGAAACAGCTTTTCTGGTCTTTTCTAATCCATTGTAATGAGTTAACTCAGATTCAGAAATTCCCAATTCACCTGCAAACTTAATCCATGATTTAATATGTGAAGATTCTTCAAATTGATTTTCAACTAGTTCCTTGATTACAGAATTTGGAGCTTTTTCTATTATTGGAGTCATAAATGATGGAACTGCCTTTACAAGTTGAAAATATTCCTTAGAGTATCCAGCTAAAGAATCAAGAGATAATTTTCCATCAGACCACATTTGATAGAATGGGTGTTTTAACAAACTTCTTTCTTCAATCATTTCATCAATTCGTTTTATTAGATTCATATCACATCTCGTATTGTGCCAATAAAAAAATCTTTGTGGTTTACAAAAGATTTTATGGACAAATTACCCAATTTTTGTGGGTTCCAGTGGTGTAGACCGGTCAAGCATACTGCCCTTTCAAGGCAGTGATCCCGGGTTCAAAATCTAACGATGAAAATCCCGGCTGGAGCACCAAGATTTAATTACTAATGAGAAAGTTTTTTGAATAGATCAATATCTTGGACAGAAAAAATATTGAGATAAATCCATTACTTGAGACATATGGTAAGTATATAGACAAAATTAACCACGCATTAGATAGAGAACTATCACTGTATTCTGAATCTGAATTTATCGAACCGTTAAAATATTCTTTAGAGGGGGGAAAACGAATTAGACCAATTATCTTATCATTAGCTGCTGAGAGCGTAGGAAAAATTGACGATAATACTTTGGCAGCAGCATGTGCAGTAGAATTTTTGCATATGGAATCAATCATCCATGATGATATTATCGATAATGAAACTATGAGAAGACTCAAAGAACCATTTCATATCAAATATGGATATAACACAAGTGTATTGACTGGAGATTTTGTTTTAGGATTAATCCTTGCCATTTCTTCACGATTAAACAATGCAAGAATTACAAAGGATTTAGCAACAACAGCTATGTTGATGAGTGAAGGTGAAATGATAGAAAGCAGATTAGAAACTAGTGAAGATGTTACTTTTGATGATTACCTTAGAGTGATTGAATACAAAACTGCCACTGCATTTGAAGTTGCTGCAAGAATAGGTGCAATAATTGCAAATGGTAGCGAAGAAGAGATAGAAGCACTTACAGAATACGGAAAAAACATAGGAATTGCATATCAGATAAGAGATGATCTGTTAGACTGGAAAAATGAAGATAAATTATTTAATTTATTGATCAAGAAAAGTTCTGATCCTAGAGACGTTTTCAACAAAATGGAGGAGCTTTTAAAAGAATTTTCAGATAAATCTAGAACTAGTTTAAGAAAAATTGCAGACAATAATGCAAAAATAAATTTAGATAATCTTATAAAATTTACAACATTTAAGGCATAACGCCTAAGCTAAATGTAGGAGCTGCAAATTCAACAAATTTAATTATTGGATCTGGATAAATACCAAATCCTACCAAGAAGACGATAGAGAATATCATTATTGCAATTATTGATTTTGGTTCTGATACACGCTTTTCATTTTCTCCTTCAAAGTACATTTTTCTTGTGATCCAACCATAGTAAGCAAGTGATAAAGCACTGTTTAGAACTCCAGCTATTGCAAGCCAAGGTGCCCACCATATTGAAGTTCCTGCATCTAATGCACCGCCAAATAATACTAGTTTACTCCAAAATCCAGCAAGTGGAGGAACACCTGCTAAAGCAAATAGGGAAATTATCAACCCAAGTGCGGTAATAGGCATTCTTCTACCAAGTCCTTTGAGTTTATCGATATGAGTTACAGCAAGTGTAGTGATTATGCCAGTAACTGCGATGAAGGCCATTCCTTTCATTACTGCATGATTCAAGATGTGATAGAGGGAACCTTGTAAACCAAGTGAGCTGTAAGGAGATACTGCAAGCCCTATTAGGATATAGCCAGCATGAGCAATACTAGAATATGCTAGCATTCTTGCAAGGTTCTTTTGCATTATTGCGGCAATGTTACCAATAGTCATTGTCATTACTGCAATAACCCCAAGAGCTAAAGTCCAATCCAGATTTAGTACTACCATTCCAAGAACTACTATTCTAATAGTTGCTGCAAATCCTGCTTTCTTTGTTCCAGCTGCAAGTAAAGTGGTAATGGTTGGTGGTGCACCCTCATAAGTATCAGGTAACCATTGATGGAATGGAACTAGTCCCATCTTAAATCCAAATCCTGCAATAAACATTCCAACAGACAATAATGCTAATGGTAACAAGGAAGGATCAAGAGTTGCATAGCCTTGAATAACTTCGCCGATATTTGTCGAACCGGTTAAACCATAAGATAATGAGATTCCATAGACAATAATTGCAGACGATAATGCACCAAACAAGAAATATTTCAGTGCAGCTTCATTTGAGCTTGGATTCTTTTTCATAAATCCAGCCAAAACATATGTTGGAATACTCATAAGTTCCCAAGCAACAAATAACATTACTAGGTCAGTAGAGTATGCCACTAACACCATACCGATTGTAGAAAGTAGTATTAGCGAATAGTATACAGCAGGATAGTTCTTTTTTCGCATATAATTAAAGGAACCAACTGTAGTGAAGATTGCAACAATTAACATTGCAATGGCAAAGAATCCACCAAATGCATCATCTACAAGAACATCTTCAGAAAATAGTGCAGATGGAAGTATATTTCCATTAACAAATTGATATGCAACGTATCCTATAGATACAATTAATGCTGCAAATGCAATAACGGCATAAAATGAATTTGAGCCTTTTTCTTTTCTTGCAATGCTGATGATAGGTAACAAAATTCCCACGGTACCAAGTATTGCAATTATTACCAATGGAGTTGAACTAATTTCTAACATCTCATCATACTCCTATATCAACAATATCAAGACTACAAATAGTAATCCAGCTCCAAATACGAATAGATAAGATTGCGCTACACCGGTTTGAGTTCCTTGAACTACTTTAGCACTCCAACCAACTGCTTTTTGTAATCCACTATTCATTCCATAATCGATAGCAGTCTTTTCAAAATATCTGAATACGCCTCTTGAAATCCATAGAGGAGCAACTACAAAGCACCAGTAAATAATTGCATTAAGATAAAATCGATTCAAAATAACTTTATGGATAGCATAAAAGAAAATATTTGAATTTACAAATTTAACTGGATCAACCCACCTACCAATATAAAACACATATCCTAATCCAGTTCCGATTCCAAATGCAGTTAGTGATGCCGCTAATGCAACAGGATTAACTCCATCTAAGAATCCGGGCAGTATAGAGTTTTCAATTTCATGATGTATAGAATGAATTCCAAATGATTCTTCAAGATATTCAGTAAATAATTCATGTAATCCTACTTCAAATGACAAACCGATTATACCTATAGCAATTGTAAGTACGGCTAGAATTCCATATGGTACCCACATAGATAATGGAGCTTCATGAATGTGATGTCCTTCTTCTTCCATTTTTTGGATATGTTTACTCTTTGAACCATAGAATACTAATCCTAACATTCTAGTTGTGTAAAATGCAGTAATTATTGCTGTTAGTACGGCAATTGCAAATATCGGTATTGCCCATTCATGTCCTGATGTATAAACAGCACCAAAAATAGAATCTTTACTCCAGAAACCAGTTGTGATAAATGGTGCACCCATCAATCCAAGACCAGCAGCCCACATAAACGCATAAGTCTTTTTCATGTGTTTTCGTAATCCACCCATATCTGTCATAAATCTTGAACCTACAACATGTAACAATGATCCTGCAGCCATGAATAATGATGCTTTAAACATTGCATGAGAAATTAGATGGAAGAAACCTGCAGTAAATCCATTAACAAACTGTTCTGACAATCCAGCGATTCCCAGCACCATCATCATGTAACCAATTTGAGAACCGGTAGAATATGCAAGTACTTTTTTAATTTCAGAATTAACCATTCCCTGAAGCCCTAATAGAAGTGCAGTTGTTGCACCAACTAAGAGAATTATTTCAAAGAATTGATCTGCCAAAATTCCTGCAGCACTTAAAGCAAAAACTAGTGGCGCTAATCTCATCACTAGGAAAACACCTGCTTTTACCATAGTTGCAGCATGAATCAAAGCTGAAACTGCGGTTGGACCAGTCATTGCTTCTAACAACCATTCGTTAAGTGGGAATTGTGCAGATTTACCAATTGCACCACCAAATAATAATACAAATGCAGGAATTAAGAGACCTTGAGCAGACATTGATGTTGCCCAAGCTGTATCATGCATTAATTCTCTAAATCCAAATGTTCCAGCAAACAAGAATATCAAAAGCATACCAGCAATCATCATCACGTCACCTACTTTTGTCATGATGAAAGCTTTCATTCCAGCATGAGTTGGAGAATAATAATCTAAGAGTCCAAGAACAGTTCGTCCTTCAGTTCCCACATGATCTTTCTTCTTATCACGATACCAAAAGCTGATCAACGCATATGATGCAAGCCCTACACCTTCCCAACCAAAGAAGACTTGTAGTAAATTATCAGATAATACAATTAATTGCATTGAACCAATAAAGAACATCATCCAGAACCAAAATCTTGTAATCGATTTATCGCCTTTCATGTATCCTGTACTGTAAATCATAATGAGGAATGAAATCCATGCAACTACATTTGCCATAATTACTGAAAGAGGATCAGCTAATACACCAGCTTTCAAACCAATTGAACTAATCCAAGAAATTTGATCATGAACTTCATGTGCTTCTAATGCCATTGGCAATAGGGATGCGGCTGAAAGAGCACTCATCAAAGCAAAACCTACTGCAACATAACCAGTTGAGCGTTTGGATATTTTTCCAACTCCCGGCATGATTAGAGCTGCAATAAAAGGTAGAATCCAAATCAACCATGCACTTGAGGCACCTACTTCAAATGGTAAACCTAATGCTTCAGTAGCCATATACTAAACCCCCAATACTCCATTCATGTACGGAATTATTTGATTAAAGAATATGTCCGGATAAATTCCTAGAACAATAGTAAAACCTGCAAGTACCATCATTGGTGCAGTCATATACCAACTTCCTTCTTTTACTTTCTCAAGATGTTCTGGAAGTTTTCCAAAGAATACGCGTTTGAGCATCCAAAGCATGTATGACATTGTTAATGCAGTTGCAACTAGACCCAAACCAAATGTAACTGCTCGGACAGTTGATCCTTCTTCAATCGCAGTTTCTAATGCTCCAAAAAATAAAGTCCATTCACCCATAAAGCCACTAGTTGGAGGAACCCCCATGATAGTCAATGCACCAATCATTGCACATACAGCAGTAATTGGCATCTTTCCAGCTAGACCACCTAGTTGAGAAATATTTCTTGTGCCAACTTTAACAATTATTATTCCAGCCATCATGAAGAGAATTCCTTTACCAAGTGCATGTGTAACATACATCATTTCAGCACCAGATAACCCAAGTGCTGACATTGAACCGATTCCAAATAGAATGTAACCCATTTGACTTATACTAGAATATGCAAGTAGTCGTTTGATATCGTCTTGCATTAAAGCCATTGCACCGCCGTAAATCATTGTAACAAGTCCCCATATGTGAAACCAAATTGAAAGTTCAGCAAATGTATTTGGTAAAAATTCTACAATCAATCTGAAAATACCATAAGCACCGATACCAATCATAGCAGGAGACAATAATGCACTAATTGGAGTTGGTGCAGAACCGTGGACCCAAGGGAGCCAAATATGGAACATGAATACTGCTAATTTGACTCCAAGACCAATTGAAATAGCAATAGCTGAAAGCATCAAAATATCATGTGGAATTTTTGATTCATCAATATCTGCAAAATCAAAACTTCCGATAGTAAGACCAATCATTAAAAATCCTAATAATAGAACAACGGCACCTGCATGTGTCCAAAATAAGAACATTAAACCAATCTTTCTTCTAGGACCAGCACCCCAAAGAGCAACCAAAAAGAAACCAGGAATCAGCATAATCTCAAAGAACACATAAAATTCAATTAGATTTGTAGCAAGAACAGTTCCAAGCATTCCCATTGCAAAAACAAGATAAAGTGCAAAGTAAAGTCCTGATTTTGCATTAACATAGTTTGAAAGAGAAGAGGATTCAACTATTTCAGAATGTCCACTAGTTGTTGATGTGATTTCATGTTGTTCTTCTTCATATTGTTCATGAAATCTATGAATCATGTATGGTTTTGAGTAAAGTGCTAAGATTGTACTGAGTACGTAAATTATAATAGCAAATGGCGATGCTAAACCATCCAACAAGAAACCAAATTCACCAAATTGTTCTGTCCATGGATAATGTTCTTCCGTAGTACCACTTAGTGCGGCTAAAATTACTAGTACAGTTGTATAAAGCAAAAGTCCAAATGTAAACCACATTGCAGGAGTAGGACCAAGTTTTCTTCCAATAATGTAGGCCACAGGAGATAATAATAATGGCAAGAAAACTGCCTGTAAAAGTGCATATTCCATTATCCTTTCAAACTCCTAAAGTCTGCAATGTCAATATTCTGGTACATACGATATGCAACTATAATTAATGAAAGTCCTACCGCAACTTCGGCAGCAGCAATTGCAATTGAAAATAAAGCTAATGTTTGACCGCCACTATGAGGTAAGAATCGTCCAAATGCTACCAAATTAAGATTTGCAGCATTAATAATTATTTCAACTGCAAAAAGCATTCGAATTGCATTTCTTTTAACAGATAATCCGTAAATTCCAATGCCCAACAAGGCAATAGAAACTAAAACAAAATCAATCAGTTCGTTGCTCATTTTGAATATCCTCTCTTCTTGCTAAAACTAGTGCACCAGTAACTGAGCCAGCTAATATCAGTCCCATTAAAATCAAAGCTGGCCAATAATATGTTAAAAAGTCTGCACCAATATTTCTAAAATCAACTGCAGGTTCATCAGTAGTTATTGATTTGATACCTGAATCCATTATGACAGAACCTAATGCAACCATGAAAATTAACATCAATGCAATACCAGCAAATTTTCTTCTTTTATCTTCTATTTTCTTAAAGATTAATTCTCTTTTTACCAACATCACAGTAAATAAAATTAAAACAGCAATTGAACCTACATAAACTGCTAATTGAAACATTGCAACAAAAGGCGAATCTAAAAGTAAAAAGAATCCAGCAATTCCACCAAGTGTTCCCATTAATGCAATTGACCCGTAAATTAAAGATCTCATTTCTAATGCAGCAATTGCAGAACCGATTGTAATTACAGATAATGCAAGAAATACAGCATCAGCCATGAGTTGCACCTCTATCAGTAATTTGTATTGATGAATCTTGAGAAACATATGGTTTTACTTGAAGTTGAGCAGGGGTGTAAATCAAACCTTCTTTACTAAACGAAGAAAGCTCATAATCATTTGTCATATACAATGCATAAAATGGACATGCATCAACACATAATCCACAAAATACACATTTACCATAATCAATTTGTGGCATGATAGCTTTTTTATTTTGTTTGTGTTCTTCTGGAACTTTTACCATCGCTATAGCTTCGGCTACACCTTCACATGCAATGGAACATAATTGACAACCAGTACAATGATCATGAAATAGCATATGACGTCCTTTATAGCCAGCAATTCCAACACCTGTTGATGGATCAAATTGATAACCATCTCCAACAAATTTTAGTTTCTCTTCAGGATATCGTAATGTAAATCGTTTAATGGCTAAATGCTTAATTCCTGAATTTAATGCCTTGATAATTCCAGTTGCAGTATTCATTACAATATTCCTCCAGGTCCCAAGACTCCAGCGTACAACAATCCGAGTGCTATAAAGATGTTAACGAATGCTAATCCAATTAGTTTGTACCAACCTAGACTCAATAACATATCAATTCTAATTCGTGGGAAAACTCCTCGTGGCAATAGAATGAAAAATATCACCCCTACTGTTTTAATTACAAACCATACAACACCATTAAGCATCTCCTGAGAAAATACTGGCAATCCAGGAATTTTAGCTGTAATTGGACCCATCACTATTCCATCAGTAATAATTTCTTCAGGAAATGGAGGCCATATCATTGGTCCAGTCCATCCACCAAGAAACAAAACAACAAACAAAGCTGCAAATGCATAAAGTTTCAGATAGGTTCCTAATTGAACAAGACCGTAGATCATTCCAGAAAATTCTGTTAACCAACCAGCAACAATTTCACTTTCTGCTTCAGGTAAATCAAAAGGAATTCTTTCTAATTCAGCTAATATGGTAATAAAGAAAATAATTGCTCCTATTGGTAAGAAAATAATCCATGGGAAGTTAGTCTGACTTTCAACTATTTCAGAAAGATTTAGTGTTCCAGTAAGAATTACTACGCCCAATAAAGAGAGAATCAATGGAATTTCAAATGACACCATTTGATGCAATGCTCTTATTCCACCAATGAATGGAAATTTACTATTTGAAGACCATGCAGATAGAATAGTAATAATTGGAAAGAATCCAATGATTGCAAATACAGCTAACAATCCGACATCAACATCTGCAACTACCCAGCCTGGTGCAACTGGAATTAATGCAACAAATGCAGCTGCAGTTGCAACAAATATCACCGGTGCAGCCCAGAAAATGGGTTTGTCTGCTTTTGCAGGAATAATAATTTCTTTTGAGATTAGCTTAAGTCCATCTCCCATTAATTGTAAAATTCCTTCAACTTTACCACAATAGAAAGGACCCACACGTAGTTGCAGTTTTGCCAACATTTTTCTTTCTATAAAGATAGTTCCAGCTGCAATTAATGCTGCAAAACCAAATCCCGGAAATGCTGCAATTCTAAACAAATCAGTATTCATAAATGCTTTTAGAATTGGAAGAGTTCTAGAAGGATCTGCCAGCCATGTTAATGCAAGAAATGGTGTAAGTAATTTGCCATCAATAACTGGCATTTCAATATAGAATAATACAATTTGTACCGCAGGAATTCCAACTAATGTAAAAATAAGTAAGATCCAGAATAGATTATCTAAAATAGATTTTACAAATTCACTAAACTTGAAATTTGGTGCAATAACAGACATTTATCGATCTGCCTCCACAGGCCAGTAATTAAGACTCCAATAAACAGATGGCATGTTACCAAGTTTTTCACCTTTGAGAAGATATGGTAATGCAATCAAATTTCTAAATGAACCAACACTCATCTTTACGCGATAAGGTTCAGGTTTTGCATCTGATACGATATAACATCCTAAAGAACCTCTACCAGATTCTACACGTTTGTATACAGAATCAAGTCCTTTACCTTTTGGATTTGGTTTAAGTTTAACTCTAACAGAACCTGATTTTGGCATTTTTTGTAATGCTTGACGAATTATTGCACAACTTTCTAACATATCAAGCCATGGGACTTTAGATCTTGCATAAGAATCCCCTTCTTTCATCACATTAGTATGAACGTCTAATTCTTCATAGACATCATATGGTTCTTTCTTTCTAAGATCATAATCAACACCACTTGCACGAAGTACGGAACCAGTTGTTCCAAGTCTAATTGCATCTTGTCTTGATAAAATACCAGTGTCTTTTGTTCTGGCAATTAAAATTGGATTGTCATAAAATATTGCAGCATATTCTTTGATACGTTTTTCAAAATAGTTTACTTGTCGTAAACAAACATCTTCAAAGTTTGGTGGTAAATCATTTCTAACTCCTCCAGGTACAAAATGTGCATGTGTAACACGTGCACCAGTCATTTTTTCCATTAAATCAATTAAGAGTTCACGATCACCAGCAGGCCACATAAACATTGTAGAATGTCCTAAGAAAATTCCATAAATTGCAAGCCAGTACATTGTATAGATACAACGGTTAAGCTCAGATGCAATGACTCGAACATATTTAGCTCGTTCAGGTACTTCAATACCTAATATTTCTTCAACTCCTAAAACATATGGATACAATACATTACAAGAATCATGAATTACAGGTCTTTCTAAATGAGGGATATTTGTGATATAATTTCTATATTCAGCCATTTTCTCTTCTCCACGATGAACATACCCTGGATCTGGATCACATGCAACAATAAAGTCACCATCTATTTGCACAATAATTCTCATATGACCAGAACCTGGGTGTTGGGGTCCAACATTTAGAGTCATGATTCTCTCGTCTACTTTTTGGAGTGCAAGTCCTGGCGGTAATTCGGGATTCATATCTATCTTCCTTTAATTGCAAAGTCCTTTCTTAGAGGTGGTAAATCTGCCCAATCTTCTGGTAAAAGTAATCGTCTATTATCTGGATGGCCTTGAAAGTAAACTCCAAACATTTCAAAAATCTCTCGCTCATGAAATTCTACACTGTAAAATATTTCTCTAAGACTGGGAAGTTTTGTTGAATCATTTCCAGGAATTGGATTTTCTTCTCTTTGTGCCCTAGTAGTCAATACAAGAATTTGTCTTGAAAGGGAAGGATCAGTATAGGAACCTAAATGATAAACTACCTCAATTTCTTTATCTTGAGGATAATCTACACCAGAGACAGATTCAGCATGATCAAAGTTAAGAACATCTCTTAAAAATTCTGCCACTTCTTTGATATCATCTCTACCAACATCAATTCTAACTCTATCGGGTTTTACAAAGGCTACTTTAGTTTTAGAACCAAATTTTTCAACAATTTTATCTGCAATACCTTTTTCAAATTTTGGCAACTCAATTTCTTTGGCCGGTGGAGTTACTTTAGATGCAGGTTCATCAGATGTAGTTTCAATTTGTTCATTTTCAGAATCAGAACTCATTATACATACTTCCTGGCCTTCATTCTCTTAATTTTTTCTTGTAATAACATACATCCTTGAATAAGAGTTTCAGGTCTAGGTGGACAACCTGGAACATAAACATCTACTGGTAAAACACCATCAATACCTGGAAGTACATTATATGAATCAAAATACAAACCACCAGTGATTGCACATGCACCCATCGCAATAACATATTTTGGTTCTGGCATTTGATCATAAACTAATCGTAATCGCGGTGCCATTTTTCTTGTTATAGTTCCTTGAACTACAATTAGATCACATTGTCTTAGAGAACCAAATGCTTCAATGATACCAAATCTTTCAACATCATACCTTGGACTTGATGCAGCCCCAAATTCTACACTGCAACATGCTGTTTCAATATGAACAGGCCAAAGCGACCAAATTCGTCCCCAATTAATTGCATAACCTAACGGTTTATCAATTGCTTTTTCTAAAATATCTCCTAGTTTTCCAACAAAGACATTTGCATTTTGTGGTGTAATTAGATCTTTAATCAATTTAATCCTCCACTACCGTAATTTTGATTTGTATAAAAAACTACCATATGTCTCGTCTCCCTGATTGATGTAATGCAAAAGCCATTGCTGCAAACATAATTCCCAAGAAACCAATTATCGGTAAAGTAGCAGATTTTGGTAGATCTAAAAGGGAACTTCCCCATGCATATAAGAAAATTGCCATAACATCAAAAACAACGAACATCAAAATGTAAGCATAATACTGCATCATAAAATGAGTTCTTCCCTCACCTGATGGAACTTGTCCACATTCCATTGGCAAAAATTTAACAGGATTACTTCTTTTTCTTGGAGAAATCATTCTAGAAATTACAAGTGCAGGCGCCATAGCAACTACAGCAAATCCGAACATCAATACTATAGTACTATAATTGCCAGCTAATTCCCCGACCAATTTAGCTTTGAACCCAAGTTTTTGTATAAAAAGGTATGCACTTTTTTAATTTAAATTTTAGAAATGAATTTTTGAGTAAAGTACTAAATAGGATAACCAATTAATGCGATCATGGCATTGAATGTTGGAGATATTGCTCCTAAATTCGAACTTCCAGACATAGATCTTAAAATGAGGACTCTTGATGAATTTAAAGGGAAAAAGATCGTTCTTACGTTTATCGTTGCAGCAAGTTCTCCTGTTTGTGAAAATGAATTGTGTAACTTTAGAGATTCATGGAGTGAAATTTCAAATCTCGGAGCTCAGATAGTTGCAATAAGTAATGATGGACCATTTGCGAATAAAGCATTTGTCCAAAAAAATAACTTTAATTTTCCATTATTGGCTGATTACAATAGTAAAACAATTCGTGATTATGATGTTTTGATGCCACATCTGCTACACATCAAAGATTACAATGCTGCAAAACGTTCAGTATTCATAATAATGGAAGATGGAAAAATTGGATACAAATGGGTATCAGAAGATCCATTAAAAGAACCTAATTATGATGAAATTAAAAAATTTTTAAATTAAATCAGAAAATTTTTATTCTATTTCTGCGACAATATCGCTTTTAGCTACAGTTCCACCAATTTTGACTTTAATGGATTTGATTGAACCGTTTTTGTGAGATTTTATAGCAACTTGCATTTTCATAGATTCTAATGTACAAATTACATCTCCCTGTTTTACTGAATCACCTTCTTTAACAGCAATAGAAACAACCTTTCCAGGAATTTGACTCTTCAATGTTAATTGAGAATCAGAAGTTCCACTTCCTCCTGAATGTTTGAATACAATTTTATCAAGATCAGTGTGCATATTAATTGTAATTGGCACATTGTCAATAATGAGATTCATTTCATTTGTTGAATTCTCCAGATATTTTGCTCTGTGGTATTTTTGATCTAATACAAATTCAATTCCTTTGGAATCCATTTTTAGAATTTTTATTTGATGTTTATTATCATTAATTTTAATCTCATATTCATTATTACCAAGATTCCCAATAATTTCACCGTCAAATGTTTTTTCGATATCTTTTATTTTATAATCCATTTAGTATCAACTCAATTTATTTTTCCAATTAGAATTGTTGCTAGTAGAATTTTCTACTCTACTTTTATAATATTCAGAATAAACTATGGCAGCTGTTAATGCAGCATCACTTTTTTCAATTTTTTCATTTTTTAAATCTTCTTTTAATCTATCAATGATTTTATAACGATTTAAAAAATCCGTGGAGAGATTTCCACTTTTATATTCCTCAGTATTTAGAATTGTTTTGTAAAGTGGAATTGACGTTTCAACACCTTGAATGTAAAAGTCATTTAATGCGTTAAGCATACGTGTTCGTGACTCCTCAAATGTTTGACCCCATGTACAAAGTTTAGCCATCAAAGAATCATAAAATGGAGATACCGTGCAGCCAGGGTATAGATAGGTATCGCATCGAACACTTGGACCAGATGGAATTGTGACATCTGGAACTGGTCCTGTAGAAGGAGCAAAATCTAAAAATGTATCTTCAGCATTTATTCTACATTCAATAGCATATCCATTCATTTTAAGATCTTTTTGTTTGAATGGAAGTGGTTCACCATTAGCAATATCTATTTGAAGTTTAACAAAATCTAATCCAGAAACTAATTCAGAAATAGGATGTTCAACTTGCAATCTGGCATTAATTTCTATAAAATAAAACTCTCCATTATCAGCTCGTAAAAATTCAGCTGTACCTAAGTTAGTGTAATCAACTGCTTCAGATGCTTTAACTACTAGCTCACCAATTCTATCTCTTGTTTTTTGATCAACTACAGGGGAAGGTGTTTGCTCAATAAGTTTTTGATTACGTCTTTGAATTGAGCATTCTCTTTCAAATATATGGACTGCATTACCATGTTTGTCTCTTGCCATTTGATATTCAATATGTCTAGTTTTTTGAAGAAATTTTTCAACAATGATTGCAGATTTTCCTACTGCAGAGATAGATTCGCTAGTAACTGTTTCAAAACCTTCTTGTAATTCTTTATCATTATTTACTAATCTAATGCCACGACCGCCACCACCAAAAACAGATTTTAGTAATACAGGATATGAAATGTCATTAGCAATTTTTAATGCTTCTTCAACATCTTTAACAAGACCTGGACTTCCTGGAACAGTTGGAACTTTTGCCTTTAGCATTGCTGCTTTACATTGCATCTTATCACCACAAAGATCCATTGATGCAGCAGACGGTCCAATAAAATTAATTTTATTTTTTTCACATTTACTTGCAAAATCAGAATTTTCCGAAAGAAAACCATAGCCAGGATGTATTGCATCCGCTCCAGAAGATAAAATTGTCTCAATAATTTTTTCCTGATTTAGATAAGATTTTGATGGTGCAGCTTCACCAATATGATATGCTTCTGTAGCTTGCTTAACATGTAAAGAATTGTAATCCTCATCAGAATATACAGCAACTGTTTTGATTCCCAATGCTTTACATGTCTTGATTACACGTAAAGCGATTTCTCCTCTATTAGCGATTAGAACTTTTTCAATCATATTAATCACAAATTGATATTTCCATGTTTTCTCGGAAGATGTTTTGCTCTTTTGTTTGCAAGCATTTCTAATGCTTTAATCAACATTGGGCGAGTTTCAGCTGGATCAATTACATTATCAATGGTACCATGTGACGCAGCAACATATGGATTTTCAAATTTTTCTGAGAATTCTTGGATTAGTTGTTTTTTGAGTGATTCAGGATCTTTAGCACTTGATAGTTCTTTTCTATACATAATTTTAACAGCCGCTTCGCCTCCCAAGACGGCGCATCGTGCAGTTGGCCATGCATAATTTACATCGGTTCTTAGATTTTTACTTCCCATAGCTATGTAGGCACCACCATATGCTTTTCCAATTACGAGAGTGATTCTTGGAACTGTGGCCTCACAGTAAGCATAAAGAAGTTTACTACCATGTCTGATGATACCATTATGCTCTTGATTAGAACCTGGCATATAACCAGGGGTATCAACAAATGTGATTATTGGAATATTGAACGCATCACAAAATCGAATGAATCTAGCTGCTTTGTTTGATGAATCAATATCAAGTGCACCTGCAAGATGCATTGGTTGATTAGCAACAATACCAACAACTTTACCATTTAGTCTACCATAACCAACAACAACATTTGGTGCAAATAATTCATGAATTTCAAAAAATTCGTGATTGTCAACAACAGAGTTAATGATTTCTTTCATATCATATGGTTGTAAGGGATTATCGGGAATGATATGGATTAAATTGTGATCAAGCCTATTTGGATCATCATCAGTTTTTATTTTTGGTGGTTCTTCAGTATTATTTTGTGGTAGATAAGAGATCAATTTTTTTATATAATCCATGCATTCGTATTCATTCTTTGCAACAAAATGAGCTACCCCACTTTTTACTCCATGTGTCATTGCACCACCTAAATCATCAAATGAGATTTCTTCACCAAGGACAGTCTTTACCACATCAGGTCCAGTAACAAACATTGTTCCTACTTTGTCAACCATAATAACAAAATCAGTCATTGCTGGAGAATAAACAGATCCGCCTGCAGAGGGACCAATACTTGCAGTAATTTGTGGAATAACTCCAGAAGCTAATTGATTATGATAAAAAATATCAGCAAATCCATCAAGACTCATAATACCTTCTTGAATTCTTGCTCCTCCTGAATCCATTATACCAATTATTGGACAACCAGTAGTGGTTGCATGATCCATTAATTTGGTAATTTTTTTAGCCCCCATTTGACTCAATGTACCACCAAGTACAGTGAAATCATAAGCAAAGACAAAGATTTGTCTACCATTTACTGTTCCATAACCGCCAACAACTCCGTCAGTGAAGAATTTTTTGTTTTGCATGTCATATTCATAATAATGATGAGTTACAAGTGGATCAATCTCAGTAAAAGTACCTACATCTAATAAGAGATTAATTCTATCTCTGGCGGTTAATTTTCCTTTATCATGTTGATCTTTGATTTTATCCTGTCCTCCACCTTGTAACGATATTTTATTTATCTTAGAATATTCATCGATTTTTTCAAAGTGCATCTGATATAGATGAAAAGAAATCTTACTATATTAATTTAGTTTTATTTTTCGGTTTTATATCTAACATTTAGTATTTGTAAGAGAATATCAGATCGGTGGATTTTAAACTAAACATAATTTATAAATTCAGATTTAAGAGTAAAAATTTCTTTTTTACAGATTTTTGATAAGAATCGAAAGAATTTTTCTCTTCACTGCATTTTTTGCAAATACATAGCTGTGATACCTTTTGAATATCACAAATATCTTGAAATTCGCATTGTAAGCAACCAGCGGAACCGCTACAAACAATACATTTTAGTTCATTAATTTGAGCACACTTTTCATGTTTTACACCTAGTCCTTTTGCCCACAATCCAATTTCGTTTACTTCGATTTTTTCGTTACAGACAACACATGTACCAGGAAACTTCATAGGTATTTTTCTCCAACTCATTTGATTAATTCAATCTCCTTTTCTATTACATCACCAAAAGTTTCTTCTAAGTCTAAACTTAGTTTTTTATTTTTTATACAAAATAATATGTATGGCAAACATATTGTAACAAAAGCACTAGAAGAAAGATGTAATGTTTTTGCCATGACAGAAGATAAAGACTTAATTTTTTTTCCATCCCATCTAATCCGATTTAGAAGGGGCCATGAAAGATTGTATTGCGAATATCTAATTCGTTCATCATTTAAATATAATCGAATCAAAATTTCATTTAAATAACGTAATAATCTCCAATTTTGAGTTTTCATAATTTTTCCATAAAGAATATCGGCTTCAGAAATAATTTCTAATAGTTTTGCAAGCGTTTGGTTATCTAAATTACTTGTAACAATACTTGAGTAAAATGCATCTATTTTTAATCTTGGATCAATTTGCATAGAATACAAAACGCCCCTAGCTTCATCAAATGAATTTGCTTTAAAAAATGCGTTAATTCCATCTTCGACATTAATACTTTCAAACGATTTTTCAGTTTGAGGATTAAACCCAGTTACTAGAGATTGTGTTAAATTAATCATAGAACGAACATCACCTCGGGATCTATCAATTACTTTTATTATAGAACCAGGACTAAGAGTTACATTTTCTTTTTTTAAAATATTTTCAAGGTAAATTTTCAAAAGACGTGGGGGAATGGGTTTAAAAGATATAGTTTTAACAACTTTTTTGATACTTTTCATTTTATCAGAAGTATCAGAATTTGCAGCCAATATTATTGGTATAGTGGGTTCCTTTAAAATTTCAATTAATGCTTCTGCTCCACCATAATCACCTCGTCCATGAATACCATCAACCTCATCAATGAAGATCATAGGTAAGCCCAATATGCTGACATTGCCAAGTACAGGCGAAAGTATTTCGTTAATTCTAGATTTACTTCTTACATCACTTGCATTCAATCCAACCATATCATACTGAAATTGTTTTGCTGTAAGATATGCAATAGTTGTCTTGCCAATTCCGGGAGGGCCAACTAGCAAAAGAGGTTTTGTACCTTTTTTCCATTTAGTGAACCACTCAATTATAGAAGATCTTGATTCTTCATTACCAATCATATCAGAAATATTCTGAGGTCTATATTTTTCAGACCACATCAATTTAATCACTTAGGGAGTTTAGATTCAAATTCTGACCATTTGTTTGCTTTTTGTAATTGGTTATACCAATATTGATTATAATGTTCAACAGTCAAAAACAAAAATTCTAAAAATTCAGTATGAGAAAATTCTTTAGGTAGTAATTTGAGTGCTAATCGGGCATCTTGGAGATACAAATTGCTTTTTTCCAAGGTTAATTCGAATCCAGTTTTAACATCATTAGATAATAATGTATAATATAATGGCCAAGAAGGAATTTTTACAAATCCATTTTTGATCGAGTCTTCAATTTCATTTCCACATCCAACACCTTCAGCAGCTCTTGCCATTCCAAGATAGAAAATTTCACCAAGAGGTCTTTCAGCTAGGGCCATATTTCTTCCAGCTGTACCCATAACTGCACGATATTTTTTATATGATAAAGTCATCTCCTCTTCTGTAATCATGGTTGGTTTTGATTTTAATTTCTCATCAAGATATTGGCCAATCCTGGCATCTTTGAAACCTACCTCAAATTCTTTTAGAACTTGATCACCGCCTTTAGAAATTTTATTTCGAGCTAATTTTAAAATATATGGATTCATCAGTTTGTAATCATCTAAATATTCTAAATCTTCATCTTTGTCTACAATTCTATCCATTGGTTCACTTAGATCAATAGCCAAGATATGACCTTCTACGATATCTTGTCGTAATTGAGGATCATTTGTTCCAGTATAATTAGAAGATCCATCAAATAAGGCATTAAATACTGGAAAAGTCATTTTTACAAAATTGGAATTTAAGATACGAAGAACTCGATCTTTAATTATATCAGGATTTTCTAATTTTGTTTTTATAGCATTAATTTCTGATGATTGAAGAATGATTTCTGTAGAACCAACTTCATTTCCAAATGCTTGTTGTGTTATGTTTGGAGAAAGATCTGATTTAATTTCATGTAATAGATCTCTGGCAAACCTATCTGCAAAATTTGGAAATTCATTTTCTGTTTCTTCTTTATATTGAGTAAATAGCTTGTAACCTTTTGATTTGAATAATCCTTGTTTCATGATTTGTTTTCCAGGCTTTGTACTCATCAAAGATTCTTTACTTACAACAGATTGATCCTTTCCACTCACACTCGTTAAGCTACTTTATTGTTATTTATGCTTTCAAAACTAAAAATTTCTTTCACTTAAATTACGAGAAAAGAAAAAGAGGATAATGGAAGTAATTGAAATTCTTCGCAATGTTTCAAAAATGATTTATGAAAACGTTAAAGATTTAGCAGGGACAGATAACGCCGCAGGAGATTTTGGGATTGGTGCAGGAGGAGATATTTCACGTAATATTGACATTATTGCTGAAAAAACAGTATTAGATTATCTTAAAGAAATTAAATTTGACTGTATTGTATTAGGAGAAGAATGTGGTAGAGTAGAACTATCCGATAATCCTAAAGGGTTTATCATTATGGATGCAATTGATGGCTCTGCTAATGCTGTAAGGGGAGTTCCATTTTTTTGTAGTTCGTTAGCATTTGCAACCGAAGATAGGTTAAGTTCCATTACAGATGGAGTAATAACAAATCTATCAAATGGAGATATGTATTGGGCATCTAAAGATAAGGGCGCATTTATGAATGGATTAAAAATCAAGGTTCATGATAAAGACCCAATTTACAAAATTATTGGAATAAACACTTCTGGAGCATCGTCTGATTTGATGGAACAATTACAACCGATATTTGAGAAGCATAATCACATTAGACATTTTGGAGCAAATGCATTAGAAATGGCGTTTTTTGCAAGAGGATTAATGGATGTTTTTATTGACTTAAGAAATAAGATAAGGATTCAAGACATTGCAGCAGGATACATAATAATAAAGGAAGCAGGAGGTTTACTTTTGGATGCTAATTTGAATCCACTTGATGCAGATCTTAGTTACAAAACAAGAATATCATTTATTGCAGCAGCAAATCAAAAAATTATTGATGATGTTATTTTACAAATTAAAAAATAAGATTTTCTAAATATATAATAAATTAAAAATGTAAAATCTATATCATGAAAATTAAATAAATTAACATTAAAAAATTATAATTTTTTATCCGTATGATTCATACTTTATTTCATAACTTCCATCTTTACGTTTTTCTTCCTTTGTTACAAATCCTTTTGGTCCCAAGTATTCAATAACCCCATCAATTGTACCTTGATAACCACAAATGTAGACTTTGGTATTTGTAGTTGTAATTTCTTCTCCAACCATTTCTTCTAATGGTGAAACACCATTTTTATTTGGTTTGAAAAAGGATTCTACTCTTCCAACATGACCTGCCCATGATCTATTGAAAAATTCTTTAGGTCTGCTAATTGCTGCTCTATACCTAAAATTCCATTGATCTTTTCCTCTTTCAATACTTTCATTTTCATAATTTGTTAGTAATTCTTTGTAGCTTAGCTCATCAACATAACTTGCACCATGTAAAACAATTATCTCACGTTTATCTCCAGTATCATGTAGATGTTTAGCAAAAGCAATGAATGGTGCTAGACCAGTTCCACCACCTACACAAACAATTCTTCTATTATCAGGTTGACCATTTGGTAATTTATCATCAATTAGTAAAGCATTACCTGTAGGTTCACCCAAATATACTTCATCACCAACATTGGCATAAAATAGTTCAGTAGTAACACGACCTGGAAGTGGTTTTCTTACCCATCTAATTACAAATTCAAAATAATCTCGATTTTCAGGATGGGATGCAATAGAGTATGCTCTTCGAACAACCTTTTGTTCTGATGGTATTGGAAGCCCGATAGTTAGAAATTGGCCTGTAGTGTATTTTGGCATTCCATCATTCGGAACTAGACGAATAACAACTAGATCTTCTTTAAGTAATTGCATGTAAGTAATCTTAGCTTTATGTTCTACTACCATACAGAATAATTTTTGTTACTTTGGATAAATGTATTTCTGTCCAACTTAGATGTTATATGAGAATGGCAAGAGATCAAATATCCATATAAAAATAATATCATCGATTTGTGGCAATTATAGCAAAATTAATAGATCCGTAGTTTTATGAACAAAAATTTTCTTTTGATATTTATATCGAGTTAATAGACTCAGGACATGGCTAAACTAAAATGCAGTGATTATGGTTTTGAGTGTGAATTTGTATCAGAAGGTGAAATAGAACAAGTAATAGAAGAATTCGGAAAACATACTGAAGACATACATGGAATAGATTATTCAAAAGAAGCCTTAATGCAATTTATCCTTAGAAAAAAATAATAGTACAGATTAGCAATTATTAATTGTCCATTAAATGAATTAAGATTATGCAGTAATGTGTTTCATTGTTGCTTCTAGAATTGGTATTTCTTTTTCAATAATTTTTTCTACGGCAGGAATCATTCCAATTCGAGATTTCACATTTTCTTCATATATTTCAGCAATTTGATCTCTAAATAGTAATTTAATTCCAGGTAATGCAGTTATTCCTTCATCAACTGTTCTTGGATCGGATAAATCTAAAATCAGTGTTCCTTTCTTTTTTTCTTCCATTACTAATTTTAGTCTATCAAAAGTAATTAAGAAATAATCAGCAGTAGTTGCAACAAAAACTATATCATATTTATCAAATCCTGCTAAAACTTCTTCAAATGCAATTGGTTTACCCCCCAAAATTTTAGAAAATCCAGTTGAACGTTCAATTGTTTTACTTGTAACATCAAATGCAAATCCTTTTTTATTTAGAGTTTTAGCGACTCTAGCAGCAGATTCGCCTGTACCAATTAGAAGAATACGTTTCTTAGCATCCAAGCCTGCTTTTTCATCTACAATCTTCACAGAAACATCACCTAAAGATATGACATTTTTACTAATGCCAGTAGTTTCTCTAATTCTTGACGCAATACGAATAATATTTTCAAATAATTTATTCAAAATATCTCCTGAGACGTTAATTTCCTTTGCATGTGAAAGCGCAGCTTTAATTTCATTCAATATTTCTTCTTTACCAATGACTACTGATTCCAAACCACAAGCCAGCCTCAACAGATTGAGATAGACATCTGTGCCTTTGTAAACTTCAAGTGTTTGATCAAAATGATCAATATCAATTTGCTCAAGTTCAGATAGAGACTCCCATGTTTCTTTAATTTGATTTAAAACTAGTCCCTTTCCTTCAACTCTTCTTCCGTCTGGAGTATCTCCTGTTTCCAAATTACTTACGGTAAAGATTTCAACTCGACTAGCAGTTTGAATTATTATACATTCTGCAACACCTGGAATTTTCTTGAAAGTTTCACATGCAACTTTAAGATCATTAAATCTAAATCGTGCTAAGGAGTGAAGCGGTACATTTTTGAAAGTTACTCTTGCATTAATAATATCAAAATTAATTTCGCTCAATTCATCACCATTTATTCTCTTAGTTTGTTCCTTCCACCTTTTGCAGTACGGAAAACATTCATACCAACATAATAATTCTCATAAATTGATTCTAAATATGCAAGTTCTTGTTGTGTTGCAATTATATCTTTTTGAGATGAGTTTGGATCATTTTTTAATTTCTTAAGTTTTTGTTTGGTTTCTTCCAAGAAATTTCCTACTCCTGATTCATAATTAGACATTCCACCAAACTCTGGACTTAGTACATGTTGTGGAATGTATTTTGGTGTGTTATCTGTTGGAATCTCAACTTTTCTTGTGAGTTCATCTTGTTCTTCAGATGAAAGAATCGGTCTTGGAAATCGATCTTTTTTTGCTAAGAAAAATTCAGGCTCTCCCATTTCTCTTCTAAAAATTTCTTCGCTTTTTCGTTGATTAGTAAATGTTGGAGCTTTTGCTGTTGTTGCTTTTACTTCAGCTGCAATTGCTTTGTATTCTTCTTCTGCGGCTGCTTCAGCTGCAGCTTTAGCTGCCTCTGCTTTTGCAATTGCTTCTTTTGCAGCTTTTTCTGCTTCTGCGGCTGCTTTGGCTGCGGCTGCTGCCTTTGCTGCTGCTTGAGCTGCTATTTTAGATTCATCAGCTGTTTTAGTTCCTTCTGCTGTCTGAGCTGTTTCTTTTACTTTAGATTTAGATTTTGCAGTTTCTTCTGCAGATATCTTATCAGATGTTAAATCATTAACAGTTGTTGTTTCTATCTTAGATTCATCATTCTCTTTAGACATCAAATTTTACTAAAATTGCCTGAATTTTAATATTCTTGTGAGATATTGAGAAATCATCTCACAGTGAAATTAACAGATTATAAGAGAATTGAACAAGTAGAAATTTTTTCTTGATCATTCTCAATTTTATATAAAAATACGATATTTAGAGCGATCATATCATAATGAAATAGACAATATGATCATTTTAAGATAAATGGCGCCCTCGGCGGGATTTGAACACGCGTCTCAACCGTGACAGGGTCGAATTCTAGACCGGACTATACTACAAGGGCCCGAATTGTTTCAAACAAATTGCCAGATTAAAAGTTTCTGCAACAGAAAAAAATTTTGTAAAAGACTAAATTATACACGTCAAGCATTTTTGTGAGGGGTCTATGGCGCAGCCAGGTAGCGCACCGGACTTTTAATCCGGTTGTCGTGGGTCCGAATCCCACTAGACCCGCTCCTATTTTATCAATTCAGTAACTTTGCCAGAGAGATCATCGAATGCCTTAGTAATATCATTATATCGTTTTGTTGCATTAATTCTATAACTATTAATTTTCTTCACACGATCTTCAATCATTCTCTTTTGCTCATCGTATCCCGAAGAGCCAAAGGACTTTCTTTCCTTTAGAGAAGATGTAATTGTTGTGGATTCAATGATTTTCATTATAAGATTAGGAGTGACTTTAGCATCATGTGCAATTTTTGAAATTTCTTTTACAGTGAGCTTATTCAAAGATTTGTTGTATTGATGTGCTAATTGTACCAAGCCTCCTGCAATTTTATGAGTTGTTCGAAACGGAATTCCATTCCGAACTAATTTTTCTGCAATATCAAGGGCAACAAGATAACTAGATTCAGCTGCCTTTTTCATTTCTTTTTCATTAACATGTAATGTAAGAAGAATAGATTTTAAAATCAATAATGCGTTTATAGAAATTTTAGATGTTGACCAAATGGATGATTTAATTTGTTGCAGATCACGTCCATATCCAGAAGCCAGTCCTTTGATAGTAGTTAGGATTGCAGTAAGATTTCCAATTACTTCTGCGGTTTTTCCTCTTGTTAATTCTAATATATCGGGATTTTTCTTTTGAGGCATTACACTTGATGGAGATGTGAATTCATCTGCAAGTTCTATAAAGGAAAATTCAGACGTTGACCAAATAACAAAATCTTCAGAAATTCTACTCAGATTAGTCATCAGTATTGCTATCATTGAAACATATTCAGCAACAAAATCACGTGTGCTAGTAGCATCTAGAGAATTTTCTAAAACACTGTCAAATCCTAACATTTTGGCAGTGCTATGTCGATCTATTTCAATACTAGTTCCTCCAACAGGTCCTGCACCTAATGGACTTTGATTAACATGGTTAAATGCAACATAAAGTCGATCAAAGTCCCTAAACAATACATCGGCCTGAGCTATTAGATAATGTGAAAATAAACCAGCTTGAGCTTGTTGTAGATGTGTGTAAAGAGGCATTATTGTTTTTTGGTGATTTTTTGCTAGAGATACAAGTGCTTCAATAGTATCAAGTAAACAATTACAAATAATGTTAATATCATCACGAATTTTCATTCTAATATCTAAAGAAACCTGATCATTTCGGGAACGTGCAGTATGCATTTTTCCACCACTTGTAATTCCTGCTTTTTTGATAACTAGTGTTTCAATTAATTCATGAATATCTTCGGCTTCAGTCAAATTATCAAATTTTTCATTTTTTAGAGATTCTAATGCTGAAAGAATTTTTTTTGTATCATTTTTTGTAATAATTTGTTTTTCATATAACATTAGTGTATGAGCTTGACTTCCCAGAATATCATAAAGTGCTATTTGGTAATCATCTTTAATTGATGAAACATATTCTAAAGTAAGATCACTCAAATCTGTACTAAGACGAGAACGATACATTATCTAATATTCTAGAATGGTTATATATAGCATCAACGCTTTTTTCTCCATGAGTCTAGATATCAAACAACTTAGAGTGAAAATTTTTGATGAGCTATCAAAGATTGTAGATCCTGAAATCAATACATCAATTACCGATTTAGAATTAATCGATGAAGTCGATATCAATAGTAATAACGTGAAAGTAGATTTGCATCTAACTAGTCCATTTTGTCCAGCAGTTTTTGGATTTAAAATCTGTCAAGATATACATGATAATCTTTTGAAGGTAGATGGAATTGATGATGTTAAAGTAAATGTCTCAAATCACTTTATGGCAGAACAGATTAACAATCAGGTAAATAATAGTCCTAATCCCAAAAAGAAGATTTAGCTTCTAAATCCCAACATATAACCGCGGAGTAATTGGATGCCCATGGCTGGATCTACTCCTTTTGGGCATACTTGACTACAAGAGCCTGCAAAATGACATCTCCAGATACCATGAGAGTTATCAATAATTTTTAGGCGTTCGTCTTTTCCTTTATCCCTACTATCAGCGACATATCGATATGCTTGGGCTAATGCCTGAGGACCTACAAATGAAGAGTCTGTTGCCATTGTAGGACATGCCGAATTGCATAATCCACATTTAATACAATTTGAGAATTGGATGTATTGTTCTAGCTCTTCAGGAGTTTGAAGAAATTCTTTTGTGCTACTTGAAATTTCAGTATCATCACGTATCAGGTATGGTTTTACTTTATGATGAGTATCAAATAGTCGTTCAAACTTTACTGCAAGATCACGAATGATTGGAAAGTTATTCATTGGTTCAACGGTTACAACATTTGAATTCAGCTCGCTGATTTTTGTAAAACATGCCAATCTAGGTTTTCCATTAATAATCATCCCACATGAACCACAAGTAGCTTGTCTGCAAGAATATCTAACTGCAATAGAATGATCAAAATGTTGCTTAACATCAAGAATTGCTTCTAATACAGTTGTCCATTTTTCGTATGAAATATTAAATTCCATAAATTTTTTGGCATCATCATTTGCAGGATTAAACCTTGCAATACGTAAAGTGATTTTTTTCATAGTATTTTTTTCTGCCAAACTAGATTCCTGTGCCATCTACATCATCCCCGTATTAACCATTATTATTGTTCGTGAACCATATGCAATTAATGCAATCATAGCAACAACACATCCATATGAAACTGCCTTTTCATATTTTCTTCCTTGCTTCAATTCTAGTAGAATTACTCTTAACCCATTAAAACCGTGAATAGATAGTAGGATTAAGATGATTTCAAGCATACCCGCATATGGTAAGAATTTGTAGTTTGCAATTACACTTTCATATTCCAAAGATTCTGCAAATCCTTGTGTTAGACGCATCAATATGTGAACTGCTACTAATGCCACGGCAGCTAGAGCAGTTCCATAATGAATTTTCATAATAATACTTTCTCTCATTTTATTCACCAAACATTACCGCAAGTCCATACATCATCGCAATTGCAGCAAGAATTATTGCAGAATAAATTCCCATTTTGTGTCTAATGTTTTGAGAGGCTGGAATGTATGGATAATCAGGTCTAGCAGGTTTACCTACTCCAACTCCTCCATGTCCAAGCATCACTCTAATTCCATTGACAGTGTGGAAAACACACATTGCGATAACTATTGCTAAAATAGCATGTCCTTCGTTGGTTTGTGTTAGAGCAAGAAATTCATTCCATCCAACTTGACCTTTTAAAATTGAACTAGTTTCATAGATGTGACCGATAAAATATGCCAATAATCCCAACCCACTTAATCTCATTAATAGATATGCTACTCTTTCGATACCATATCTTCGAGGATTGATCATTCCACCAATGCCCTCTTTGTGTTCATCTTGATTAGTCATCTAGTATTTCCTCTCAACTGGTTGATATTTAGTAATTGTTACCGGATGTGTTTTCATAATTGGTTCTTTAGGATCATAATAGGCTAGAGTATGATGTAAAAAGTTTGCATCATCACGTTTTGGATAATCAGTTCTTGCATGTGCACCACGTGATTCTTTTCTATTAATAGCTCCAAGCAAAACAATTTCTGCAACACGAAACATTGAATCGAGTTCCATCACATTTGAAAAGTTAGTATTGTATTCATTTGCTTTGTCATCGACATGCTTCCAAGTTTGTTCTTTTAGTTGACGTATTTTTTTTAGTCCTTCGACAAGATTCTTTTCGTTTCTGAAAACATATGCTTTATCATTCATAATATCAGTTAGTTCTTGTTTAACCTCATATGGATTAGCATCACCATTACCTCGAAATATTCCATCATAGATTCTTTTTTCCTCGGCTGCAACTAAATGATGAGGCCAGGAAGTAGTCAAGTTATTTTTTTCAATATAATCAACTGCTAAACTGCCAGTGATTTTACCCCAAACTATACACTCAGAAGTAGAATTTGCTCCAAGTCGATTTGAACCATGAACACTGTTACATGCTGCCTCACCTGCAGCCCACACACCTTGAAGTTCAGTTGCACCATCAATATCAGTATGAATTCCACCCATCATATAATGACATACAGGTCTAACATCAAGTATGTCAGTTGAAGGATCTAATCCTGAAAATTTAATAGAAATTTCTCTGATACCACCTAATTTTTCTTTAATTTTTTCATCTCCAAGATGTCGTAAATCAAGTTTCATGCAATTAACGCCAGTTTCATGTTTGAATCCACGTCCTTCACTCATTTCTGTCATCATAGCTCTTGAAACAATATCACGTGGAGCTAATTCCATTTTTTCACCAGCATATTTTTTCATAAATCTTTCACCTTTGTTATTTAACAAATATCCTCCCTCGCCCCTTGCACCTTCAGTAATCAATATTCCTGAAGGCAAAATTCCAGTTGGATGAAATTGAACAAATTCCATGTCTTTGAGTGCCATGCCTGCACGTAATGCCATATCCAAACCATCTGGAGTTGAAGATAGTGCATAAGTTGAGAAACTGTACAGTCTTCCAGCTCCACCAGTTGCAATGATTAGAGCTTTACCTTTAATTGAATAAAATGTACCAGATGAAAGTTCAATTGCAGTAATTCCCATAAATCGTTTTCCATCATGAATAATTGATGTTGCAAACCATTCATTGAGATATTCAATATTTTCAAATTTTTGACATGTATCATACAAAGTTTGCATTTCAAAGAAACCAACTTTATCAGACGCATATGTAGCTCTTGGAAAACTATAACCACCAAAATTTCTTTGTCCTATTCTTCCATCTTTTCGTCTAGACCAAGGCATTCCCCAATGATCTAATTGATAAATTTCTTTTGGCATCTCCACACAAAGTCTCTCAGCAACGTCTTGATCAGCAAGAAAATCACTTCCTTTCACTGTATCATAAATATGAGATTCAATAGTATCACCTTCATCTTCAAAAAGTACAGCTGCTGTTCCACCTTCTGCAGATACAGAATGAGAACGCATAACTTGGAGTTTTGAAACAATTCCAATTTTGATTTTTGAATTTTTCCTTGCTGCTTCTATAGCTGCTCTTAGACCAGCCAATCCTGACCCGCAGATTATCAAATCAAATTCAAGAGATTCGACCATTTTGACAGAGTGACTACCTAAAAGGCGGGTTAAATATGTAGTAATGAGCGTAGATTTCAAAAAATTATTATATATCACTAGTGATATTATTGATCATGATTTCAGAATGGTTTCAAAGAGTAGGGAGTTCAATACCTAGAGGATTTTCAAGATATTTTATTTTAGAACTTCTAAAAAAGAAAGCACATACTGGAAAAGAGATCATAGATTACGCTGTAGAACAAAGTAACGGTATATGGAAACCTTCACCTGGTTTGATCTATCCGTTATTGGGAAGATTACTTGATGAAGAACTTATTGAAGAAACTAAAGATGGAAAGTACCAACTAACAAAAAAAGGGATAGAGACAGCAGAAGACGTTGACAAAGTAAATGAAATTGTTAGAAAGCAATTAGATGTTCTTTTTAGACTAGGAAATGTAGGAAGATTTGTTGCAACGGATTTGTTAGAAAAGATGTCCATAATTGGTTCAATTCTTAGCTCTAATTTTGCCAATATGACAAATGAGGAAACTGAGAAATATAGAAAATTCTTAGAATCAGAATTAAAGAAAATAGATGAGAAAAAAATTATCAAAAAAGGAAAAGAAATCAAAATAGAATAGGATTGTTTATATCATTTTTAATATTTTTAAAATCATAAATAATTCTATTTAAAAGGTATAGCATGAAAAATTTGAAAAATATGCTAAAAACAAACAAGCCACTTGTAATTCCAGGTGTGTATGATGCAATTGGAGCAAAAATTGCAGAAAAAGTAGGGTTTGAAGCTATGTTTCAAACAGGATATGGAACTTCAGCTACATTGTTTGGAATGCCAGACTATGGTTTCATTGGAGCAACTGAAACATTAGATAATGCAAGAAGAATATGTAGAGCCGTTTCAGTTCCAGTAATAGTTGATTCAGATACGGGTTATGGTAATGCATTAAGTGTTTGGAAATTGGTAAGGGAATTAGAATCAGCAGGTGCATCAGGGATTTTTCTAGAAGACCAAAGATGGCCAAAGAGATGTGGACATATGCAAGGAAAAGAAGTGATATCACAAGAAGAATACACCGAAAAATTGGGGGCAGCTATAGATGCAAGGCAAAGTAAAGATTTCATAATTGTTGCAAGGACTGATGCAAGAGCTACAGAAGGATTAGATGCAGCAATAGAACGTGGATTACAAAATAAAAAAACAGGGGCAGATGCAGTGTTTATTGAAGCACCTAGATCATTAGAAGAAATGAAAATAATTGGAAAATCCATCAAAGCACCTCTTGTAGCAAACATGATAGAGGGAGGTACAACTCCTATAATGTCAGCAGAAATATTACATAAATTAGGATTTAAAATTATTTTATATCCACTTTCAGTATTATTTGCTAATACTTTTGCAACTATGAACATTTTAAAAGAATTGAAAAAGTCAGGAACTACAAGGAAATCTAAACAAAAAGTTGTAAATTTTGATCAGTTCAATGATCTTGTAGAATTACCAAAATTCCAAAAATTAGAAAAGAGATATAGATTTTCAAAAAGAGAATAAAATAAAAAATTTCAAGTAAAGTACAGTTATCAACCGTTTCTCTTTACTTCAATTTCTATTGTTGAAACGTTTCTGGTTCTACCGTCTTGTGACTCTAATGATTCGGAGCCTATTTTTATTTCTCCAATAGAGTATCCAGCATTTTCTGTCTTTCTTGCAATGATTTGAGCTACATCCACAGCACGACCAATGCTTAGACCTCTAGCTTTGATGTAGACGGAGGGTAAGTTTGCCAATTGAATTAGCGTTGATGTTACATATGCCATCAATGGTTTCTTACCAATGAATATGGTGTTTCTGGATTCGTTTGACATAAGAAGTTCGGTATTTAACGATAATTTAAAGCTAAAAGGGAATTTTTGATTCTAGATAAAATTTTATGAAAAATATTGAACCATTATTAACTAGATCTGGGGATTTTAATGAATAATATGAAAAATATCATAGAAATTTTAGATTCAGGAACTGTTGAAGAAAAAATTAAAAATCTTGAATTTCTTTCTGATACAAATAATATAGAAATTATACAAAAAATAATTTCAAAATTAGATGATGCCGATATTAAAGTGAGAGGAGAAGCTTTTAGTGCACTAGTATTAAATGAAAATAATATTTCAGATTTATTGGTAAATAATTTGAAATCTCAAAATAAAAACATTAGAGGATACACAGCTTTAGTAATAGCTAATCGAAATGATGCTAATGCAATATCAGAAATTATCAATCTATTAGATGATCAAAGTTCGATGGTAAAAGCATGTGCTCTAGGAGCATTAGGATTTCTTAATGCAAAGGAAGCTAAAAAAGCAATTTATGATTCTCTGTCCGACTCTAATTTGGAAGTTAGAAAAAGTGCATTACAAGCAATTATTGATCTTGGATATTCATTATCAGAGAGTGAAATTAAAGAATTGTCTAAACAACAAGATTCAGAGTTGAAGAGATTGCTTGTAAGGATAAGAAAAGAAAGTGGACCGAAAGGGATTTGAACCCTCGATCTGATGCATGCCATGCACCCATCCTACCAGACTAGACGATCGGCCCAATAATCAGTAAACTGATCGAATTACGTTTTTCAAATTGGTTATTAACGTTTAGCGGTCAAAAAAAACATAAGTGTGAAATTAACACAAGATATTTAACCATAATTAGGATGGATGTAACGTTATGGTAGTAGATAACAAAGCAACCATCACCTATGTTCAGTTACTTAAGGAAGACCTTGTAATTATTAGATTAGTACCAAAAGATGGACCTGTTCCAGATTATCAGGCAGGTCAGTTTATCACATTAGGTTTACCAAATCCTGTAGAAGGTGGAAAAATTGTTAGAAGAGCATATTCAATTGCGTCACATCCTGAAAATAAAAAGTATGTAGAGCTTGTAATTAGATGGGTAAGAAAACCACTTCCAGGTAGATTAACCACACAGTTATTCAATGCCAAAGAAGGTGATGAAATTTTATGGTTAAAGCCTACAGGTAGAGCACTTTTGATAAATGAAACACTGCCAAACGGAGAAAAAGACAATAGAAGAATTATTTGTATAGGAGGAGGAACAGGTCTAGCACCATTTGTAAGTTTTGCTCAGCACCTACATGCTATTGGAGATAAAAGAGAAATAATTGTTTTACATGGTGCAAGTTATGTTGATGAGCTAAGCTACAAAGAATTGCTAACAGATTTAGAAAATGAAAGTATAGCAAAAGGAAAAGATCAATGGAATTTTAAATATAGAGCAGCTATAAGTAGACCACAAGAATGGTTTAACAGATCATGGGCAGGTCAAGTTGGAAGGGTTGAAACATTTCTTAGACCAAGAGATAATGGAATTTCACCATTAGAAGAATTGATTGAAGATAAAATTACAAAAGAAAATACAATGTTTTATGTCTGTGGTTGGCAAGGAACAATTGACGGCGTAATGGATTTCCTAAAACCAAAAGGATTTGTTACAGAACATGATAAACGTGCAGATGGAAGCTTTGAAGTAAAGTACGAATCATACGGTTAAACAACTTTTTAAAGAAATAAAATCACCTAGCAATTCTAAACTTCGGGGATGTAGGTTAGCTTGGTATACTGCCAGCCTCGGGTGCTGGAGATCATGGGTTCAAATCCCATCGTTCCCATTTTTAAGAAAGTCAATCATTGAAATATGACATTTTTCTAGTTAATGTAATTGATTACTGCTCTGTACTTAGCACATCTAAATCCTGTCACTAATGCACATGTTGAAATCATAAATGAATTAAAAAATAAAGCAGACATTGTTAAAATTATGCCTGTTATTTTCAAATCAGATAAAACGGAAATCAACAGTAAAAGCTTTCCATTTAATTTTGAAATTAGAAAAAAAATGTTGACATCCATTTTTGGAGATTCTATTACAATAACAGAAGACTACACTTTTTTTGCACCATTTAAAAAATACATGCCACCATTATTATCGCCAAAATCATGGGAGTTACGAAAGCAAATACTAAAAAATGTACAAGGGGATTTTTTTTCGTATACAGGAGACAAAACAGAAGGGTATATGCTCAAATTATACAGATTAAAACCAAAGATAGGACAAAGAAGAACATTATCAGCAACAACGGTTAAAGAAAATATCTATAATTCAGCATTAGGTAAAGCAACAAATTGGAAAAATGATGTTCCACAAAGTGTCCAACAAATAATTGAAGAAAATTGGGAAGTAATTAAAAAATTTTCAGATTCTGAGGATAGAACAACTCGAGTTTTGGGAATGAAATTTCCAAAAGAAGGATGGTCAGATTAAATCATCCAAAATACGAATATTTTATAAAAATTTAGATTGGAAAAAATAAAACAAGCTTCAAAAGATTATTTCTTTTTTGAAGCCTTTTTAGTTGTTTTTTTAGCTGCTGCTTTTTTCTTTGCTGCCATAATAGAATTGGCAAATTACTAGAATTTCTACAGGTGAAATTAAAAAAATTACACAAAATGGGTGATGTTGAGAATACAATTTTAAAATATTTTGAAAAAGAAAAAAACCGATTTGTAAGATCAGATCTCATATTTTTAGTATTTTTAGCTTCAAATATTTATTGTCTAAAAAATATCAGATTTATCAAATTAAAAATCATATGAAAACAAGAATTATTCAAGAACTCATGAAAAATGAGTACACTTGCCAAATTTAATTATCAAAATTATGTACGAATTTTAGATTTTAGAGAAAATAGCAAGAAGAATATTCCCAAATAGATTAATTACTGATATATCGGTGATTTTTTGTGAGTCTTCCTATTTCAAAATATGTTTGGTTTGATGGAAAATTTACAACTTTAGATAAAGCCAAAGTTCCAATTACAACTCATGCAATTCATTATGGAACTTCTGTTTTTGAAGGAATTCGAGCATATTGGAATGAAAATAATCTTTTTATTTTTAGGTTAGATGAACATGTAAAGCGATTTAGAAAATCAGGCCAATTTTATAATATTTCACTTAATTTTTCAGATCAAGCCATTAGCAATGCAATAATTGGAATTTGTGAAAAAAATAAAATAAAAAAATCCTGCTATATTAGACCATTTTATTTTGTAGGAGATTATGGAATAAATTTGCACGTTACAGAAAAAGCACCAACTAATGTTGCAATTTTTACTTTCCCATTTGGAGATTTATTTAGCAAAAATGGAATTACTGCAGGAGTGGGATCATGGAGAAAATTCTCAGACATGTCAAATCCACCACAAGCCAAAATGGGAGGAAACTATCTTAATTCAATAATAGCAACACAAGAAGCTAAAAGAAGTGGATATGATGAAGCAATTCTATTGGATCATAATGGAAATGTAAGTGAAGCACCGGGAGAAAATATTTTCATTGTAAGAGAAGAACAATTAATCACACCACCATTATCATCATCAGCATTAAATGGAATCACACGTGATGCAATAATAAAAATCGCAAAGAATCTAAATATTGATGTGACAGAAACTGAAATATCTAGAAGTGAATTAGTAATTTCTGATGAAATTTTTCTTACCGGGACTGCAGCAGAGATCACACCTATAATTTCAATGAATGGTAAGAAAATTGGTGACGGTAAACCAGGACATATTACTAAAAAAATGATGAAAGAGTATACAGATATAGTAATGAACAAAAACCAAAACTACTCTGATTGGTTAACTGCGGTGTATTAGATGAAAATTGTTCAGATTGGTACAGGGGGATGGGGGAAAAATCATACAAGAATTCTATCACAACTAGGTGTTCTTTCAGCAGTTTGTGATACTAATGCTGAAAGAAGTAAAGAGTATGGTGAAAAATATTCAGTTAAACATTATAATTCATTGGAAGATTTGATTAAATTTGAAGAATTTGATGGAGCATTTGTAGTAACTCCGACTTCAACACATACCGAAATTGCAACAAAATTGCTTGAAGCAAAAAAACATGTGTTTGTAGAAAAACCCATGACATACAAATCAGAAGATGGTCAAAAAATTGCAGAGTTGGCCAAAAAAAATAATTTAGTACTAACTTGTGGGTACATAGAACGATTTAATCCAGCAGTAGATAATGTGAAAAAATTTGTGAAAGAAAAAAAGTACGGAGAACTCGTAATGCTTGAATTTCACAGAGAAAATAGAATGCCTTTACATATCAAAGATGTTGGAATTATTTATGATACATCGGTTCATGACATAGATACTGCAAATTGGTTGTTTGATGATATGCCACAAGTAGTTTTTGCAAGATCAGGTAGAATAAATCATGAACATGAAGATTTTGCAAGTATTATGTTAGGATATAAAAATGATAAAGTAGCAATTATTTCATCAAATTGGATTACACCAAAAAGAGTTAGAACATTTACTGCAGTATGTACTGATGCAATAATTACATCGGATTTCATTTCCCAGGAAATAAAAATTGAGAAAAAAGAAGAAACGGAAATACCGCGAAGTGACAAACAGGAACCACTGCTACTTGAAATTCAAAGTTTTTTGGGAGCTATTGAAGGAAAAAATAATCTAATCGTAAGTTCACAACAAGCAGTAAACGTAACAAAAATAGCAGAAGCTGCACTTTTATCTAGCCAAAAAGGCATACCAATCTATCTGGATTTAAAATGAACAAGACAATGATGGATATTTTAGCTTGCCCTATAGATAAAAATCATCCTTTAGAGCTATATGAAATTAAAGAAAAAAATAATGTTGTTTCAGAAGGAGCGTTATTTTGCCCCAAATGTTCAAGATTTTATCCCATAATTGAGGAGATTCCAATAATGTTACCTGATGAGTTAAGAAATAAGGAGCAAGAGATTGAATTTCTTACTAACAATAAGAAAAATTTACCTGAAAAAATTATTACTATGGCAAACCCATGGCATTTGTGAGATAATTGGTTACAAACTTTATTTCTGAAAAAGCAAAGATAGGAGATAATGTCAAAATCTGGCATTTTTCATATATTGGAGATAATGTAGAAATTGGAAATAATGTGAAGATAGGTTCGCTTGTCCATATTGATTATAATGTAAAGATTGGAGAAAATACAAAGATAGAAGGACAAGCATACATTCCACCATTATCAAGAATTGGAAAAAATGTATTCATTGGACCTGCAGCGGTATTAACTAATGATCCATATCCAATGTGCGATAAAATGATAGGGGTAACTATTGAAGATAACGCAGTGATAGGAGCACGAGCTGTCATTAAAGCAGGTGTAACTATCGGTAAGAATAGTGTAGTTGCTATGGGTGCAGTAGTAACAAGAAATGTTCCAGAAGATTCTGTGGTCATTGGAGTTCCTGCTACAATAAGATATACACGTAAAGAATACGATAAAAAACAGAGACAATGGATGGAAAGTTAAAATTTAATTTCTTTTTTAAATATCCAATTTTTTAATTTTGATAAAATCAGAATCCAAACTATTATCAAAAGAATTGCGATGATGGCTTTGAATATAGATGTCAATAATGAATCAAAATCACCATAACCAGAGATCGAAAAAGGACCTAAAATCATCACTAAAATTCCTCCACCAACAATTATCAAAACCCACATAACAAAGATAAAACTAAAAAGACCTATTTTCAAATCACTAACCTCGTCATAAATGCAGTTATTATTGCAAGAATTCCTGAAAAAATAGCAAGTTTGAAAATTGCATAGCCAACTTGTTTTTCAGATAATGGCCCTGCTGCTAGAATTAGTCGCACTAGTGTAATAGGAGCAGTTTTATCTTTAGTTGCCTTTAATTTGAAATCTTCAGTATGCTCAACAGGCTTTCCTTTGATTTGTCTATGCTCTACAATTCGTTTCATGCTAGATAAGAACAAAAATGAGTTAATTACTGCAGGTAAAAGAGCGATTGCCGCAATAATTTCTACATGGCCAATTATTGCAATTGCACCATACATTCCACCCAAAGCTAAAGCACCAGAATCTCCAGGAAATATTTTGCTTGGAATTTTATGATATTTGTAAAATGCTAAAGCAACAAATCCTAATGGTAAACTAACTATAGCCATTTCATAGTTTTGTAAAATAAATAATGCAATACTAAGGGAAAAACTTGCAATTATCATAAAACCGCTAGCTACTCCGTTTAGTACATCAATAGAATTAATGGTATTACCTGTGATAGGAATCATGAAAATTATCAATCCAAGATAAAGAGCAGGTATTTGGACTGTACCAAATAAAGGAAAAGACAGATTGGAATCATATGCACCAAAGAAAATTATTGGGGCTGCAGCAAATATCAAAGCAAGTGGTTTAAACCATCCTCCCATTACTTTCCTATCATCCACATAGCCAATTAGAAATGCTATAAAACTAGTAATTATTATTGCAAGAATTTCATTCATTTGTAAAAACCCATATAAAATAAATTCAGATACTATAATTCCTGCAATTATAGATGGACCTCCTGGCCGTACAATCATTACATGATCCTTTTTGTTCACATCTTGGACTGCAAGATTTCTTTTGTGTAAAAATTTAATCAAATATGGAGTTGTAAAAAATACTGTAAAAAATGCAACAACACATGAGATGATTGCAGGTATGATTAATTCAGTCAACTATCTAACCTTCTTTAACTCTGACTTTATGTTATCTGCAATGGTTGAACCAATTTTATCAATTTCTGCTAATTTGTTCACTGGAATCTTTGATAAATCATCAAGAGATTTAATTCCATGTTTATATAGCACTCTTGCTCTCACACGTCCAATTCCTTTTACTTTTACTAAATCTAACAATTCTTCCTTAATTCCATAAATTATTCGTCGTCTAAGATTCTCTAATTCATCAAGAAGATCAGCACGCTCAACATGTTTTGAAATTTCTCGTAAACAATATGTTAACCAATCAGCAGTCTCAACCATCCTATGCATATCACCAGATTCTATTCCCAGATTATCAGATAGAGATAATTCAGATGATTCTGTAATCCAAGCCTGTAAAGCAAGTAAACTTCTAGAGCAATCATATTCAGACAAGGGCTCTAATATCTCTGAAGAATGATTTTCAATCATCAAACTGGCAGTTTCAAAGTCTTTATTTCTTAGTGAGAATTTAGGGAAAAATTCCTCACAATTTGAAATTAAATGTAAAAATCCAAAAGTATGTTTTCTTTCTTTAGATACATTTTCAATTGCATCCCTAAAGTAAGTTGCAGTTAATGGATCAATATACAACATCGAAGTTTTTTTTCCAAACTCGGTAGCAGCATATCTCTCACCTTTTTTAATGATTAAAAATGCACTAGTTAGAAACCTTAAGGATATATCAATGGCAAATTTTATTGTTGCTTTTCTAGATTGTAATCCACCCAACGTTTTCAAAAAAAACTCTAAAATGTTTTCTTTTTTAATTCCTGGACTTGTTACAATTACACTTAACACATGTGTTCTTAATGACTTATCATCAGTGATTTTTGATAAAATTGGTTCTGGTTCTCCACGAACATAATATTCCATTAGATCTTCACTATTTCCATTTCCAACAATTATCGATTCACCATAGTCATCATATTGTGGTCTTCCAGCTCTACCACAAAGTTGTTTGTACTCTAGGATACTAATTGGTTTGTTTGCACCAACTTTTGCATTATATCTACTGATATTAGAAATAACAACTCTCCTTGCAGGAAGATTTACACCAGCAGCTAATGTAGGAGTAGAGGATAATAATTTGATAGTACCTTTACGAAATTCAGTTTCTATTGTTTGTCTACAGTTTTGATTTAATCCAGCATGATGAAATGCAACTCCTTTTTTTATTAGTGTTGCAAGTGTTTTTACTAATTCAGTATGTTCATTATTTGAGAGTATTTTTTTTGAAACTTTTTCTAATTCTTCAGACTCGTTTTTTTCTAAAAATTGCGATATAATATCAGCAGCTTTTGTTGCAAGAGCTTTTGAACGTGTTCTAGTTTCTGCAAAAACTAATGATTGACCGCCGTCTTTTACAGATTGCACACCCAAATCAATAGGAATTCCACGAATACTAGGCTCAACCTCAAATTTTTTACCATTATTCATTATCACTCCTCCTGCATCATACACTCCTTCAGATAGCGGGACGGGTCGCCAGTCATTTTTTACAAGCTTACAATCGAGCCAATTTGCAAGTTCATCAGAATTTGTTATTGTTGCACTAAGACCTAAAATTTGAGGTTTAGATTCCAATAATTTTAGTTTTGTTAAGATCATCTCCAATGTTGGTCCTCTACTTTCGTCTCCAATAAGATGAATCTCATCTGCAATAACTAATCCAATTTCATCAATCCATTCAGCACCATGACGAATTATAGAATCCATTTTTTCATTTGTTAAAACTAGTATGTTATTTTTTTCAAGATTTTTTTCAATATTTTCAAAATCACCAGTGGATATACCCACTCTAATTTTTTTTCCTAAATCAATTTTTTCTAGTTTTTTAAATTCAGTAAATTTTTCAGAAGCCAATGCTCTTAATGGACTAAGATATACAACTTTACCGGTATTTTTTGAAAGATAGTTAATCATAGAGATTATTGCGGTTAGAGTTTTACCACTCGCAGTAGGTGCAGAAACCAATATACTTTTTCCATTGAGAAGTCCAGCATCAATACAATCTGCTTGTGGTGGATATAATTTGGAAAATCCTTCAGACAATAAAAAATCAATTGCAGGTTTAAGAAGATCTAGTTTTTCTATGTTCATACTCGGTTATAATGACCGGGTTTTGATTCATAAATAGATGCTTCGCGGAGCATTCTTCGAATATAGTTTCGTGCTTCCTCTTCAGTGAATTTTTCTGTCTTTTCTAGTTCTTTGACAAAAGCTCGTTCTTCAACTGCAATTTTATTGTCACCTTCCATTGATTTTAAAACATCCATAAACAACTGCATCTTAGATACTTCACTTCTTGGCCTTCCTTGCAAAACTCCAAGATCAACTTTACCCGTATTAACATCAACACCTGCGTCTTGAAGCATACTTTGAATCAAAAATATGGCTCTCTCAGCATCCTCTTCCTCTACTTTATCTTTCATAAGCAATCTTGCTCTTGCGGTTGAAAGTCTGATAATTCCCTCTAGTTGTCTAGGTGTTACTGTAATCATTTCTTCAGATTCTACATTTCTCATTTGTAGGTAATATTCCAGAATTTTTTCTTCAGCTTCTTTTGTTAAATCAGGACTAGAACGTTTTGCATATGAAAGATATTTTGTTAGAATATCAACATCAATTACTGAACGTTTGTCAGTTCCTTGAGGTGTATGTAATTCAATTATGTGTCTTGCAATTTTTTCGTCTTTTTCCCTTCCAGGAATATCACGTACTACAAAAATTAAGTCAAATCTAGTCAATAATGGAATTGGCAGATTTACATTTTCTGTTATATTTTTGAAAGGATCGTATTTTCCATACATTGGGTTAGCAGCTGCTAAAATTGATGTTCTTGCGTTTAATGTGGCAACAATACCACCTTTTGCAATACTTGCAGATTGCTGTTCCATAACTTCATGTAATGCACTTCTGTCTTCTGGTTTCATCTTATCAAATTCATCAATACATACAAGACCTTGATCACCAAGTACAACAGCTCCTGCTTCTAACATCATAATTCCTGTTTTATCACGTACTACAGCAGCAGTAAGACCTGCTGCTGTTGAACCTCTACCTGATGTATATAGTCCTCGTGGAGCAATTCTTGCACAAAATTTTAACATCTCACTTTTTGCAGTACCAGGATCACCAACAAGAAATACGTTGATGTCACCTCTAATCTTACTTCCATCACCAAGTAATCTTTGAGTTGAACCTACAATCAATAACAAAATAGCTTCTTTGATTAGAGATTGTCCTTGGATATGCGGTGCAAAAGAATCAATCAATCTCTGATATACATTAGGACTTTGAGCAAGTGTTTTGATCATCTTTTCATCTTCAGGAGATACTTCTTCTCTCTCAATTTTACGCGAAGTTTTAGAACCTCTACCTCCTAAAAATTCAATATTGTTTCCCTCTATTCGTAATCGATATAATCCACTGTGACCTCGAGTGATTCCTGCAATAGATTCTTGCTCTACTCTCACTATACCAGTAAGGATAATTCTATCACCAGGTCTTGCATTATCTACAAGATCTTGCCTAATTGTAACGTCAATATAATGAGGTAATTGGCCGGGAGGAAGATCTTCTGGAAGTTCTTGTAATCTAAGAATTTGAAAATCTATGAATTTACTAGCTTCTGGCTTTAATTCAAAATCTCTGTGTTTACAACTTGGGTTATCACAAACTATTGGAATTTTTACATCCATTCCTTTTAGTTGAATAACTTTAGTTTGATGTTCATCAGGACATACAAAGACCAATTCTTTTGCAAGTGGTTTTACTTCTGAAGCTCTAACAACCATACCTGAAACACTAGAAATATTTCCAATAGTTTCAGCATTAATTTGCCTTAAACTCCTTTGAAGAGGATAATTTACAAGTCTTACACGAACTTCATCTTTAATTTTTTCTGCATAATCAGGAAATCTTGTTTGGAGTGCTTCTTTGATTGCTCTTGAGAATGCATTTAGAACTCTATCAGGATCAGTTGAAAATATATGTTCAATTTCAGGCTCTATTACAAGATCATTATAATCTACAATGATAAATTTTGCATTCTTTGGCATCATTTCGTCAATTTGTTCTACATACTTGTAATTTCCAAATTTATCCTTGAATCTTGTTAGAAATTCTTTGACCTTATCAGATAATGCTGAATCAGTAAAAGTACTAGTTTGAACTCTGCTCATTTAAGTCTCCTCGGATTTGTTTTTCAAATTCTATACTATTATCGTGAATTGTTTTAAAGAAAATATTTTCTTCGATTGTTAATTTATTATATAATTCAGAATTAAGTTTTGTCGAATCTGCGATTTTTACAAGTTTGCCTCGTCTCATTCTAAACAATTCTAACATCATACTTTCAACATGATTAAAATCGTCACGATTCAAGTCTTTCATGGATTCTTTTAATTTTATGTAAAAGTGAGGATCAAGTGTAGACATTTGATATTCTCCAACCATCTTTTCTTTTGATAATGCCTGTTTAAGCTCAGTAATCATATCAGGTTTTTCAAGTGAAGCAAGTTTGTTTTGGGCTAGAATTTTACCTATCCATAAAGGCAGATTCAAGACTTCACCTTGAGTGCCATTAATTTTAACACCTGCAACATTGAATTTAATATCATGATTTATGCTGACTTTAGCATCCTTTAGGCTATATCCAATAGAATGCAGTTTTTCTATCTTATCTATTTCCATCGTAAGATCACTATCTATTCATAAGATCCTGATGTAATGGATCGATCAATTCTATTCACTATTTTGTTAGATCAATTGATCCTATTAATTTCGATTTATTAGTGGGAATTAGACCAGAAGATCACATGTTATCAACAGGCATGTGGGTGGAAAAGTATCGCCCCTCAAAGCTTTCAGAAATAGTAAATCAAAAAGAAATTATCGGTAGTCTAGAAGCTCTAATTAAAGACCCTACAGATATGCCGCATCTAATGTTTTCAGGTTCTGCTGGAGTAGGTAAGACTACAACAGCCTTATGCATATCTAGACAAATTCTTGGAGAATATGCTAAAGACTATACTCTTGAACTAAATGCTTCAGATGAACGAGGTATAGGTATGGTTAGAGAAAAAGTAAAAAAGTTTTCAAGATTTGCAGGAATGGTAGATGTACCATTTAAGATAATTATTCTTGATGAGGCAGATGAGATGACATCTGATGCACAAACAGCACTAAGACGAATAATAGAAGATACTGCAAAATATTGTAGATTTATCCTAATTGCAAACAATATCTCAAAAATCATTGATCCTATTCAAAGCAGATGTGCCACCTTCAAGTTTACATCTATTCCTGAAGAGGATGTAATTAACCATCTAGAAAACATAGCTAAAAAAGAGAAAGTAAAAAGTGATAAAAAAGGACTAAAAGCAATTTACGATTATTCGGAAGGAGATCTTAGACATGCAATTAATCTGATGCAAGCAACTGCAAGCATAGGTGAGATTTCAGAAGAAAATGTAAAATCATCAGCTGGATTGACAAAAACTAGTGATGTAGATATTGTTCTAAAAATGGCATTATCTGGAAAAATTGTAGATGCAAGAGAGAAGATGATTGAATTAACTAAAGTTTATGGAATGTCAGAATCAGATTTTCTAAAGTATCTAAATTCTGCAGTATTCAAAATAAAACATGATAATATTTCAGATATTTTAGAAGTGATTGCAAAATATGATTATAGAATTTTAGTGGGGGCAAATCCTGAGATTCAGTTAACAGCTATGTTAGCTGAACTAGGAAAATTAGAAAAATAAAAACGCAGAGAGAGGGATTTGAACCCCCGGGTGCTTGCGCACACAGGCTCTCAAGGCCCGCGCCCTACCGAGCTAGGCGACCTCTGCAAGAAGTGATGAATAACAGTGATTAAAATTTGTTGAGTATTGAAAATAAAATCATAGAAAAATAAGAAAAAAGAAATTAATTTCTTTAATCGTGTGCGTGTGGGTTTCCGCCACCGGTCATTTTAACAAATGTACCAGCTGCTTTCTCATGCCATTCCAAGTTTGCTTGTTCAATTCTAATAGCACCTGTAGGACATATTTCCTGACAAGCCATACAAACTGTACAATCATGTTCTCGAATTGGTTGTGATTTGTCAGTATAATCTAATCGTTCATCTTGTTCAGTTTTTCCAGTACCTTCAAAGACTTTACCAACTACATCTTTAGCTGGAATATCTTGTTCGGTTCTATACCACTGAAATGTTTGAACTGGACATACACTCATGCATGATCCAGCTGCAACACAAGAATCCCAATCGACTGCAACTGTTGTACCGTGAATACCAAGAGGAACTTGTTCTTCTCCTCTAGCTTCATACGCGGCTTTTACATCTTCATTTGAAAATGCTGCACCGTCTGGATTTCCTTTGCCCCAAATCCAATGAAAGTTCTCGCCATTTCCATGACTAGTTTTTCCGACTGGTTTTTGGTCGTGACAAAAATCTTCCGGTATTACTAAATCTGCCATACAAAACATTGATCTGAATATTATTTAAAGCTAGACAAAATTAGTTGAGACTAAACTACAATAGATCTTAATTTTATGAACATTTTAATAAAAAATATGAAATTATAATAAAGAAAATTCAATAAAAAATCTAATCGTGTGCATGTGGATTAGCAGTACCTGCTTCTATTTTCACATAAGTTCCTGCAGCTTTCTCATGAGCTTCCAAGTTTGATTGATCAACTTTGATAGCTTGAGGAGGGCAAACAGAAACGCATGCCATACACCAAATGCAATCATGTTCTCGAATTGGATCGGCTTTATCTGTCAGATCTTTTCGTTCTTCTTTAACTGAACTTCCAGTTCCAGCAAAAGTTGCGTTTATTGCTTCTGTATTTGGAATGTCTTTTTCGGTCCTATACCACTGAAAAACTTGTACAGGACATGCTTCAATACATGCACCATCTGCAACACAAGAATCCCAATCGACTGCAACCATAGTACCACTAATACCTAATGGAACTTGTTTTTCTCCACGAGCAGCATAAGCAGCTACAACATCGGCATCAGCAAATACTTCAGCTTGTGATCCGTCAGTATTTTTTGTTTTACCAGGACCCCAAACCCAATGAAAGTTTTGGCCATCTGAGTGACTAATTTTTCCAATCGGTTTCAATCCTTCTGGAAAATTTTCTGCTATTGGCATAGATCAACTTTCTTTGAGATATTATTTAAAGCTAGACAAAATTAGTCGAGACTAAACTTAACTATAATAAAAGACCTGCGCTCGTTTTCATTTAAAATTTCCTTACGTTCATATCGTTTGAAGAATAATTACAAAAAATGGATATTATCAAATTTGATGTGTATAGAGGTCCAAACATTGGCGTTTACATAAACGCAAATGATGATTTTCTTTTGCTTCCTATGGGTTTTGCTCAAACCAAAGCTGAAAAACTTGCAGAATATTTAAAGACTGAAATTATTTATTCTTCTGTTGCAAATACTCGTCTTTTAGGAGCATTAATCGTAATGAATAACAACGGAATTCTACTTCCAAAGACTGCATATATGGATGAATATGAATTTCTAAAAAAAGAAACAAAGATGGAAATTGGTGTATTGGATTCAAAATACTCTGCACTTGGTAATGTTATTTGTGCAAATGATAAAGGAGCTATAGTATCACCATGGTTATCAAAAGATGATTGTAAGACAATTGAACAGGTATTAGGAGTAGAAGTTTTGCAAAAAAGAATCGCAGGGTTTAATCAAACAGGAGCAGTAATGGTTGCAAATAATTCGGGTGCTGCAATTCACCCAGAAGCTGATGAAGAAGACATGAAGACATTTGGAAATATAATGGGCGTAAAAATAGAACAAACCACCATTAATAATGGTATTCCATATGTTATGTCAGGAATTGTTGTGAATAATCATACAGTAGTTGTTGGATCCTTGACTAGCGGTCCTGAAATTATGATGTTAACTAGAGCATTTCTAAATTAAGAATTGATTTTGGGTCATCTGTAAGTTTTTCAATTTCAATTTGAGATTCTTTTCCATCTTGCATGTTTCGTAAAACAACTTTACTTTGCTCAAGTTCTTTAGGAGCTACTATAATACAATATTTTGATTCAGATGCTTGTTCAATTTGCTTTTTCAAATTTTTCCCAGATAAATCAATATCAGTAGAAATATTGTTTAATCTTAGTAATGATGCAATACTAATTGCTACCTTTTGCATATCTTCATTAATGTACAAAACTGAAATACGTTTTTGTTTTGTTTCTGCAACGATTCCTTGTTCTTGCATTGTAAGTATTATGCGTTCTACACCTCCTGCAACACCTGCAGCTCCAATGTCATCTCTTCCAAATGCTTTTGTCAATGAATCATAGCGACCTCCACCAGCTAATGCACCCAATTTTGAATTTTTGTCAAATACCTCAAAGACCATTCCGGAATAATAATCCAGTCCTCTAACTATTCCAAAATTTATGCGTATATTTGCTACCCCTCTGTTTTCTAAAGAAGAGAATAATTGTTTTAATTCATCCCATGATTCTAAATTTGTTGTATCAATTTTTGATTCTATTTCCAAAATATTTCCTTTGATTTGTGAAAATTCTAGAATCTTTTCTAATTTACTTTCATCGTATCTGTCCTTGAATTCATTTAGAATGTCTTGCTTTGATTTCTTTTGTATTTTATCGATTGCTCTGAGCATATCAGATACTAAAACAGTATCTTTTGAATCAAATGTTTGATTGATAAATGATTCAACTAAATTTCTATGATTGATATCAATTGTAATATTTTTGAGCAATAATGAATCAAATAACCTAGATGTTAATTCAATAATTTCAGCATCAGACTCCAATCCAGGTTTTCCATAAATTTCTATATCCCATTGATGAAAATAGCGATATCGTCCCTTTTGAGGTTCATCATATCGAAACACCCCACCAAATGCAGATATTTTTGCAGGCAATCTCATTGATTTTTGCATAGAAGCGTATCTTGTCAAGCCTACAGTAAAGTCAAAACGTAATGCTACTTCTCTATCTCCTTTGTCTTTAAAATAATAGATTTCATCTCTGATTGCAGGTCCTGACTTTGTTTCTAGAACAGATAACAATTCTATTGGAGAGGGATCCATAAATGAAAACCCATAAAGATCAGATAATTTTTTAAAATGATTTCTAATGTGTTCAATATTTGCATTTTCTTGATACTCAAAATCTTTCATTCCGCGTGGCAATTCCAAGGTAATTGTGTTGTTAATAGTATGAATTTAGATATTTCTGTAACAACTATGCAAAACTAGGCAGTTTTTCAAATCTTTCTTCTAAAAATGATATAATTAATCAGACAGTATTTACAAGTAAATAAAATTAAAACTAAAAATTCAAGTTTAATTATTTCGATAATTTTCACAACAATATATATTAGAATAATATTTTCACATGTTTAACATAAGGTAGATTTAATTTCAATTAATTGCAAATTCCTTGAAGTCATCTTCCTTATGTTAGATGTAATTCTAAAACTCAATATTAGAAGATCACATAAATTCGGTCAAATCATTATGAAATAAGTCATTAGAATGTAATTTAATGACCATTTAAATTAATAATTAGCAAGATTCCAAAAATATGATTGAGTTACAAATTTTTAGAACATGCAACAGATGCCTTTATCGAAGTAACTGCAAAAGATCTCAAAGAAGCATTTTTAGTTTCTGCAAATGCTGTAATCAACATCACATTAGATCAAGATAAAGTAAATGAGATTGAACAAAAAGAGATCACTGCACATGGAAAAGACCTAAACTATCTTTTATTTAGTTGGTTAGAAGAAGTTACCTTTGTTTTAATCACTGAAGGTTTTGCAATTAAAAGAATAGAACTTGAGATTAAAGAAGATGAAGACTATAAAATTAATGCCAAAGCTTATGGCGAACCACTTGATTTTCTAAAACACAATTTCAAGGTAGAGATTAAAGCACCCACATTTTATGAAATGAAAATTGAACAAAAAAATGGTGTGTTTATGAGATTTCTACTTGATCTTTGAATTTGGTGAAATTTTATTATCAAATCCATAGAAGAAATTATCCGCGTTTTTTAAAAGCAAAGATGTACATCTCATATTATGCGCATAGAATTAGCTATATTTTTTGTGTTTTCATTAAGTATTATCATAGTTGTTCCAGCTTATGCAGACGTTACTACATTATCGTTGGGTGAAAATACATACTCAAAGGATGGAAAATTTCTATTTATTGGAAATGAAGATGAGGGAAGTGCTTCAGTTTTTGTAATTATAAGAGATTCAATAGGTGATTTCATTGGAATGCTATCTGATCCATCATCAGATAGTGATGGAACGTATTCAACTCTACCAAGAGATGTATCACAATTCTTCAAATCAAAAGGATTTTTCAATGCAACAGCATTTACGGATAATCAAAAAGAAGAAAACGGAATTACAATTAAGATAGAATATGATGGAGATAAGATTTTTGTTGTACCAGACTTTGTACTAAAACTTAACACAATCACAGATCAAATAGTTGAAGAGAAAAAGACAGTAACTTTTACTGCAACATTAACTGAATCACTTGCAGATGTAGTTTTTAGTCTTGAAAAAAATCCACCGGCCGGTGCATCAATTGATAGTAAAACCGGAAAATTCTTGTGGACTCCTACTGAAGCTCAGGGCCCTGCAACATATGTTTTTGATATTGTAGTAAAAAAAGGAGCAGTTGAAGATAGAAAAACTTTGAAAATTACTGTAACTGAACCAGCTGCTCCAATATCACAACCAAAACCAGAACCAAAAAGTGAACCTGAACCAGAACCGGAGATAAATGACCCTGAACCAACAGAAATTGGATTAGCATCTTTTGTTGATCCTACAAGAGATCCACAGTCATATGTTGACAGATACAATAATGAACCAAGTTACAAGAAATGGTTTGATGAAAACTTTCCAGAATATTCCTCAATTTATCAAGCCGTGGGTTTGGAAGAACCTGAACCAACAGAAATTGGATTAGCATCTTTTGTTGATCCTACAAGAGATCCACAGTCATATGTTGACAGATACAATAATGAACCAAGTTACAAGAAATGGTTTGATGAAAACTTTCCAGAATATTCCTCAATTTATCAAGCCGTGGGTTTGGAAGAACCAAAAGAGATAGCTCCTTTTGTTGATCCAAACCTAGATCCACAATATTACATTGACAGATACAATAATGAACCAAGTTACAAGAAATGGTTTGATGAAAACTTTCCAGATATGACAATTTATGATGCTGTGGGATTGGAGGAATCTGAAATCAAAGAACCGGAAAGTGGACAATGTGGACCAGGAACAGATCTAGTTGATGGCATCTGTACAATAGTTGATAATTCACAAGGAGGAGGATGTCTAATTGCTACTGCAGCATATGGTTCTGAGATGGCACCACAAGTACAATTCCTCAGAGAAATTAGAGATAATAAAGTGATGAGTACATCATCCGGAATTTCATTTATGACTGGATTTAACCAATTTTACTATTCCTTCTCACCTACAATTGCAGATATGGAAAGAGAAAACCCAGTGTTTAAAGAATTGGTAAAAATTGGGATTACGCCAATGTTATCATCACTATCCATAATGTCATCAGCTGATACAGAACAAGAAATAGTAGGATATGGAATTGGAGTAATTCTAATGAATATTGGAATGTATTTTGTAGCACCAGTTATGTTGTTTTTCGGTATTAAAAAGGCAAAAACACGACTAAGTTTTTAATCATAATGAACACGATTACTAACATGGGCAAACTAAGTAGAAATCTTAGAATTTGTGGAGATTGTGGAGTTGTTTACACTTCTGTAAGTATGACAAGATACATTGATCAATGCCCAGTATGTCAGTCAAAAAGATACGAAGCAATGCCAATTAAATCAGATGTGGATTAAATATTCAATATAGATTTTTTAATAGAAACAAACTGTTGAGAATTATTGTCAGACGATCCTGAAATTGAGAAAATAAAACAAAGAAAGCTAGAAGAGATGCTTAAACAACAAAATCAGCCTCATATTCAACCAGGAATAATTGATCTAAACAGTACAAATTTTAATCAAATAATTTCCTCTGACAATCCTACACTAGTTGATTTTTGGGCAGATTGGTGTGGTCCATGTAAAAGCATGCATCCAGTATTTGAAAGTCTTTCAAAAAAATATACAAACATAAAATTTGCACGAGTTAATGTAGATCAAAATCAAAATATTGCAATGAAATTTTCAGTGCAGTCAATTCCCATGTTTATCATGTTCAAATCGGGACAAATCGTGGATAAAATGATGGGTGCAGTTGGTGCTCCCGGAATACATATGATTTGTAAAAAACATTCAAACTAGTAAGCGTAAGCTGCATCTTTTTTACGTTGAATTTCTATAATTTCATTAAAAATTTCTTGTTCTTCTGAGCTTAATTTATGCATAAATTTAGCAAGAATTTTTTTTGCTTCATGTGAAGGAGGAAAAGTGTAGAATACTTCTTCTTCAAAAATTTGTCTGCCAATTGTTATACCTTGAACTGAACATGCAACCTCCTGTCCTGCTTTTGCAGAAGTTACAGTTTTTTTATCTAATTGAAGCTGATGTACTAAACCAATTTTTCTTCCATCTTTATTCATAAAGGGAATTTTTTGTTTTAATGTTCCAACGTCAACTCTGATTCCAAATACAGCAGGGTCAGTATTTCTAAAAACATATCCTTTGAGAAATGTGAATTTAGAGATTGGAGTTAGTTCTGCAAATATTGCATCATCTTCATTTGCAGTATCTTCGCTTACCCATGCATTATAGTTATCAATTAAACTGTAGATTATTTTGTCTTCAAAAATTTTGATATGACCACTTTCAGATTCTTCTTTTGCATCTGGAAGAATTTTCACATTAAATGCCAAAACAACTCCCAAATGTCGGTCATTTTCTTTAATTGCTCTAGTTTCCATTATGTCACGACGATTAACAGGTCCAATGTCAGCTTTTGATATAGGTACTTGAGAACGTCGTAGCATCTCAACTATTGCCTCAAGAGAACCTATAGTATCACATTTTAAAACAACGCCATTAGTCTCAGTATCAATAAACACTGATTTCATTTCAGATTCAATTAGTTTGGTATATTTTTTTACATCATCTTCATTTGATGCAATATAAAGTGTACTGCCTGGTAAAACCCCTTCAAGATCAGGGGATGCAATTTTGAGTCCTGCAGCAGCATCTACACTTTGTACTGGTTTGAATTTATCTCTAGGATCTCTCATTTCATCAAGCGGTTTTGGTAAAAGAATTGCTTTTGGTTTTGTTATAATAACAGAATCTCTTTTTGCAACCACAATAGTATCAGTTTTTTTTATACTTCCATCAATCAAAATTATATTTGCGGTATGTCCTAGTCCTATCTCCTCATTAACTTCAAGTACAATTCCCCTTGATTCTTTTTCTTTCTGATCTAATCTTTTTTGCAAGTATTGTTGAGTTAATCCAACTAATACTGCAAGTAATTCAGGAATTCCAACTCCAGATCTTGCAGAAATTGGCACAATCGCAATTTCAGATTTAAAATCTTTAACTCGATAAAATGCTTCAGATTGATATCCCAAAACAGAGAGAGTTCCCACAACATCATATATTTTTTGATCAAGATCTGTTTGAATAAATTGATCTTGCTCTTTGATTGCTTGTGTGATAAATTTAGTGTCTGATTTTCTCCATCCTGATATTTGATCACATTTGTTTAGTGCAACAACAAATGGAACTTTTCTACTTTGTAGGATTTTTAGACTTTCATTTGTTTGAGGTTGAAATCCTCTGTTAACATCAACTACAAGTATAGCAATATCAGCTGCAGAGCCACCTCGTGCTCTAAGATTTGTAAAAACTTCATGTCCAGGTGTGTCAATAACTAGAATTCCAGGAACCTGATTTTCTGACTCTTGTAATTTTTTGTATAATGGTCCACATGTTTCTTTAATTGTTTCAGTAGGAAGAAAACTTGCTCCTATATGTTGAGTAATTCCACCAGCTTCTCTACCTTGAACTCCAGTGCCTCTAATTCTATCTAAGAGAGACGTTTTACCAGAGTCTACGTGACCTAAAACTACCACGATGGGTTGACGAATTTGCAATCAGATCACTCAAATGCTACCCTCGATTCGTGATCAAAACTTTCTTGTGAATCAGATGCATGAATGATATTGTCACTAAATCCTAATCCAAAATCTCCACGAATAGAACCAGGTGCTGCTTCAAAGGATTTTGTTGCGCCAATCATAATTCGTGTGGTTGCAATTGCATTGTTTCCTTCGATTATTGCTGCAACTACAGGTCCAGATGTGATAAAAGAGGTCAGCTCACCAAAAAATGGTTTATCTTTATGTACGCCATAAAAATTTTCAGCTTGTTTTTGTGTGAATGTAAACATCTTTAATTTTAAAAGTTTGAATCCCTTTCTTTCAAATCTTGCAATAACTTCACCAGTAAGTTTTCTAGCTACTGCATCTGGTTTTACAATGAAAAGAGTTTGTTCAGTCAATTTTATTTCTTGTGTTGAATTCCGCCTTTGACGTATTTTTTGGTCCACTTTAATTTTCTTGGATCACGTTTTAGTTCTAGAGCATTTTTCTTGCATTTTGCTGAACAGAACCATAAAACAGTTCCATCATTTTTTGCAAGCATTGTACCTGAACCTTTTGCAACAGGTCTAGCACAAAAACTGCAGGGTTTAACTAAAAGACTCATCTATTTCACCTAATGAATTTTCTTTGCTTCTCTCTCGGTTTCTCTTAACATAAGAATCTCTCCTATTCTAACAGAACCTTTAACATTTCTTGTAAGAATTCTACCTTTATCCTTACCAGAAAGAACTTTTACTCTAACTTGAATGACTTCACCTGCAATACCAGTTCGACCAACAATTTGAATAATTTCAGATTGAGTTACGTCGTCAGTTGTAGTACTCATTTGCTAGACTTTCCACCTTTAATTTTAGCAATTGCTGAGACAACTTGGTCAACTATGTGTTGTGCATCACCAGCATCTAAAATTGCTGCAGCGGCAGAAGTAATGTCAATGCCCAAAGACTTTCCTAATTCTTGTTTGCTTGGAACAAATGCATATGCTGCGCCTTGCTCTTCACATAAGATAGGAAGATGTGCTACTACTTCTGGTGGTTCAACATCTTCAGCGATAACGATAAGTTTGCTTGTACCTCGTTCAATGGCTTTTGTTGCCTCATTGGTTCCTTTCTTTACTTTACCACTGGTAGATGCAACTCTAACAGCTTCCAAGATTGGATTTACCAGTTCCTCTGGCGTCTCAAATTTTACATAATAAGCTTTACCCATACTATGTCACCCTTTAGGGATCATTCTCCATTCCCATCATGCTATGGATTGGTTTTAAAAGTGTTATCGGAAATGACAGACTTGACTTTTTGAATGTATTTTGACATCAAAGTGTCTAGTTTTTGCTGACTTTCAGCTTCTCCGTATATTCTAATTATGGGTTCCGTACCACTGGGTCTTATCATAACCCAGTTTTTAGAATCTATTGTAATTTTTATTCCGTCAGTTATATCAGAATTAGGAAATTCTTCTTTTAGTGATTTTATTAGTTTTTTAGAATTATCTTGAGGACATGGAACTTTATCTTTTGTTGTAAAAGAGGGTGGAAGTTCAGAAATTAATTCAGATAGTGTTTTTTCAGATTTTGCTAAAAGATCCATCATTAAAGCTAAAGTCATACAACCATCTCTTACCTGATTATGTTTTCCAAACATGAATCCCCCATTTTCTTCAAAACCAATTAATGCATTTGTAGGTACCATCTTTCGCGATACTTCTACACTTCCAACTTTAGTTCGTATTACTTTTGAATTAAATTCATTTGCAACAAGTTCTATATTTGAACCAGAATTCAAACAAGTAACAACTAGAGAATTAGGATTTTTTTGTAAAATAAATTTTGTAAGTACTAAAGCGGATTTATCACCAGTAAGGATCTCTCCGTTATTATCACAAAATATACTTCGATCTCCATCACCATCAAATGCAATTCCAAAATCTGCATTATTGTCTTTAACTGATTTGGAAAGTTCAGAAAGATTTTGAGGAGTTGGTTCAGAACCACGCCCAGGAAATTGTCCGTCAATTTTATCATTAATTAAAAATATTTCACATCCTACTGATTTACAAAATATAGGTGCAGTAACTGCCTGTGCCCCGTTTCCTAAATCCAAAACAATTTTCAGATGTTTTGATTTTATCTTCTGGGAATCTATATGTGAAATTATTCCATTAACATAAACATCAATTGCTCTGTTTTCTTTACCTGTAGTTCCAAATGTAGTCGGATTTTTTATCCAATTTTTATTCAGAAAAATATCTTCTATTACTAATTCATCTTCTCGTGATATTTCTACGCCATCTTTTGCAGAGGGTTTAATTCCATTATATTGTGGAGGGTTATGAGATGCTGTAATCATAATTCCACCAGAATATCCAAGTTTCTTTACAGCATATTCAAGACAAGGAGTTGGTACAAGTCCTGCATTATTGCAATCAAGTCCGGTATAATTTATTGCAGAACACACAACCTTTGCAATTATTTGACTTGATTCTCTTCCATCGTATCCAACCAATATTGGTCCTGATTTGAAATAAGTTGCAATTGCCAATGTCATATCATGTACAAATTCTAAGCTAAAATCTTCAGAAAAAACACCGCGAATGCCATTTGTTCCAAAAAATTTTGCCATAGTTCACTTCAATAATAGATAAATTTGTGTTTAATGGCAAGTCCGATGCGGGAGTCGCCCAGCCTGGTCAAAGGCGTAGGGCTTAGGACCCTATCTCTTAGGAGTTCGTGGGTTCAAATCCCACCTCCCGCATTGGTTGTCTATTTCTGTGAATGATTAATAATGAGAAAATAGTGATCAAAAAAAGTTATGAAAAAGACAGTGATTGGCATTACAGTAGTTGGAAAAGATAGAGAGGGGATAGTTGCAGCATTTACTAATTTTGTATTTGAAAACGGTGGAAACATTGAAAAAGTAAATCAAAATGTTGTCAAAGGTCTTTTTGGAATGTATCTTGAAGCATCATTTACAAAGATAGTAAATGTGAAAAAATTTGATTCTGGGATTCAATTATTATCAAAAAAAGAGAAAATGGATGTAAGTACACATCATGAAACAAATTCTGAAAAAAATATTGCAATACTAGTTACAAAAGAACCACGATGTCTAGAAACAATACTTGATGCTGCCAAAAAGAAATCATTGAAAGGATGCATTTCAGCAATAATAGGTACTGAAAAAACATTAGAACCAATAGCAAAAAAAGCAAAAATTCCATTTATTACAATCTCAGAATCAAATCAAGAAAAAGCTGAAGAAAAAATATTAGAAATTTGTAAAAAATATGAGATTGATCTAATTGTCCTTGCAAGATATATGAAAATACTTAGTCCAAATTTTGTGTGGAGGTATCCAAACAGAATAATCAACATTCACCCATCACTCTTACCTGCATTTCCAGGTGCACTTGCATACGCGCAAGCATTTGAGAGAGGAACAAAAATAGTTGGTGTAACTGCCCACTACGTAACGGAAAACTTGGATCAGGGACCAATAATTTTCCAAGATTCTTTTAAAGTTGATCCAGATAATTCTTTAGAGGAAATTAAATCCAAAGGTCAAAAATTGGAAGCAGACACTTTGCTTAAAGCCACAAAGATGCACCTAGAAAACAAACTTGAAGTTCGTTGGAGAAAGGTTCATGTCAAGTCAAAGTGAAATAAATGGTAGAAATTAAATCCCAGTTTGATCCAGAACTAAGGAAAATCATTAAAAAGAAAAAACAGATTGCAGTTATTCCCGTAGGCTCAATAGAACAACATGGTCCACATCTACCAATTTCTACTGATTCGGATATTGTTACAGAAATAGCAAAAAGATTATCAGAAAAGATGAATTGTTTTCTTTTACCTACATTAACATATGGAGTGTCGTTTGAACATTCACCGTTTTTTAACATTAGTATCAGAGAAACAACACTTAGTACTATCATGAGTGATTTGTGTAAATCACTTCTTGCAAATAACATCAAAACAGTTTTTATCATTAATGGACATCATGGAAATCAAAAACCATTAAAAAACATCGATAAAAAATTCAGAAAATTATCAAAAAACAAACTCCGAATTTTTTCACTTTCATATTGGCATTTTATGCAAAGAGAATTTGATCATGCTGGATTTGTGGAGACCTCACTGATGCTTGCAATTTCAAAAAATACCAAAATGAAATTGGCCAAAAAGGGACTTGTAACAGACGGAATGAAACAACATCAAATCAAAAAGCTAGGACAATTAGCATCAAAATCATTTCCAAAAGTTACAAAAAACGGAATTTGGGGAGATCCAAGAAATGCAACAAAGAGGGATGGATTGGTGATTTTAGATGAAATCATGAAAAATCTTGGAAAAAAGTGTCAAACTTGCCTTACTGAGCATAGTTCAAAGTTACACCAATGAAATTTTAATATAATCCCTCAATATCAAAGCCAATAAGTGATATAATGTCCGTTGATATGGCAGTAAAAGTATTGGATGAGAGTATCAATCAAATAGTATTGATAAAGCTCAAAGGCGGCAAAACCATTAGAGGTAATTTACTTGGTTTTGATCAGCACATGAACCTGCTACTTGACTCATCAGAGGAAATTCCTACTGAGGGCAATTCAAAAAGCCTAGGCACCATTGTTGTAAGAGGAGACAATGTTGTAATGATATCTCCTCCACCAGCAGCAAATTAGGTGAATTGAGATGACACGCGGTACAACTTCTATGGGTGGTTTTACAAAGAAAAAAGTACACATTAGATGTAGAAGATGTGGTAATAATGCGTTTCATAAGAGACACCACCAATGTGCAAGTTGTGGATTCCCAGAGGCTAAACGCAGAAAGTATTCCTGGATTAAATGGTATACGTAGATGCAAGAGATTGCAATAATTCTTAGTTCTATAGCTGGTGTTGCTACAGCAGCTGCTGCAAGAAAAATGCCAAGAAACAAAACACAGTTACTTAGTTTAGGTGCTAGTTCACACATTAGAACTCAAATTAATTCTTTAAAAATTGAGAAAGACATTCTAACAAAAACAATTTCTAGACTATATCAAACAGATTATAATTTTCCAAAAATTCAAAAAGACAAGCTATTGCTAAAATATCAACATCAATTAGGAATCGTACTTGCAAAATTAGAAAAGCTTGAAGATGCAAGCCATCATCCAGATCTGGGACCTATCGGTGACGGATTAATTACATTAATGGATCAAAAGCTATCAAGATTAGATGATAGATTGTATGAATTATCATCAAAGATCATAGCTGCAAATCCACATACTTCAGAAATAAAAGAAGAGAGTATGGAAACAAAACCAGAAGCAAAACAAAATAAGAAAATATTTAATTTTGAAAAACCAAAAGAAACAAAAATAGATCCTATCATAATACCACAACCAAATTCTAGACAATCATTTGAATTAACTACATTAACTAGATTTTCAAATAAGGAACCAAAGTTCCCATTATTTGAAAAAGTAGTTCAACCAAAAGAAGAGATCATTCAAGAAATCATCAAACCAAAAGAAGAGATCAAAGTAGTTCAACCAAAAATTGAAGATAAAATTGAGATCATACAAGAAATTAATACAAAACCAGAGATCAAATTAGAAACAAAGCCAGACATAAATAAAGAAGTTGTAAAAATAACTGAGCACAAGGCTCTTCCAGAACCAAAGAAATCAAATCCAACTATAGTATTAGATGATGACTTTGATGAAGACAATTCAGACGATTTAGATAAGATCAAAGGCGAAATAATGAAAGTACTCTCCAAGATTGAACAAGCTGAGGTAGAATAATTGTCCTATGATGGTGCCATTGAGGCATTATCAACTGATGCATTAAAATTTGTAAAAGATGATTTTGTAATTGGATTAGGTAGCGGTAGAGCAGCTACTGCATTTGTTAAATCTCTTTCATCGTTTATAAAAATAAAAAATTACAACATCAGAGGAGTTCCAACTTCATTACAAATTAAATTGATTGCTGAAAAAGGAGGAATTCCATTAGTTGAAGCTGAACAAGTTGATCACATTGATATTGTTTTTGATGGTGCTGATCAAATTGATTCGCAAAAATTTGTCATCAAAGGTGGTGGTGGAGCTTTATTACGAGAAAATATTTTGTTTAATCTAGCAAAAAAAGTAGTAGTCATGGCAGATAAATCAAAATTTGTTAAAAACTTTACAAGATCAGTTCCAGTTGAAGTTCATCCTCAAGCAAGGAATTTAGTTACTTATGAAATCAAAAAATTAGGAGGAAAAGCAGAACTTCGTTTAATTGATAGAGGATATCCATTCTTTACAGAGAATGGAAATATTATTCTTGATTGTGATTTTGGAGTAATAAAAAATCCAAAAATCCTATCTCAAAAAATAAAACAAGTAGCAGGAGTAATAGAATCTGGGATATTTATCAGAAAACCCGATGTCATTTACAGAGCTAAAACAGGCGGTAAATTTGACATAATTTAGAGATTATTTTACGGAAAAACAATTCAGGGTTAAATCATTACATTTTGAGGATTTGAGAGTATAGATACTGTTTTGAATTATTCATCATCAGAAATTAGCCATGATAAGCCTCGGACTTCTTCCCAAGCATGTTTTTGTTCAGTGGTATTTTCTAACATATCATAGTATAATGAAAATTAGTTTAAAAGATCTATGAACAATTTGTTCAGATCAATGATCTATAATCTAATGAACAGACTTGGGCCAAAGTGCCCAAGTCTTGGACGATGGTTTGGTCACAGCAGGCGAATAACTCCATTAGCGTATGATAACCATAGTAAATTTAGAAATTTTCCTTAAAAGACTCACGTAGAAATTATCAGTAGGATCTAAATACTATTTTGAGAAGACATGAATAGTTGGGTCTCTCACCAAACAACTAATCGTTGCTGGTCTTAAGATCCAATTAAATATTTTATTTGATAATTGATATTTAGGAGATAGAACGTTTAACAAACTTTCCATGACCTAATTTTCCAACAACTTGAAAATCTTCAGCCACAAGTTGACCTCTTACTATTGTTTTAACTGGCCATCCTTTCAGTGACATTCCCTCATATACAATATAATCAGAAAAGCCACCAAATAGTTCTGAGGAAACCTTATTTTCTTTTTTTAAATTTATCATTGTAACATCAGCATCAGCACCTTTATCCAGTGTTCCTTTTGTTGGATACATTCCAAATATTTTGGCAGCATTTGTACTAGTAAATTTTACAAATTGTTCAAGTGAAATTCTATTTTTATTTACACCCTCACTCAATAAAATTGGAATTACAGTACCTATGCCTGGAAATCCAGCAAGAGCACCCCAAACATCAGTACCACCAAGTTTCAGTTTTAATTGATTTGCAACATGATCTGTACCTATAGTATCAATTAGATTATGAGATAATGCATCCCATACAGCAGCATTATCTTGAACAGTTCTAATCGGAGGCATGACTTTGGCAAGATATCCTTTTTGATTTTCATAAGACAGTGTAAGATAATGTGGACAAGTTTCAACAAAAATTTTAGTTCCTAGTTTTCGTTCTTCTTTAATTTGCTCTAATGCTTTTTGAGAACCAATATGAACAAAATATATTGTACAGTCATAATCTCTTCCAAATTTTGAAATTGTTTTTATGGCCTTTGCTTCAAATTCTGGTGAACGGCTTTCAGACCATGCAGGAAGTCCATCACGATTTTTCTCTTTAGCGGTCTTTATTCCACACGCACATGATTCATAATCTTCGGCATGAACTAAAACAGGACAACCAAGTGATGTTGCATTTTTTACAATTTCTTCTACTATTTCGTCAGTTACATTTACTGTCGCTTCTGATAATTGAGTTGAATATGGCGCCATGTCCATATACACATGACCTACATCACCACCAAGATTCATGTAAATTTTAAATGAAGTGATTCCTTTTTCAATACAGTAAGACATTTCTTTAATTTGTTGAGGAGTAAAAATAGATGCATGGATTGTATAGTCAACATAGTGATTTTTGGATGCAGCTTCTAGTTGATCTGACAATGAATTTTTAAATGAATTTCCAAGTCGTAACATTCTCATCATCGTTGTAATTCCGCCAATAGCTGCAGCGTGTGATTCTGTTTTTGCAGCCTGATCAATTGGAGAATATACTCCATAATGAACATGAGTATCTATTGGTCCAGGTATTGAGATTAGACCATTTCCATTTATTTTATGATCACATGCAGGAATATCGTTTGTGAAACCAACGATTTTTTCTTCATCAATTATGATATTTTTGTCAAGCATCCCTTGAGGTAAAATTATGTGTGAATTTGTGATCACGGTATCATACGTCATCAGAAAATTTTCATGTCTTGCAGTCTATTATGCGTTGAGATAAACTTAGATTTAGATAATTTTTGGACAAAATTTGATAAATTGTTCATAATAATAGTAAAAATTAGACCATAGTAAGATTCATCATTTTCAGATATGTATTGCTCAAATATAGCCTCTCATTTTTTATTTGATTATGAAAATTCACTTCAAAGTATTTATCTTACTTTCAAGTAGTGATAAATTCATTATGAATAAAAAATTACTTGTTTTACTCTTATTTGGTGTTACAGTTTTACCGGTCTTTGGATTTTCCACTCTTGCTTTTGCAAATAATTCAAATGTTCCTGATTGGATTAAAAATAATGCAAAATGGTGGTCTGAAGGAACAATTAGTGAATCAGATTATATCAAATCACTACAATATCTTATTACAAATGGAATTATCCAAATTCCAATTACTGAAGTAACTGCAGCTCAAACATCAGTAATAGATGAAGAACGTGCTCAGAGTTTTAAAGTGACTATTTCCAACATTGTAGCTCCAATTTCAACAACATATTTTGAAAAATTTGAAATGACTAGCTCCAAATCAGGTGCAGCAGACGATCCTCGTGGTAGAATGTATGAATTTAGAGATATTAACCCAAAATTCTTTTTAGAATCTTTACCAAATGCTGACAAAAAACAATTCTACAAATTTGTAAGTGATTGGATGGACAGAGGAAACCTTCTTAACAAATTTAACGTTGACATTGATGTGTTAGACGGAAAAGGTGCCATAATTCAAACTTGGAAATTTGACAAATGTGAGATTACAAGTTATGGCACATACCTACAAGATACAGTTTTCATATATCAATTTTCTAAATCTCAAGATTCTGAAATTCGAGACAGAACCAACTTTAGCTGTGTTGGTGTTCACTTGGTAGTTCCTTAGAGATAAACAAATGAAATATTAGTTGATGTATTTTTTGTTTTGAAAATAATATAAAATTCCCCTGTTTTGTCCAGGTACACTTATTCCGAAATTTGCCAAGATATTTTTTACATCTTCAGAGTTCATCATCCGATATCCTTCTCGAGTCAACTCATCAACAATTTTAAGAAATTCATCAAATCCTCCTAGTTTGCGACTAACTATGGCAAGAGCATCTGTTTTGTAATAAATAAATTCTTTATGGTGCCTTATCTTTTCAATGTCCTTGTACTCTTTTTTTATTCCTCTACGTTGTTCTTTGCTAATATCCACTATGTCTTTTTCAACGTCTGAGACAGACTCTTTGATTCTTTCTTTGATGGATTTTCCCACTACTATACAAATATAATTTGAGATATATGGTTTACATATAAAAAAATAATTAAAATTAATTTTTATGCATATTTGAGTACTTTCTTTAGAAAATGAATAAAAACACATCTCTTAGAGGTAATGCACGGGCCGGTGGTTTAGTGGTATAATGCCTCGTTCGCAACGAGGATGTCGGGGGTTCAATTCCCCCCCGGTCCATTAAAAATAGTTTCCAGAAACTATTATACATAAACAATGATTACAATCTTCCATGAAGGTTTTTGATGGAAAAAAAGCAGCACAAGAATACATGTCAAAACACACTCTTGCATTTTCTACTCCAGAACTAACTCTTATGAGATTTGCATTTTGGTTAGGAGATACAGTTCCAGATCCTGAAAATAAAGAAAATTCACTTCCACGAATGCTAACATTTATGGTAGAACAAGACTTTGCACCAATTTTAATTGATGATGACAAATACGAACCATCTGGTGCTGTCAAAAGCTCAAATGTTTATGGAAATGCATTTTCAAAAACTAGTACTGATGGAAAATTCTGCTCTGAATGTGGCACAACTCTATCAGATACAGCAAAATTCTGTCCTGAATGCGGTACAACACAAGATTAATTTTTAAAAAGAATTTTATGCTTTAGTTCCACATTTTGTGCAAAATTTTGCGTTTGGTCTTAATGATGCACCACATGATTTGCATCCATTTCCACTAGATTCAACAGTTCTTCTTGGCATTAATGATGGATCTGGAGATGGTAAAGTTCCAACATCACCAAAGGCTTCTTTTGCAGATACAATTCCAGGAGGACCACCAACAGGATTTTGGGCAGAACCTGATCTTGGCATACCAATTCCACTCATCATTCCAGGTTGTCCCATTCCCGGCATCAATCCAGGTGATTGAGTATTACCAGTACCTGCACCACGAGATTTTTTCAGCTCAAAAATTACTTTAATTGCTAAAAATTCTAGTGCAGAATAAGCTACAACATAGTCACCTAGTTTTTGAAAGAATTCTTTGTCACTTAGTAGACCTTTTTTGTACATGTTATTTGTGTCAAGAAATGATTCATAGTAACCTTGAGATTCATCAAACAAGCTTTGTAGTTTATCAAAAAGCATGTTAAGAGTATCTACTTCACCAAATGACATACCGATGCTTTATTTTTGGAATATTAATTACTTTAGGATCAAAAAATAGAAAGATGTGTAATGATTTATGCTTGTAATGCTCTATCAATCATATTTTTGTATGATTCTTTTGATGCAGCACCAACTTGCTGACTAACGATTTCACCTTTGTTAAGGAGAATTAAGGTTGGAATGCTAAAGACATTGTATTTGGATGCTAATTCGTTAGCCTCATCAACGTTGACTTTGACAAATTTTACTTTACCTTGATAATCATTTGCCAATTCTTCAACTACAGGGCTTACCATTCTACATGGACCACACCATTGAGCCCAAAAGTCAACAAACACTGGTATATCAGAGTTAATCACATTGATTTCCCAAGACTTTGCATCTGAAACTTCTGTTATTCCCATAATGATTATAATTTATTGAACATCCCTAAAAATGTTCACAAGAGTTTACACCGTATTTTTTGTTGGATAGAAAATAAAAAATGATTTAATGATATATACTTAAATGTCGTTTCAATAAAACGGAAATATGAGCACCGAACTTAGACTTAAAAAATTACGAGGATCTGGCGGTTATGTAATGGCAACTGTAAATGACCAGCAGCAAATGAAAGGCAACCTGGGAGGTCCAGATTTATTTTTAGCACCTATTGGAAGATTAGATAGTCAAAGAATCACTAAACATTTTTGCAATACATGTGAAAAAGAATTTGAAGGTCCTCCAAAAATTGAATTTGAAAATCCAAACGAAGAGGTTGCAGAAAATTTAATTCTTGCAGAAAAAGGTCAATACATTTGCAATTCTTGTAAAGCAGTAATAGCTGAATATAGAGAATTTAAAAAACAAAATGAAACAGTAGATGTGGGAAGTGCAAAGCCATTAGAGCCTTCTAGTCAAACTGTCGCACCAAAAATTCTAGAACCAACACAAACTCAAATAAAAACAGAAACTAGTGTAAAATCATCTACTCAACCAAGTTCATCTACTACAGTTAGCTCAATTGAAGGATTAGCAGTATATGATGAAAATGCTAAAAAAATTGGTAATGCAAAACAAGTTGGAATTGATTCTAATCAATCAGTAGTATTGTTAATTATTAAAAATGATGGAACCGAAGGAAGTATCCCATGGAACAACATAAGAAAAGTAGGAGAAGTGATTCTTTTAGGAAATCCAACTGTAGCACCTCAAGCTTCGCAACCAGGAAAATGTACAAAATGTGGATTTTCAAATAAAGAGGGTTCCAAATTCTGTGAAGAATGTGGCAGTAAGCTACAATAAGTGTCGATAAGTCTAATCAGTTAATTAATAGGAAATGTAAATGTTGAACAAAAAATTAATGTCAAAAGGAATACTCAAAGATATTTTAATTGTAGCTATAGGAGTACTTGTGATCTGGATTGGTCTACAAGTTGTGTTTGGAACACAAAATCCATTTTATGTAGTTGCAAGTGGAAGCATGATACCAGTTTTAGAAGTTTATGATGTATTGATTGTTCAAGGACATGTACCGTTTGACGACATTAAAGTTGGAGATATCATTGTATTTAATCGTCCCTCAGGACACGACAGAGTAATTGTTCATAGAGTTGCATCAGTTATAGATGATGAACCAAAAACCATCAGAACAAAAGGAGATGCAAACCCTGCCTCAATTCCAGGAACGGACTTTCCAATTACCAAAGAAGAATATATCGGTAAAGTAGCATATGTAATTCCTCAAGTGGGTTATGTCACTCAACTACTGAAACCTCCAATTAATTATGTAATTATTGTAATTGTCATAGGAATTATGGTTGTAAAGCAGATGACTAAAAAGAAAAATGAGAAAGAACTTAGTTTGCAGGATCCATTTAAGAAAAATGATTCTAATGTAGAGTCCACTGCAAATATTCCAGAATTAGATAAACTAGAAAAAGATAAAGCGTATTCAAATCACGACAATGATAGTTCTACTAAAGCAGAAAAGCAAGAGTCAGAGAAAGATCAAAAATAATTTTCCTAAAACATCAGGATTGTTTTTGAATAAAATATCTTGTAAAAATATCTAAAGAATTGAATCTTTAGTCTTGAAAATACGATTAAAATAGTCAGATGGCTCGTTTGGTTCTTCAATGTCGTTTGTAATTCCTGCAAGGTTTTTTGCGAGATTCTTCTTATATCCAATTTGCATCTGTCTCTGAATTTGTATTCTCTGTGCTTGTGGAGAACCAGCTCCATGCATTGATTCAGTAAGATAACCAACAGCATTTCGTCCCAATGTCATATTTTCAATTAGCCTGAGAATTCTCATTCTATTTTCAACATCTGCCCCTTTACGACCTTTAAGATATTTTTTAAGTAATGGACCTGCAACAGGATGCCTAAAATCTTTCTCAGAGGGTAAGGTTACAACTAGACCTCCAGCAATATCTTGTGCAAGTCTACTAATTTCATATGGAAAACGTGTTACATTATGTTTACAAACTTGTGCCAATACATCTTCGTTTAGATATACTCCTGATTTCATTTTGTGACCTTGATGGGATGATGCAATTCCAGCAGCAAAGATTGTTTCATTGAGATGAGTCATCTCAATAATCTTATCTTTGATATGAGATACATTTGGAACTCCGTTGTAATCAGCTATTGCAGCAGCTGCACCAATTAGAACATCACCTAATCCTGTTTTGCAAACATAACTACGTCTATGGTAACAAGTAAAGCGTTCAATCAACATTGATGCAAATTCATATTCACCATGCATGAATACTTTATCCCATGGAATGAATACTCTATCTAAAATCATCAGTGCTTCTTGTCCACCGTACTTTGCATTACCAGAATCAATATCACCTTCCTCCATACTTCTTGTGTCACATGATTGTCTTCCATAGATGTAAGTCACACCTTTAGCATCAGCAGGAATTGCACCAACAACTGCCCAATCTTTGTCATTTTCAGTTAATCTTACTGTAGGCATGAGAATTATCCAATGAGAATTGATACAGCCGGTTTGATGTGCTTTAGCACCTGAGACATAGATTCCTTTTTCATCTCGGTCAACTATTCGGGTAAACAAGTCAGGATCATCTTGTTCTGCTGGTCCCTTACTTCGATCTCCTTTTGGATCAGTCATGGCACCGCCAATTACCAGATTTTCTTTTTGAACCATCTTTACAAATTCTAAAAATCGTTTATGATAGTCTGTCTTGTGTTTCTCATCAATTTCAAATGTAGTTGAATGTAAAGAATTTAGTGCATCCATTCCGACGCATCTCTGAAAACATGTTCCAGTGTTTTGTCCTAGTTTTCTTTGCATTTTATTTTGTAAAACTAAATCTTGTGCACTTTCTGCAATATGTAAAAATCGATTAACGGTTAATCCAGTAAGAGATGAATGTGCAGAAGCAAGTGCCTCTTCACGTACAGCCAAATCATATGTCTCTGCAACTGCATTAATTGATGGTCTAATCATTGGATGATCTACAGGTTCTTTAACTAATTCCCCAAACAGGTAAACTTTGAGATCACGACCTCTAAGACTTTCAATGTAATCATTACCAGTTCTAATTGTCTTTAAGACATTGGCCATGTAATTTTATTTACTCCTATGTTGTATAAATATTCTAAAACTAAACAAATCAAATTTTACGAGTAAATTACAATTAAAGACCAATTCTAACATCAAGAATTTTACAGCCTTTGCCTTTTTCCATTACAAGAACTGGATTCATATCAAGTTCCTTTATTTCCTTAAAATCAGTAACTAATTGAGATAATCTTTGAATACATTCAGATAGTTTTGCAATATCAGATGGTTTTTCTCCTCTGACACCCTGTAATAGTTTTTGAGTTTTAATAGATGCTATCATGTCGTCTGCTTCTTTGTCTGTTACTGGTGCAAGTTTGAATGTAACATCTTTTAAAACTTCAACATAGATGCCACCCATTCCAAGCATGATAACAGGACCAAATCCAGGTTCTAGTTTAGAACCAATAATCAATTCTTTACCACCTTTTACCATCTCTACGATAAGAACTCCTTTTATCTCTGCATTTTTATTATATTTTTTGGCATTTGCAATAATTGTCTTAAACGCTTCTTTAATTTCTAAATCATTTGTGAGATTTACTTTAACACCACCAGCATCTGATTTGTGAATAATTTGTGGTGATGCAATTTTCATCACTACAGGATAACCTATTTGCTTTGCAATCTTTATTGCATCTGCTTCTGTTTTTGCAAGTGCGCTTTTTGGTAAAGGTAATCCATATGCTTTGAGAACTTCTTGTCCTTCTTCTTCTAATAGATTAGGTCGTTTCTCTTTTTTTACTTTATCAAAAATTTTCTTTGCTTTTAATTTGTCAACTTTGAATTTAGGAATTTTTCCTTCGGGTGTTTTAATCCAATTTGCAAATTTTAGCATTGCAGCTAGTGTTCTAATTGCTCCTTCTGCATATGTATAATATGGAACATCACCAGCAGCTAGAATTTCTCTATTAGTAATTCCTTCATCTAGTCCCATCAAACTTGCAAGCATTGTCTTTTTATGTTTTTTTGACATTGAAACAATTACTTGTGCTAGTTTATCATAGTTCAAAGTTCCAGATGGAGTACACATTGAAATTACAGAGCCAACATTAGGATGTGCTAAAACACGATCCAATACATTACTAAATCTATTAAAATCAGCATCACCTACAATATCTACAGGATTACGTGAGCTTCCCCAAGGAGGAATTACAGCGTTAATCTTTGGACGAATGCTTTCAATATTTGCCATTTTAATTCCTAGCCGAGAGCATGCATCAGTTGAGATAATTGCAGGACCTCCTGCATTTGATACAATTACAAGTTCTCCTTTAGAAGGAAGCGGTTGTTTTGAAAAAGCTGTTGCATAATCAAACAGTTCTTCCATTGTATCAACACGAATAGCACCTGATTGTTTTAGTAGTGCATCATAGATTTCATCTGAGCCCATCAAAGCCCCAGTATGAGACATTGCAGCCTTTGCACCTTCAGGACTACGTCCAGATTTTAAAACAAGAACAGGTTTTTTGAGTTTTTTAGTAATATTTTTACAAACTTTGAGAAATTCCTGACCATCTCCCATGTCTTCTAAATACATTACAATAACTTTGGTTTGATTGTGGTTAGCAAGCATCTTAAGAATGTCAACTTCGCTCATTGCAGCTTTGTTTCCCATACTAACTACTGCAGAAAAACCAATTCCCTGTGCACTGGCATCTTCGACAAGTGCAGCACATATTGCACCGCTTTGCGATACTAGTGCAATTTTGCCTGACTTTGGTGTTACCTTAAGGAAAGTAGAATTCATCATTGTCTTTGGATCAAGATTCATTACACCAAGACAGTTTGGTCCAATGATTTGGATTTTGTATTTTTTAGCAATATCTTTTAGTTTTTGTTCTCTTTTTGCACCTTCTTCATCAACTTCTTTAAAACCAGCAGTGATGATAATAACACCTTTAACTTTTTTCTTACCACATTCTTCCAATACATCTGCAACCAAAAGATTGTTGATGACAATTACTGCAAGATCAACGGGTTTAGGAATATCCATTACACTCTTGTAGGCTGTTTTATAAAATACAGTTGGTCTTGAAGGACTAACAGGGTAAACAATGCCTTTGAATCCATTCATAATATTTGAAGTGATTGTAGCTCCAACACTACCTCGTTTATCAGATGCACCAATGATAGCTATTGATTTTGGTGAGAGAAAAATAGATTCAGCCACGTTAATTTGGACTAAAGATTTTGTGTAATAAAGTTATTCATAGAAACTTCTGATCTCATTTTTTAGCTTCCCAACATCTTTCCTGCTAAATTTTCTTTTCTTGGAACCCATAAAAGAGTGATTTTAGAAAATTTTCCTATCAGAGTCCATGCCTCACGTGCAAGTTCTCGTAATTTTTCATTGTTTATTGCAAATTCATGATTTAGTTGAGAAATTGTATTTTTTGAATCGCTAAAAATAGTAATTTCTTCAGTAGAATTTGCAAAATTTTTCAGTGCTGCAATTATTGCCATGTATTCAGCCTGATTATTAGTTATTTCAGGTTTTTTTTCATAAAAAGAATCGCCTGTCTCTTTTACAAAATAACCAAACCCTCCATCAGGACCACCTGATCCATCAACATAAACACTAATTCCCATCTTTGTACAACCTCGTCATTTTTACACTCAGATTAATTACTATCATGTAAATTATTGTAGATATAACTTGCGATACTATAGAAGCAAGATATGCATCGTAATTTATTGTCAAGAAATAATATTGCAAGAACCATCTTACTATAGTGTAGATTACCTCACCTATTCCAAGCGATGTAATGATTTTAATTAGATCATGTTTTAATCTTGCTTTATCAGTTTTACCAGATTCAAGCAAATATTTTTTTCTGTTATCTAAATAATACAAACTACCAAACGTAGAAAAATAAACTACATAATCAACTAACAGGGTATAACTAGTATTAAGATACGCTGCTTGTTCAGATAATATTTGAGCAACGATTGCAGAGATTATAATTGACGCTGCAAAAGCGATAAGAATATTTTTGTTAAGTGAAAGATATTTGTTATATTTTTTTAACATAAAATTATTAGTTTTACTCTACAATTAAACTAGTCTAAAGTAATCTTCAAGAAAATCAACAATCCTGCTAGTTCAGCAATACCAACTCCTAACATGTAAGGAAATATTTCATATGAAAAAAGCTCATCCATTGAAAAGTATGCAAATGCCCCAATAACATTATGAAGAAATAGCATACCTGCAACTACTATCATACCTAAAGGAAGCTGAGCTCTTGTCTTTGAGTATATTTTTCCAAAAATGCAAATTAAGACTACAAGTACTACCATATTAGCGATGGAAACGATAGATAATAGTAGAGAATTGGATTCCATTTAGAGAGAAACATCTCCTAATCTTTTATTTACTTTTATCCAGTTTTCCTTCAATTTCTTCAAATGTCTCCATATTGGTTTCTAAAAATGTAGATATAAAATACATAACACTGTATTTTTCTCCAACTTTTGTAATCATGTTATTTTTTTCAAGAACTTTGATATGATGCTGAATAGCCTTGTAATCAAAGCCCAGTTCTTTAGATAATTGATTTGTATTAAGTGGTATTTTTTTAAGCAGTGATATGATGCGTAGACGTGTTAATCCACCTCTTGAGCCTGCAAAAATAAACCACATTAATCTTTTTGATTCTGGATCGTTTGCCATAATCTATGAAATTCTTGCATTCATCAATTAAAAGGCGTTATGGGTTTTATTCATCTGATAGATATTAGAAAGTATAAAAAACATAATCAAGCAACTCTTGTGAAGTAAAATGATGTTAAACTATGATGCTCCTTTGTACAGACCTCCCTCTGAGGCAAGATCATTAATTTTTCAAGTAACTCTAGGATGTTCCTTTAATGAATGCTCTTTTTGTGATATGTATAGATCAAAACAGTATTCAGAAAAACCATGGGATGAAGTAAAAATGGAAATTGATCTAATGGCAAAACAACTACCAGACACTAGAAAAATATTTTTGGCAGACGGTGATGCTCTAAATCTTGATTCAGAATACATTGTTAAAATTGTAAAATATCTTTACGAAAAATTTCCTAATCTTGAGAGAATTTCATGTTATGCAATGCCAATGAACATTTTAAAGAAAACTCCTGAGGAATTAAAGAAAATGCATGATGCTGGGTTGGATATGTTGTATTTGGGAATTGAAAGTGGTTCCGACATAGTTTTGAAAAAAGTAACAAAAGGAGCGATTGCAAAAACAATTATCAAATCAGTTAACAAAGCAAAAGATGCCGGTTACATAATGTCATGCATGATAATTTTAGGATTGGGTGGAAAAACATATTCAAAAGAACACATTAGAGGAACAGCAGAAGTAATCAGTGCTTGTTCTCCTAATTATGTAGGAGCCTTAACTCTCTATTTAGAAAATGGAATCAAACAAGAATTTTTGGAAAAATTTGGAGAGCCATTTATTCGAATTACTGATGATGAATCACTTGAAGAGTTGTATGATTTAATTAGTCAGATAGAAACTAAGGAAGAAATAATTTTTAGAGCAAATCATGGTTCAAATGCATATACGATTAAGGGCACATTTCCACAAGACAAGCAGGCTATGTTAGATAAAATAAATTGGATGAAGCAACATCCAGAAATTATGCGTCCAGAAGGACTGCGTGGCTTTTAAAATCTAAATAAATTCCCCATAATGCCTATTTGATAAACAATAGACAAGCCTAAAACAAAGCTAAGAGAACATGTCAAGTACTTCATTACTGTTTTAGCTTTGGTATTATTTGATAAACCAAATGGAATACCAAGCAATCCTCCGATTAAAGACATTCCAATAATAGAACCTAATCCAAATATTCCGATGAATGTCAATGCTGAAGGAAGACTAAGAATCATGCCGGAGGTCATAACAATGAGCGTTCCACTTCCAGCAAGACCGTGAATCATTCCGATTAAATACGATTTATGATTATGAGAGTGATTATTGTCATGATGATTGTGTTCATCAAAATGAATCGAACCGTCATTATGTGTATGTGGATGTCTGTGTTTAATTTTTAGAATATTTTTATTTGATATTCTTGTAATTGCTAATAAAATTAACATCACTCCAACTAAAAATTCAAATCCAGAAAAAACTTCTTTATTTATCGTAAGTGTAAAACCATAAACTATCAAACCAACTAATATCAGAGTAGTAGTATGTCCTGCTCCCCAGACTGCTCCAAGTAGTGATGATTTTGTAAGACTTTTTTTGAAAAGTTGTTTTTTTGATTGATTCGTATTAGAATTTGTCAGTTGAGTAGAAACAGCAGCGATATGATCTGCTTCTAAGGCATGTTGTATTCCTAATGTCAATCCAAGTCCAGCAATAATAGCTGGAGTAAAATTGCCAATTTGACCAAATATTTCTTCTAACAATTTTACCTCATATGGCTTCTTGATACCATGGTAAAAAGAATTTCCAAACGCTAGAGTTGGTCAATTATTGGCTTTAGATTATCTGGCAGATCAGGAATTTCAGTATGGCTTTCATTGTTTTGAAGAATTTCTGGCCCTATCCTTCTTACTCTCTGAGTTCCAATTAAAGTATTAATATTTCTTTGAATGTCCTTTTCACTTAAAATAGTCTTTAATTTTTCAATGACAGTTTCTTCATTTTCATATTTTTTAATAGCATATTGGACAAGGATCATTTTCTCATTCATAGAATAATCAGTCATTTGAAAATTCCATCACAAACAAAGTAAAAAACATTAGCGAATTTAAGAGAATTTCTTTTCCAAATCTTCTTTTTTGGGGATACCAGTAAACTCTAGTTTTCCATTAATCACTAAACCAGGCGCTGTAAATATCGGGTATTTTTTCAAATATTCTGGTTTTTCAGTCACATCAATAAGATCATATTTTATGCCTAGTTTATCTAACATTTTTTCCAAAACATTACAATTAGAGCATCCAGGTGTGGTGAGAACTAGTACAGTCATGATTTTATGAATTGTTCAGGATTCTGCTCAAAAGCCCATTTACAACTAGCGCAACAAAATCGATATTGTTTTCCTTCATGTTCTAACAAATCACCTTTTTCTCCAACATCCATTCCACAAACAGGATCTTTCATGATGTTACTTCCTTTTTTCGAGTAAAATACCATACGATTGGAAATACAAGTAATGCAACAAATAAGATAGGTGCAAATTCTTGTGGCATTTGAATATCATAGTGATGAGTATGCTGGCCAATATGAAATTCTGGAGGAAGAGACAGCGTTGTAACAAAATTATTCCATGCAATGTGTACAAATGTTGTTTCATACCACTCATGACCGCCAGGTATGCCATTAATTATTAAAAATGCTCCAAGTACGATCAACATCCATCCAGTAAGTTTTTCAATTGTAATTTTGTTTGTAGTAATTCCTTTTGTAGCATTTACACCAATGATTGCCAATACAGATAAAAGAATTAACGGGATTGCTCTTCCTACTCCATGTACTGCACCCAGACTTGCACCTATCTCCATATTACCAGTTGCCGCGATGTAAATTAACAGCCAATAAAACATAGGATTTGGACAACCAACACCAGCATTACCCAATAACAATCCCATGAAAAATGATTTTGAATAATCTCCTCGTTTTTGAATAAAGTTTGGGGTACCAGAGTATGTAGGTAGTTTTAATTCAAATAACTTTAGCTGTGACAAACCAAAAAGAAATGCTGCAATACCAGCAATTAAAAACATAAAAACTGAAATACGATCTAAATCTGCTGTTTGCCCAAGTGCACCAATTCCAAATCCATAAAATGCAATTGTAATTGTAAGACCTGTGCCAAACAACATGGCCATACCAAGTCCCTTTTTTGCACCTTTACCCATACTAAGAGGGATAATTATGAATACTAGCGGAAGTGTACAAGGTAGAATTATCATTGATAGACCAGCTAGGTAAGCAATCACTAGCCATGAAGGATAAGATATTTCATTTCCAGCACCAATTGCAATTTCATTTGTAGCTGCAAATACGCCTCCAACAAAAATTAGTGAAAATAAGATAAACAAAGTAAGAATAAGAGATTTTTTTATTGTGATTTGATTTGACATGAATAATGAATGAAGATACGTATACAATAATAGTGTACTTTACAATTGTAAAATGATAAATATTCTCGCAAGTAATTAGGCATATGCCATTTCAGCCGGATGATATTGATATTGCAATAATTGAATCACTGATAAAAGATGGAAGAAAATCATTTCGACAGATATCAAGAGAGATCAAAGTAAGTACGCCTACTGTTCAAGCAAGATATGAAAGACTGGTAAATGTCGGATTGATAAAATCTATCTCACCGATAATTGATCTTGGAATGCTTGAAGACAAGACTGAAAAACATTTTGAGAACATAAAGACAAAATCAACAAAAAAACAGGATGTAAAAATAACAAAAAACATGATTTTAAAAATGACATGCGATTTGTGCAAGGGTCCAATTTCTGACAAACCACATGTTCTTAAAATTGCAAATTTTGAGAGATTTTTTTGTTGTACATCTTGTAGATCTTTGTACAAAGAAAAATACAAAGGGAGAATAGAAACACTAAATCAAAAATAGTCAGTCCACTTGTATTTGGTTATCATTTTGAGAATAAAATTGACACATCAAATATTACATGAACAACCTTTTTTCTTTAAAATATGAATTTGTTCCTTTACTGAATCAACATAATCATTTTGTACAGAAATTCCAGTAGCTTTTTTCTTATCAAGAGGACTTTTGTGATTATAACCACGTTTTGTCATTTCAGAAACCAATTCATCATGCCTAAGATACATTGCTTTGAGTTTGCCATTCCATCGCAAAGTTTCAGGATGTAAAGAATATCCTTTCTTATTTTCAGTTATAACAACCCACATAGCATGAAGCTCTCTATGTTCACCTAATAGATGATTACGACATAGTTTTGATGGTGAAATATCCCAAATTCTCATCTTCTATAAGAAATAAAATCAGATAGGTTGGTTTTTATAATTTTGATGGTTGTGAACATCTCAAGTAGATTAAGAGTCAACAATCCCATTGCAGTTTTAACACCAATAGTTTTTTCAGGATCAGTTTCTGGAAATAATCTAATTGTTGTCTTGTTATCTTTTGTATTTATTTCAATTAGAAAGTGTTGATTTTTAGATTCAATAACTAGTGTTGAAAGCAATAATCTTTGTTCATTTTTATCAATGAAAATATTCTGAATTTTTATCATAATAGGTTTAGTTTGTATAATTTTTTCAAAAGAAGTATAGAATTTTTTTAAATCAATTTTTTTATCAAATACTACATGAGGCAAATTTTATCACACATATAGAAAATGTTTCATAATATTTCAAGACGTAGATAAATTATGACTAGTGCCAACAACATCAATTGTTGAACTGTTTTTGGAAAAAGAAGTTCCACTGGCAACGCATGTATCAAAATTTTATTTCTTTGTTGGGCCTATCCACTTTTTGGGTACAAAAATGGGCCCACAGGGATTTGAACCCTGGATTTTCGCCGTGTAAGGGCGACGTCATAACCGATCTGGACCATGAGCCCGAAAACATACCTTGTTAAAAACCATTTAAACTTTGAGACAAGTAATAATCTAGAAATTTGATCAGAATTTCATACAAATATGATAGATTTAGATTTTTTTTCTAGTCCAATAGGATTAGGTCATGTTACAAGAGACATAGCAATTGCAAATAATTTTGAAAACATTTCTACTAAATTCATCACAGGAAGTAGTGCTACAAAAATTCTAAAAAATTTAGATTTTAAAGTTGAAGATGTGTATATTCCCCCATCATTCATTATAGAAAATGGAAAGCTAAAAAATTCAACTAGATGGCTTTGGAATTATTATCAATATTATAAAAAATGTAAAAAAATTTCTGAAGAGATCATACAAAAAGATAAACCAAAATTAATTGTAAGTGATGAAGATTTTGCTTCACTTACTGTAGCTCAAAATAAAAAAATACCGACTATCTTGATTACAGATATTGTACAAACTAATTTTGTAAATGGCATAACATCGTTTATTGAAAAAAAGATGAACAAATCTATGCAGAAAATTATGAAAAATTGTGATACTGTGATTATTCCTGAAAATGGACCTGATGAAGGAAATATTAAAAGAGTTGGACCTATTGTAAGACAAACAAGTTTTTCCAGAGATGAACTTCGAAAAAAGTTTTCATTTGATAAAAAAACTATAGTTATTTCGATAGGAGGAACAAATGCTGGCTTGTATCTAATTGAAAAAACAATAGAATTAATTTCAAAAATAAAAAAAGATATTGACATAATAGTAGTTTCAGGCCCATCTTTGAGTAAAAAATTTGGAGAAACTGTAAGAAATTTTGGATTTGTAGATAACCTCCATGAGATAATTTTTGCAGCTGATGTGATAGTATCGCTTGCAGGAAAATCGACTATAGATGAATCAAAAGTGTATGGTACGCCTGGAATCTTTATTCCAATAAAGGGACATTTTGAACAAGAAGATAACGCAAAAGAAGAAGGATTTGTTTTTGAGGATATTTATAAGATTGATGAACTAATCATTGAAAAACTAGAGCAAAAGAGAAATCCAGTACAGACTAGTGGAGCAATTAATGCATACAGCATAATCAAAAAATTGATGCAATCTTGATCCAATCCTTAATAGATAACCAATTATTTTTGTTAAAGTATCATGACAAAGTTAATCGTAGCCAAATTTGGTGGTAGTGCTATCGGTATTGATGGTATTTCAATACCATTAGTTATAGACAGAATTAATGATTTAAAGAAAGATTCCAAAATTATTGCAGTATTTTCAGCACCACTTACAATTCAAAATGGAAAAAAATGTTCGCTTACAGATGTAATCTTAGAGCAGGGAAGAAATGTTGAAAGTGGTAAAAAAGCAAATTTGGATGTCATAAAATCATGTTATGAAAAAATTATGAAATTTGTAAATTCTGAAAATAAAGAAGATTGTCAAAAAAGCATAGATTTGTTCCTAAAAAAAGCTGAAACGGCATTGGATGAGGCATTATTAAAAAAAGAATTTGCAAATGAGGTACGTTCACGATCATTGGCATTTTCAGGAGAAATTCTAATTTCACATGTAATGAATTACATTCTTAGAAGTAACGGGATAAAATCAAGTGCGGTAAGTTATGATGACTGGCCAATAATAACAGATCAGAATATAGAATCAACAAATTTTCTTGCATCCAAATCAAGAGAAAATCTTGGAAAAACAGCTAAACTGGTAGACGAAAATGAGGTAGTTGTAATTGGAGGTTTTATAGGAAAAACTCCGGAGGGAGTAATTACTACGTATGAGCGAGGGGGTTCCGATAGAACTGCAGCTGATCTTGGAATACTGTTTCATAAAAAATATGAAACCAGAATAGATTTTGAAAAAGACAGTTCTGTAGTGTCTGCAGATCCAAAAATTGTTGAAAGCGGGTTGACGGAAGTAGATGAGCTATCATACAATGAGGCAAGACTAGCAGGAATGTTTGGAATGAAAATTTTGGATCCTATTGCAATCAAAGAGATTGTAGAAAACGGAGTGGATATGCCAATTATTGTTACAAATATGAAAGAACCATCAAAAAACACTACAATAAAACGAGTGCCAGATAGCAAAAATGGTCATCCAATCAAGATTGTAACTGGAAAAGAAAATTGTGCAATTTTTAAAATTGAAACAAATGCAGCCCAAAAATTACTAATATCATTAGAAAAAGACAAACGATATAGTGAATACATAATTTTATCGCCATTTACTAAAGATGGTGTGGAATTTTCAAGAATATTATTTTTAGATGCAGATTACATTAAAAGAAATGAAAAATATTTTCTTGGATTTGATCCACTTGCCTCAATAACATACAACCGAGGAGTAATCACACTAATTGGAGATGAGATGTGGCGAGTACAACAGGTAGCATCACGAACTAGTGCAAAGATTGGTGAGGTAGGACTGAACATTTTGAATATGGATGCACAAGAAGAAACTTCAAGAATAATTATCGTTATTGAAGATTCTAAAGATAGTATCAGAAAAGCTATAAACGTGATTCATCAAGAAATATCAAAGATTAATTTTATTTAATTGAGTTAAAGAGGCGTTAAGGGTTTTCACCTTTACCGCCAATAAGGGTTTGTTCTTGGACCTTATCTAGATTTAGTCCGGCGTTACCCTAAACACGCGATAACAATACTAGCATTTTCAAGTATATAGATGTGATCTATATAGAATATTCACATACGCTCAGCTATATACCAAATAATCACGCCTACAATAATTATTGCATACCACTTGAAATTTTTCTTGTTAAGAAAAATATTAGCTGAGCCTAGTTGATCTTGAGTAGAATCAATTCTAATTTTTCTTAATTCAAATGCCTGACCAACCAGACCCACGATTAAAAGAATAATTGCAGAAAAACCTAAAATCCATTCCATAGTCTAAATTGATTTATGCTGTATTTAGGCACTTGCAGAGCAATCAAATTAAAAATATCATAAACAAATTAGAAGATATTCTACCAATCTCAAAGATATTCTTTAAATTGGTATTGTATTTTCCCATTCCTATGAAGGAAATTGGTAAAATTTGGATGAATGGAAAGTTAGTACCATTCAAAGATGCCAAAGTACATGTACTTACTCATGCCTTACATTATTCAACATCAATCTTTGAAGGGATTAGATGTTATAATACACCAAAAGGATCAGCAATTTTTAGATTAGAAGAACATGTAGATCGATTGTTTAATTCAGCAAAATTATATTCTATGAAGATGCAATATTCAAAAAAAGAGATAACAGATGCAATAATTAAAACAGTAAAAGATAACGGGTTAAAAGAATGCTACATTAGACCATTGGCATACTATGGTTTTGGTACAATGGGCCTTACACCAACTCCAAACAAAGTTGATGTTTCAATTGCTTGTTGGGAATGGAATATGGGAGAAGGAAAGGCTGGAAAATTCTCTGGTGCAAAATGTAAAGTTTCAAGTTGGATAAAGATTGATTCTAGATCACAACCAATGCAGGCAAAAGCAGCTTCAAACTATGCAAATGCTGCACTAGCTAGAGTCGAAGCATTAGAGAATGGGTATGATGAAGCAATAATGCTAAACATAAATGGAAAAGTTGCAGAAGGCAGCGCAGAAAATATTTTCATTGTAAAAGACAATACGATTCAAACTCCCCCACTTTCAGCAGGAGGATTAGAAGGAATTACGCGTGATAGTGTAATCCAAATCATTGAAGAAAATGGAGGATATGTAATAGAAAGAGATCTTGAAAGAGGAGATTTGTATTCTGCAGATGAGATATTTATGACAGGAACAGCTGCTGAAGTAAAATCAGTCACACAAATTGATAAAGTAATAATTGGAAATGCAAAGATGGGAAAGACCACAAAAGAATTACAAAAATTATTTTCAGATGTCACAATGGGAAAAGATGAGAGATTTTTACCGTGGTTGACCTTTATTTAACATTCCAAGAAGTTTTTTACCCACAAATATAACAATACAAGTATGAAATCTTGCTCAACTGGAAATACAGAGGAGATATGCTGGTTTTGTAGAAAAGGTCGCCATGATGATTGCATGAAAGAAATTCCAATGGATAACAGATCAGATGGACCTCATGATTGCACGTTTGATACAAAACTTGTCCCATGCAAGTGTCAGCATTAAACAAATAATATCAAATACAAGACAAATGAAAACATTTTATGAATTATGATAACGAGTTTTGGGATAGATATGCAATTGAAAACGAATCTAAATTCAATGAAGAATTTTCAAAATTTGTCAGGGATTTGGTAGTTTCATTGCGTTGTACAAGTGTATTAGAGATAGGATGTGGTACTGGAATTGATTTACGATTATTTCCTGAATCATTGGATATTTTTGGTGTTGATTTAAATGATACAGCATTAGATATTGCAAAATCAAAAAAACCAGTGATTAATTTTAAAAAAGCATCAATTACAGATTTGCCTTTTGAAAACTCATCAGTTGATTTTGTATTTACTCATCAGCTATTGAACTATCTTGAAGATGATATTTTAGAGAAAGGCATTTCTGAAATGTATCGAGTATCTGGAAAATACATTATGAACTGTGAAAGATATGATGAATCAGAAAAACAAATCAATAATAATTCTAAATTTAGAAATATGCAAAAAAGATGGCTAGAATATAAAGTAAAAATAATCAGTAATGTGGATATGCATGAAGAAATAGAGCCAGATAAAAGTAGATTTACACTTCTAAGAAAACTTTAGAAATATCAAGGTTATTGCCTACCTAACTCATCATATGTTTTTGGTATTTTGATTGTAAATGTAGTCGGGTTATTTTTTACAGTAATACTTCCATTGTGTTGTTCAATAATATTTTTACAGCTAGCTAGACCCAGTCCTGTTCCTTTTTGTTTTGTAGTAAATAGAGGTTCAAATATTTTATTAATGAAATCTTCAGGAATGCCCAAACCTGAATCAATAAAATCAATAACAGCATAATCACCATATGTTTTAATATTTATTTCAAGTGTACCTCCCTGATTCATTGCCTGAATTGCATTTACAATAAGATTAATGAAAACGGCATCAATTTTCACTACATCACAAGTTACAATTACATCAGTATTTGAGACAGTAATTATAACATCATGTGGCACGTTGACCTTGTCAATTGATGTTAAAATTAATTCTCTAAGAGATGCAGAGGTGGGCTTTAAGGGAGAATTTCGAACGTATCCTAATACATCATCTACTTGATGAGATATTCTATCGATGCTTTTTTCAATTAATTCAAGTCTTTTAGTAATGACGGTATCAGAAATTTTTGCATCTGCGGGATGTTGTTTTATCAAATCAACAGACATTTTCATTACAGATAATGGATTTCTTAGATCGTGTGCTAAACGACCAGATAGTTCTCCGATAGCAGATAATCTTTCAGCTTTGAGTACTGCTTGTGTTTTTTCTTCAATTAGCTCTTCTAAATTATTTCGTTGTTTTTCAAGATCTGTAGTCCTCATTTGAACAAATTTTGTGAGATTTCTGTTAATTGTGAGAATTATAATAGTAAATACAACAAGCATTGCAATAACTCCAAATACAATATATTCAACTGATAATCCCTCTTCAGGATTTAAGTAGAATGTATTGATCATAGAGATAACAACAATCATTGAAAATATCATCAATGTCAGCGGAATACCATACTTAGTAATAGTTTCAAATTTTATATTTTCATTAAAAAATATATCATTACTATGAATATCAGAATTATTGGAAATTTGGATACGACTATAAACAGAAAATATTAACAGAATATAACTATACAGATACATTACATCAACAGGATGTCCATCATGATATGTGCCATTTAATTCTGAAAAAAGATAGAATGTATCAGAGACACTGTAAATCAGAAATGCAAACAACATTAACATCCATGAATAGTTAATACTTTTTTTTACCATAAACAAAATTCCAATAATAGCAGGAGCTAATTGAAATCCAGACATTATAGGATATAACAATAAAACGGATTTGGAAAAAACATCTAGCCCTTCATCTTCATCAAATGAATTAAAATATCCTATCATAGACGGAATTACAAATGAAAGTGATAGCAAAAATGCAAATAACCAAATCTTTTTTGTTATTAATTTTTTGATTGGCTTTAATGATAATAAAAGAAATCCAACAAAAAATGGATATGCACCTACATAAAAAATGTCAGCAATTGAGGGAAAAGGATCTACATCATAGATATCTTCATAGATAACCCAAATCTGTTCTGCGATAAACCAAAATGAAACACCTATGGTAAAGAGCACAAATGCCTTTGATTGAAAATTATTCTGTTTGTGTAATTTAATTGTAAGAACAAATGAAAATAAAATCAATATTACAGGAATAATTGTATATGCGGGAATAGAAATCAAGATAAATTGAGAGTCTTCTAAAAATGGTCTTAGTTGATAAAGAAGGGTAATTCCCACTAGAACGCATGTTAGAAAAATGATGGGATTATGGTCTTTTTTATTTTTATTCTGTTTTTGTTCTAAATTATTCATAAATGGAACCTCTTAATTTCACATAGAGTAGCGTAGTAATTAGATAATATGTTTTTGTTAGATTTACGCATTAATTGATTAGTGAGGGTAAAGAAATTAGTTATCGTATTAAATTTCATAATCCTAAGTTTAATTAATATCTTAAGAGCATCATACTAAGAACATGACAATGATTTTAATCGTTGAAGATGATGAAGAACTATTAAATTTGTATGCAGAGATACTGGAAATCAATAGATTTAGTGTTCAAACAGCCATTAATGGTGAGGAGGCCATATCAAAATACAAGCAGATACATCCAGATTTAGTAGTGATGGATGGAATCTTGCCAAATATTGATGGTTATGATGCATTTTCTCAAATTATAGAATTCGATAAAAATGCAAAGGTGGTATTAATAACAGGTTATTCTGAATTTGATGAAAAAAATAAACTAGCTCTTAAACAAGGTTTGATTTCTGTAATTTCAAAACCAATTGGAGCAGATGAGTTATTAAACTTGGCAAAAAAATATTGTAAAAATTCAGAGAATAAAAATTCAACATCTAATCAAGATTTAGAAAGATCTATAAGCTAACAAGTCACAAGACATTTTGAATGACAGATAATAATTGGTGGAAAGGATTGCCAAAAGAGTTTGAATTAGATTTAGAATTATTATCAGATTTACAAAATTAAAATTATTTTAAAATTTTTTTCACATTGAAATTAATTTAACAAAAAAGCGGGTCTAGTGGGATTCGGACCCACGACAACCGGATTAAGAGTCCGGTGCGCTACCTGGCTGCGCCATAGACCCACAAAAATAGAAAATCCTCGAGTTGTTATTAATCTTAAGATTGTTATAGAAATAAAAATTTAATTTTGAGCTTTTGCTTCAATTTCTGCATATTTTTCAAGAATTGCAGTAAGTGCTGTTGAAACTGGAACGTCGTTCATTTTTTTCTTTTCGGCAAGTAATTTTTGGTATGCATCTAATGTGATGTATACTGGAATTGAACCATTTCCTTCAAGTAATCCTCTAACATTGTAAAGTGCTGTTTCCATTCCGCGTTCAGCAGATTTTGCAAACTTTGCTTTATCCAAAATTGCTCCTAATGGACCAAATGGCATTGCATAATCTACAGACATTGTTACTTTGGTTAAATTATCACCCAATGATTTGAATTCATTAGTGATTTTCCAGTGCTTAAATGGTCCTGAAATTTGTTTTGCGGATATTCTTTCATTTCTGACAAATTCAGTTGTTTCACAATCCCATTCTAATCGTTTACCATTAAAATCGCCAATTATTCTAAAGGTTGTTCCCACACCCATTCCTTCTTTAATATCCATAGGAATTACAGTCATGCCTACTGCATCATTTTTGATTTGATCAGAAACGTGTTCTGGTCTTGCAAAATATGTAAATACGTTTTCTATAGGTGTTTTAATATCGATTGATTTGCTTACGATAGTCAACATTTCAGTGTCTTGCCAATAAGGATTTAAAGGTTTTGAAGATTTTCCAACAAAAATTGATTAACACTATATTTATGCAAAGTTATAGAATTCATAATGATAAAAGTACGATCAGTCATCATTATGTTTATGTTAGTATCAATTAGTTTTCCCTTAATTTCTGACGCGTATGCTCATTCAATGTTTAATTCTGCTGAAGAGTTTCTTGGAGGATATAGGGTACAAGTTGCAACACTGCCAGAATTTCCACAGATAGGTGAAAAATCTCAGATACTATTTAGAGTTGGAGATAGTGAATTTAATGAAGTAGATCAGTTTACGATGGGGGTTAGATTTTTTTATAATGATCAACAAATTGATGCAATCAATCCAGAGTTACACAAGGGAGGTCATTATGAAACAGATTATGTTTGGAAAAATTCAGGAAATCATATTGTAAAAGTTGATCTATATGATATGGATGGTAGTCCAGAAATTCTTACTTATACTTTTAACATGGGTACACAAAATCCATTTGGATATATTTTCATCATGGCAATCACGTTTGGAGCCATTACGTTAGGAGTAGTCATAGCATACATCTACATTCCAAAAAAAATAAGATTAAAATCTAAACTGTAGACTCTATTGGTTTTTTTGTAATTCTAAATGCAAATAAGGTAGTTAGTAAAACCATTGAAAATAACAATATTCCAACACCTAAGTGAATTGCAACAAGTACAGCATGTAGTTTTAGATCAATTACTAATGCACCAAGTGTGATTTGAGTAACTACAAGTGTAGATGCAAAAGTGCTAGTAAATCGTATCTTTCGTCCAGCATTTTTGTTAATCCAGCTTCCCACAGTAGTTGCAATTACAAGAGCCCCGGTAGTTGCAGCAATCAATCTATGAGTCCATTCAATAAAATATTCTTCATTTGGCATTATTCCATTTGGACATAATGGCCATTCAGGACATGTTAAACCTAATCCTGCAGAGGAAACATATCCTCCAATAAACATTAGAGAGTATAAAACAATTAGAGATGCTAATGCCAGATATTGTAGGGCCAATCTATTCTACTATGAATGAACCCTGCATTCCTTGCAATGCATGTCCTGGAACTGTACAAATGTAATAGTAAGTTCCTGGTGCACCCGCAGTAAATGTAACACTACCATCTTGACCTGGTTTTAATGGATTTGTTGCAGCTGCAATGGCAGAATTCCAAAGTACATTATTGAAATTTTCAGGATCTGAAACTATTCCAAAAGCATGAAATGATTTTCCTTTATTGACTGTAGAGAAAGTTACTTCATCACCAGAATTTACACGGAATTCAGGATTGTGTCCTTCTTCACCAGGTAATGCATTAAACGCCAATGTTCTGAAATCAGATGATTCAACAAAGTCTACATTAAAATCATGGTGAACTCCAGTTGGAGCTGCAGCGGCCTTTGGTGCTTCTCCTGCTTGTGCTGCACCTACTATAATCTCTCCTACCATTCCTTGTTCTCTATGACCTGGAACGGTACAAATGTAATAGTAAGTTCCTTCTTTAGATGGAATAAATTCTGATGTACCTGTCATTCCAGGTTTAAGTGGATTTGATGCAGAATTAATTGCACTTGATGGGACGATACCTGCAAACCCTTCAGCATCAGCAGTTACACCAAATGCATGAAATGATTTTCCTGCATTTTCAACGTTGAAGACAATTTCATCACCAACATTTGCATTAATCACAGGATTGTGTCCTTCTTCACCAGGTAATGCATTAAACGCCAATGTTCTAAAATCAGATGATTCAACAAATTTCAAAGATACTTCCATATGTTTTCCAGTTGCTACACCGGGTTGAAGATCATGTTCAGATTCTCCCGCCATTTGTGCAACTACAGGTGCTGGAGCAGAAGTCCAATAATCCCACATGCTAAAAAATATTGCACCGCCAACAATACAAATGCCCAACATGATTACCATCATTTTTCCAGTTCTTGCAGGGGTTGTTCTGTAAATATTTTGATTATCTTGATTCATTTCATATTTCTCCTAATGATGATGTGGGTTCTTGGCTTCAAAAGGATAATAGTATTTGCCACCCAAGTTGAATGGATCGTCTGTATCTGCTAACTTTCCTTTTGCAGAACTGTGAATCATATTTATCAAAAATATTATCATACTAGTGCCAATGATCATTGCACCTACTGAAGCAATTTGGTTCATAGTAATCCATTCTGGGATTGGGGGATAATCGAAAACTCGTCTTGGCATTCCATATAGACCAAGTACGTGTTGTGTGAAAAATACTAGAACTGTTCCTACAAATGACATTACAAAGTGAACTTTACCCATATTTTCATTATACATTCTACCAGTAACATATGGGAACATGTAGTATAGATATCCTATAGAACCAAATGCAATTGTTCCCATTACAAATAGGTGAAAGTGACCAACTACCCAATAACTGTCGTGTGTCTGAAAGTCAAGTGGCATTGCAGCATTTACTACTCCACCTGCTCCTGCTGAGAAGAATAATGCAATTCCTCCAACTGCCCACATCATTGGGGTTGAAAACTTTATTCTACCATTCCACATTGTTGCAATAAAGTTAAAGACGTGCATTGCAGATGCTGGCACTGCAGCTAGTGTTCCAATCATGAATACTGTTTTTTCAGTAAATGACATTCCTGTAGCATACATGTGATGCGCCCAAGATGAGAAACTAACTATTGACAATAATACAAAGGCAAAGATTCCAGAACTGTGACTAAAGATTGGCTTTCTTGAGAATCTTGGAATAATTTCATACATCATTCCAATTGCTGGAATAACTAGCACATACACTTCAGGATGGAATGTAAACCAGAACAAATGTGCATATGCAATTGGATCACCACCCATTGCAGGGTTGAAGAATCCAGATACGCCTAATCTATCAGTAAGCAACATCAACAATGCTGCTGCAAATGTTGGAATTGCAACAATAATGATTAAAGATGATGTTAAAAATGACCAAGCAAGTAAAGGCACCTGTCCAATTGACATGTCTGGATGTTTACATTTTAGAATAGTAACTACAAAATTAATTGCTCCTAAAACTGATGATACCCCCAAAATCTTTAATCCAAATATCCACATATCTGCTGCAGGACCAGGTGCGCTGATAATAGAATAGGGAGGAGTTGCATACCAAGTAAAGTCAGCAAAGCCTAACCAAATTAGTGCACCAGAAGGAGGAATCATCCAAAATGCTATTGCATTTAATTTTGGATATGCCATGTCTTTGTATCGTACCATGATTGGTACAAAGTAGTTACCAACTGCAGATGCAAATGGTATGATAAACAAGAAAATCAGTGTTGTTCCATGTACGGTAAAAATTCTGTTAAAGGTCATAGAGTCGGCAATGATTTGAGAACCTGGGAAGAACAGCTCTGCTCTAATTGCAAGCGCTAATGCGCCACCCATAAACAAGAATGAAAGAGATGTAATGAGATATAGCAGTCCCACATCAGTATGATGTGTAGAAAACATTATTTGCCAAATTGGACGTGGTTTTTGTAATTCTAGAACCATTAGTAATTCTCCTCACTTGAAAGTTTAGATAAAAGGGTTAGCATCAAGATGAATCATCCTCTATGATTAGTTTACCACGCATGTTATAATGAATTAGTCCACAGTATTCTCTACATTGAATATCATGTTCGCCTACTTCCATTGGTGCAAACCATACTGTGTTGACTCTGCCAGGTACTGCATCCATCAATACAACATAATCATGAATGTTAAATGAATGATTGACATCTTTTGACATTATTTCAAATTTGTAAGCTTTGCCGACTTTAACATGTAGTTCACCAATTTCTTTTGTTCCATCTTCATGTTCAAATGTCCAGAACCATTGTTGTCCAGTGACTTTGATAACTTCGGCATCTGCTGGAATGTGTTCTACAAGTCTTTCTGCATTCCAAGCTTCTGCACCTACCCAACACATCAGTGCAATTACAACTCCAACGTAAACCCATTCTGGCCAGTTAGAATGATGTCCCATTTTTACCAAACTCCTTCCTTTTCATATGGAGTTGGAGTGGCTTTTGGATTTGATTCTCTGAATCTCCAACAAAGCCAGATTATAGTTCCAGATACAACTGCACCCACTGTAAATGCCACAGTCATCATTCTATAAAATAAATTCCAAATTACTACTCTACGATCAAGGTAACCGCCTGGTTCATCACCTGCAGCAAACACATATTCTGCTGCTGGAATGATTACCAAAATTGCCAATACTAAGAATAGACCAAATATACTCTTCATTAGCGGTTGAGAAACGTGGCCTGTAATTTCTATTTAAGGGTTTTCAAGATTATTAGTTACCAATCATGATTGAAACGAGATGGATCCATCACATTGATTCCAGAAATTGAAAATTTACGGTTGTATTCTCTAAAGATATTCAATGAGGCATTTGCAATGATTAGCTCAAATAGATTTGTAGGTGAAAGATCAACTACTGTAGATAACATTGCTTTGATTGGGTCCATATGAGTTACAAGTACAACGTTTTGATCAGGATGTTTTTCAATCACATGATCAACAATACTTAGTACACGTTTTTTGACTTCAGAGAAAGTCTCAACGCCGTTATGGGCAATTTCTAACTCGCCATTATAGAATTTCATGAAAACATTTCCATGACTAGTAAAAATTTCATCATAAGGCACACCAGTAAATTTTCCCATATCAAGTTCAATTAATCTATCATCAATTGACACATCAAGAGAATTATGTTTAGCAACAATTTCTGCTGTATGTTTTGCTCTTTCAATAGGACTAGAATAAATTGCAGATATGTTCATTTGCTCTAAGAACTTTGCTGTCTTTTCTGCCTGCTCGATTCCTTTTTCAGTTAATGGAATATTTGGAGTTCTTCCCGTTAGAATTCTTTCAATATTGTTTTTTGCTTGACCGTGTCGTAGAAAAATAACTGAGCCCAATATGATCGAATGTCAAATAAAGATAATAATAAGATTCTCAGAAGAACATCATGAAAATTGGAATAATTGGCGGAACTGGAGGAATGGGAAAAGGATTTGCTCTTAGATGGTCTCAAAATCATAATGTAATTGTAGGATCACGGGATGCAAAAAGGGCATCAGAATCTGCAAATGAGTATACAAATATTGCAAAGGAATCATTTGGACAGATTAATGGGACAATTACAGGCAATGACAATATCTCAGTTGCAAAAGACAGCGATGTTTTGATTTTATCAATTCCTTATGAAAACATTGACGCAGTTTGCTCAGAAGTTTTATCTCAAGTTAAAGACAGTTGTGTAGTTGTATCTCCAATTGTTCCAATGATAAAAACAGATGTAGGCTTTGAGTTTATTCCAATTAAAGAGAATAAACCATTTTCTTATCAACTTGTTTTAAAACACATGAAAAATAAATCAAAGTTAGTTTCAGCATTTCATGTGATTTCAGAAAAGAAACTTGTCAATCCAACAATGGTACTTGATTATGATATTTTTGTATGCGGGGATGATAAAGATGCAATTGATGTGGTAAACGGTTTGATCAACGAAATCAAAGGTTTAAGACCAATTTATTTGGGACCAGGAGAATTATCATATCTTGCAGAGATATCAACACCATTATTGCTAAATGCAATGATACGAAATAAAATAAAAAATCCAGGTATCAAAATCATCTAAGTATTGTAAATGAGTCACGAGTATTTTCGAAGAGGAAGAAACTGGTATACTGCAGTTGGCTCTTTGTTTTTAATTATGGCAGGAATAGTTCTTGTTAGACAAATAATACTTTGGGGACCAGAATTTGTAGAAGATTTTATTTTAAATTCTGAATTTACCAATGAAAAAGTGTCAGTAGGCATGATTGGCTTTGGGATTTTTATGATACTGTTAGGATTTAGAAGCCATGAACCGCAAAGATGAATTTTTAAAAACTCAAAAAATTTTACATCTTACAACAATAGGAAGTAAAAACATCCCACACATAGTACCTGTATGGTATTTGTATAGTTCAAAAAAAATCTACATAGGCACAAACACTAAAACCAAAAAGGCACAAAATGTTAACAAAAATAACAAAGTTGCATTTTGTGTAGATGTAGGAGTAAATTCTCCAATTTTTGGCGTCATGGGTCAAGGAAATGCAAATATCATTTTAGAAAATAATAAAGTAAAAAAAATTGCAAAAAAAATACTTGCAAGATATTTCAAAAGTTTGCAAAATAAATCCGCAGTAGAACTATTAGATAATACAGATTGTATTATAGAGATAATTCCAGAAAAGTTTTCAATTTGGAGTTATTAGCTGACAAAATCTTCTATTTTGTTCATTGCAGAATCTAAAATTTCAAGACTTGGCAAATACACTAATCTAAAATGTCCGCTACCATATTTTTCTCCAAATCCAGAACCATGTACAGTCAAGACTCCTTTTGTTTCTAAAAGTTTTTGCACAAACTCCTTATCAGTTCCAAATTTATTGTCTTCAATTTTTGGAAAAGCGTAAAACGCGCCTTTTGGATTAGGACATGATAAACCAGGCATTTCATTGAGTCGTTTTACAACAAGATCTCTTCGTTTTTTTAATTCAGATACAAATTCAGTGATGTATCCCTGTGGTCCTCGCAGCGATTCTAATGCAGCATGCTGTACTGGAAGATTGCTAGCAATTCTTACTCGTGCAAGTTTTGGGAGATTTTCTCTTAGTGCATCAAGTTTTGATGACTGGTTAAATGCAATGTATCCAATTCTCCATCCAGACATTAGATGAACTTTTGAGAATCCATTTAGAACAATAACTGGTGAATCTCCTGCAACTTTGCCAATTCCTACAAATTTTTGATCAAAAATTATTTGATCATAAATCTCATCACATATGATGTATAAATTATGTTGATTTGCAATTTCTACTAATTTTTTTAATGATGATTCATTGAATACAACACCGGTTGGATTATTTGGACTGATTAAGCAAATAGCAATTGTTTTTGAAGTAATCTTTGATTTGATATCTTCAATATCAGGCGTAGAGTTATCCAAATCTACTGCAAACTCTACGGGGATTCCACCGTGTAATCTAACATATGAGGCATATGGTGGATAGTATGGACCAGGTAATAGAACTTCATCGCCTTCTTCAACAATAGATGATATGACCATATCAAGTCCTTCAGAAACTCCATTTGTGATTAAAACGTCATCATGTGAAATTGATAATCCTTTTACATTTTCTTTTTTTGCGATTTCTATTCTAAGTTCCTTGAGACCTTCTGATGAGGAATAAAAATTTTCACCGTTTCTTATTGCATTTATCATTGCCTCTTTTACATTATCAGGAGGTTGAAAACCAAATTGTACTGGATCACCAATGTTGAGATAATCAACTTTCATTCCTTTTTCTTCAACTTTTCTTGCAGCTAGAACAATATCCCTTATTGCATATTCAACTCCTGCTACTTTTTTTGATATTTTCAAAGTACCTAGACAGATATTTAGGCCTGTTAAATTCTTACTTGTTTGGACTCGTTGCACAGTCTGGATAGTGCGAGCGGCTTCGAACCGCTAGGTCGAGGGATCGAAGCCCTCCGAGCCCTCTTAGATTATTTTATTAAACAAACAATCCACATACTTGGTGAATTGAAGTTCTCTTTGTTCAAAATTGGTGTGATATTATGTGTAATTGGAATGATTTGGATATCGTTTGTATTTGTACAAGGAGACAAAATATTTGACGATATCATACTAGAATCATCAAATTCGCATGATCTAAAGATGAATTTTGAGGGTAAAGGTATTGGATATTACAAAGTATTCATGCCAGAATTTACCGGCGAGCAGATATTTGTTCAGATTTTAGATGATAATCAGAATATAATCTCTGAAGAAAGTGTTCAGACAAAAATGTCTGTAGGGTATTTTGATTTTGAGAAAAGTGGAATGTATACAGTAAAAGTGACAAATCCTTCAAAAAATCAATTAAGTTTGCAAATCGAGTTGGGAGATGCAGGAGAGGAAGTCATGATACCGCCAGGAATAATGATACTAGTAGGAGCAGTAATGGTTATTTTTACATCATTTATGAAATTAAAAAATTACAAGATTGAACAACCAGATAAAAATATCTTGTAGACTGGAAGACATTGTATTGTGTGACCAAAAACAAACACTAGGTTAAACACTAGCCAAGTTGTAAAAAACAAAAATGAAATAATCGAGAATGGAATAAGTACTCTGAGTTTTGTTTTTTCAAGATTTTTTAATATCAAAAATCCACCCAAAGCAGATAAAACTAGACCAAATTCTAGTGGCTGATGAGACCAAGATATCAAACCATCAATTCCAAAAAGTTCATGTGAAAGTGAATCTGCATATCCAGATACAATCTGAATTAGCGAACCAATAATTACTAGAATGATTCCATTTTTAAGAGAATTTTTTGTAGAGTTTTGAAATAAAAGAATCGTTCCAATTATTGCTGCACAACTAGTTATTGAAACGCCAGTATACACAACGATATGCTGAATACTCCAAAAGAATTCAGGTTCTTTTTGAAGATGAGAAATTGCATCCCAAAAACCAGCAGATACAACTACAAAAGGACCAACAACTGCAAGAACTGAAACTAGAGATACTAGAGTGCTAGTTTTTGCAAGCGATGAATTTGAAAACTTCTGGATTAATTTCATTTTAGTATAACCTTTTGATCGAGGTATTTGAAGCGTTGTAAATTTATCAAATAAAAAAATTAAACATTGTGGGTAATTTTGAGAATTAACTATATTAAAACAAAAGAATCAGAGATAATATGAGTCCAGGAATAGGATTAATGAAGAGAAGATTGGAAAAAGAAAGAGATGCTATTTCTTTAGCTGTTTCAGGTATTGCAAAAAAATACAACATTCAACCAGAAAACATCAAGACTTTGGAGACAAAATACGATGGCGATGCGGGTGACTGGTATGTTGCACTTGGTTGGGATGAAAAAAAAGCCATTGTGAAGATGGATTCTGTGTTGGGAACAATTACAGAGATTAAAGAAATCTAACTAGTAAAAATTCTTATTAAAAATAATTTTAGACGTAAATCTTTAATTTAATCGTCATCTTCGTCATGATCATCATCTTCGTCATGATCATCATCTTTGGGTTTCTTGTCTTTCTTCAAATCTTTTAGTTGTTCTTTGAGTATTTTTTCTTGTGCTTTGAAATCTTTCTTTAGTGCTTTTAGCTGTTCTTTGAGTATTTTTTCTTGTGCTTTGAAATCTTTCTTTAGTGCTTTTAGCTGTTCTTCTATTAACTTTTTATCGGTATTTTGATCCTGGTCATTTCCACATGCTCCAATCGTATCACCATGCTTTAGATGAGCAGAGATGGCATTTACTGAAACAGAAATTGTCTTCTTATCTTTATGGCAAATATTGACTTTATCACCATTATTATCATCATGGTCATTAACCGAGTTTACAGTAACAGTAACAGTTGCAGTATCAGTTAGCAATCCATCAGATACAGTATAAGTGAAAGAGTCTACTCCATGAAAGTTTGACTTTGGTGTGTAAGTTGTAATGGTGCCGTTAGTTGTGACTGTTCCATTAGCTCCTTGTGTTATAGAACTAACTGTAAGTGAATCGCCATCAACATCAGAGTCGTTGTTTAATACAGAAATGATTATTGAAGTGTTTTCGGGTGTTGTTGCAGTGTTATTTTGTGCTATTGGTGAATCATTAATTGGATTAACAGAAAGTGTGACTGTGGCATTGTTACTACTATGCGTTCCGTTGGTTGCAATATATGTAAATGAATCAATAGAATTAAAGTTTGAATTAGGAGTATATGTAAATGTTCCATCCACATTTAGTGTAAGAATTCCAAAACCAACACCAGTATGAATTATTGCAAAGAAACTATTATCAATATTTGTGTCATTTGTCAAAACTCCAGTAGGACCAACCGTAAGAACTGAATCCTCATTTAATGAGTATTGATCATTTTGTGCTGTAGGAACTTGAGCAAATGCAAAACTTGAGGAAAATGCTCCTGAGATAAGCACAGCAACCAGAAATAGTCCTGAAAGTTTTTGCATGATTGAAAGATTTCAAAATTGCATTTAACCTACAGGCAGAAAAGATCAGTGAGAATGATGAGAAATGGTTATAAGAAAAGATCAATGATGAATCAATTTACAAAGAATAATGAAATTTAATTATAGATTATCACATGATAACTATATGACTAGAGCAATTGTTCTTGGTGGTTCCAGAGGAATGGGAAAGGCAGTCGCAGAGTCGCTAAAATCAATAAAGATAGATGTTTTTGCAGCATCAAAAAACGATATTGACACTTCAAATTTAGATAGTGTGAAAAAATTTGTACAAATTCATAATCAAACAGACATACTAATTCTCAACACAGGTGGACCTGAAGCTAAAGAATTTTCAAACATATCTGAAGAAGATTGGAAAAAATATCATAATCAGTTATTTTTGGGATTTTGTATCATCTTACAAAACATCAAAATTAATGATGGAGGATACATATTTTTGATAAGCTCAAGTGTAATTAAGGAACCAAATGCAAAATTAATAATATCGTCAGCATATCGTGCTGCATTTAGTGAAGTCTTTAAGATTCTAAGCAAAGACTATGCAGCAAAAAACATTAGCTGTATCAATATTGCACCAGGTCCAATAAACACAGATAGAACAAAAGAACTAATAGAAAACATTGATGAATACAAAAAATTACTACCGATGAAAAGACTTGGAGAACCAGAAGAGATTGGAAACTTTATCAAAGCAATTATTGAAAATAAAATAAAGTATCTATCAGGCGTTGTAATTAATTTTGATGGTGCAAATTCAAATTATATTTTCTAAGTTTATTTTTTGAATTGAACGTTAGGTGAATCTGGTTGGTTTTGAATTGCAATCAATCCACCTTCACGTAGTTGCTGAAGTAACTGCATTACCTCTTTTTCTACTTGATTTCTTTGCAGTCCTGTCTGTTGTGCAAATATTTCTACTAGTTCAGTAACTTTGCGTTGTCCATTGCATGACTTCCAAAAATCTACAATGGCCTGATTTACCATAAATCCCTGATCATGTTCGTTAGCTAGTACCATTGAACCATCTTCTTGTTGCACTAGTTTACCAACTCCTTGAGGTAACGCAATTTCATAATTGATTGGAGCTGGAGTAGTCATTGTATTGGTCATGTTTTTGATTTTTGCTTTTCCTTCCTCAGTCATGCTATCCATCGTCCATTTTGGTTCCCAGACAATGTCTACTTTGACATTATTTACCCCCGGAACTTTTTTTGCATATCTTGTCACATCTTGAACCAGGGTTTCATGTAGTGGACAACCTTGAGTTGTCATTGTCATTTTGATATTTACATTATTATTTTCAACTATGTCTATTCCATAGATTAATCCCATCTCTACAATGTTTAGTGGAACTTCAGGATCCATGCATTGTTTAAGAGATTCCTTTACGGCTTGTGCAGTTACAGTACTCATACTATTTAATGCGATATAAAATCAATAAAAACTTTCTATTAATTAGCTTGAAATAATTTTTTGATAGATTCTTCGTAGGGTGGTTTTGCCACGCCTTTTTCAGTAATTATTCCAGAGATTAACTCAGGCGGAGTCATATCAAATGCGGGATTTATCACGTTGATATCATCGGGTGCTGTTTTTTTATCACCAATTCCAGTTACTTCGGTTCCCTTGCGCATTTCAATGATTACATCTTTGGCATCGCTAGTCATATCAAAAGTCGACAATGGTGCTGCAACATAAAATGGAATTCCGTGTTGCTTTGCCATGGTTGCTACTTGATATGTTCCAATTTTGTTAAAGACATGTCCAGTTCTTACAATTCTGTCTGCACCAACAACTACTTTGTTTACTAGTCCGTTTGCCATTGAATATCCAACTGCAGTATCTGGAATTAGGCTCACATCAAAACCATCATGTTTTAACTCAAATGCCGTTAATCTGGAGCCTTGTTGTATTGGTCTTGTCTCAGTAGCTATTACTTTGATATTTTTTCCACTCTCTCTTGTGGCTCTAATAACACCTAGTGCTGTTCCATATGCAACAGTAGCTAGAGCTCCTGCATTACAATGAGTCATTATAGTATCATTGTTATCAAATAGAACCGAACCATATTTTCCCATAGTTTTATTTATTTGAATATCTTCATCTGCCATTTTCTTGGCTTCATTGATTATAGATTGTTTAATTTGCTCAACTGCATCTCCAGAGTTTGCAACTTGCATGATTTTATCCAGTCCCCATTTTAGATTTACAGCTGTAGGTCTTGTCTCATATAGAATTTTTCTTGCTTTTTCTAGATCAGAAATTAGTTGCTCCTTTGTAGTTGCTTTGCTTTGAAGAGATGCCAAAGCTAAACCAAATGCACCCGATACCCCAATTGCTGGAGCACCCCTAACAACTAGAGTTCTGATAGCATCTGCCACTTGATTATAATCGTCATATGTTACAAAGATCAGTTGGTTTGGAAGTTTAGTCTGATCAATCATTACTACTTTGTTGTCTTTCCATTCTACAGTTCTTAAAGAAGAATCTATAATGGTATTAGTCATAAATAATCTAAAAATTAGGCTTTTTAAAAATCAATGGAAAAATACACAATCAACCAGATTATGATGGATTTAGAGATTACCAAAGGTCAAATCTTTGTTAAACATGTATTCTAGACTTCTAAAAGACTTTTAGATTTACAAATTGTTATATTGTTTTAACAGATTTTGAATCACATATTGCTAGACGTTGCAACAATGGACAAAGTGGATGCTCGTGGAATGTACAAAATCTATGATTCATGGCCAGAGATTGCACGCAAATCATACGAGTCCAATCATGAGCCTGTAGATTTTCATGACATTGATCACATTGTTTTTGCTGGAATGGGAGGTTCTGGTACAATTGGGGATTTGTTTTCTTCAATATTATCCAAAAGCGATATTCATGTATCACTTATCAAAGGATATCTCTTGCCAAAGACAGTTGATAAAAACACTCTAGTAATCACTACAAGCATATCTGGAAATACATCTGAGACTTTGACAGTACTTGATTCTGCTGCAAAACTGGATTGTAGATTGATTGCATTTTCTTCTGGAGGTAAAATGGAAGATATGTGTAAAAAAAACCAAATAAAATTTAGAAAAATTCCACTGATTCATTCACCAAGAACATCTCTTGTAAGTTTTACTTATTCAATTCTAAAGACATTAAATTCAGCTCTTCCAATTAAAAAAAATGATATTGTAGAGTCATTAGACGAACTTGATATTATGAAAAAACAAATATTTTCTCATAACTTGTCTGATTCAAATCCTTCAATTAATTTAGCTAATTGGATATCTGGAATTCCTATTATTTATTATCCTCATGGATTGCAATCAACTGCAACAAGATTCAAATCATCCTTACAAGAAAATGCAAAGATTCATGCCATTACAGAAGACATCATAGAGGCTTGTCATAATGGTATGGTATCATGGGAAAAGCCATCTACAGTACAACCAATTTTATTGCAAGGAAAAGACGATTACATAAAGACAAAAGAAAGATTTGACATAATCAAAGAATTCTTTATGAAAAAAGATATTGATTTTAAGGAAATTCACTCTGTTTCAGGAAACATTTTGACAAAAATAATTTCTCTTATTTACATGCTTGACTATGTATCAATTTACAAGGCAGTTTTGTCAAAAACAGATCCTTCTCCTGTTTTACCCATAGATTACATAAAAAGCAGATTAGATACAAATAATATTTAACTAAAGATTCTATCTTTGTTTTATTTTTTCATTTACAATATTTCTATATGGAGAATAATCAGTAGCAGAATATTCCATATCAAAACATTCTATAAATAAAGAATCGTCTAAAGCAGTCAAAAGATGAGCTATATTGGGCTCTACAGAGATAGTATAAGGGGCAGAGATAATACGAATTTGCTCCATATTTGTGCTAAGATTAAATTCTCTAAATTCAATTTTGCCCTGCAAAAGTATATGATCACTTTTAAATTTATGATAATGACCACCACGTGAAAACCCTTTTTTTGTTTCAACAAAATGAATAATTAATTTTCCAAAGGAATAAAACAGAATAGTTCCACGAACATCATTTATAGATTTAATAAATTCTAGTGTCATTTGAGCTCAACTTAATTATATCTGATAATAGCATTTCGGAAATATCATTATTCTTTTTATTTACAAATGAGTTTACATGTATCTGAAATTGGATTAAATTATAGAATCAAACACACAAAGAGAATAACAAATGTCATAGATGACTTATGATTGTTATTATAGCGATTACAATTTTATTTTTTAATTTTCAAAATATTTTGATTCATAATAGATAATTCAGTTGAATCGATTGATATGATTTTATTTTGTTTAATGTATTAATCAGACTTTGAAAGTAGAGATAATCAAATCCGGAAAGTATTAACTAAAAGAGATGATCCCCAGCAACTGCACCAGAGGAATGGAAATTAAAGTAATAGCCTTGTATGTGAGGATTATCGGCTTTGGCGGTGATCCATCCTACATTTCCATCCAGAAACTGTAAAATATCATGATTCTGTACCAGATCAAATCTAAATTCGCCGTTTGCAGGTATTGTAACTTCTTTTTCCATGGAATTTGTATCTTTTTCTCGATAAAAGGTCAACATCAAGCGTGCGTTCTTTGAATAATTTTTCACAGATGAGGAATTTTCAAAGGAGATTACGGAATTACCTGTGGAAAATATAGGACACCAATGAAAAGAGCCAGGTTTGTTGTCAGTTAGTGGATTACCAAGCTTTGAATTAAAACAGATGTTGCATGGTAATTTTGATTTACTTCCTTTTTTTCCTACATTGAGACCAAACTTTATTCTGGTAGGGATTTTTTTATTTTGAAAATTAGTGATTATGTGTGCAGTTGCAGCATTTTTTGCATCAATGTTGTTCTTAGCAAGTAACTCATTAAAGTTGATCTTAAGTAACTTTGAATCATGACTGTTTATTTTCATAAAATTAGGAAGGTCTAACAAAAGACCTCCTTGTTTATCATAAAGTTTGATATCTAGATCAAAAGCAGATGGTGAAATATTTGGGTAAAGGATAAGTTCTGTAAAAAATCCATCATCAGTAAACAGTGGAATCGATACTGAACTGTCATAGTGAAATTCACTTAATCTATCCCAATAATCCAAAGGATCTGAGCACGATGTGCAGTCATAGTATGAATGCGTAAAGCTTGCACTTTGTAGTGAGTTCTGGATGTTTCCTACAAGAAAGCGAGGAAAAAATCCTACAAAGTTATGCCTTATTGTAATAGCACCTACGTTACCATTTAGAAATTGACTTAGATTTGAGATGTGGTCTTGAAATTTGAAAAACACAGTTTGGTACGGTTTTATGTAATCAAGTGTAAAACTTCCAGCAAGTTTCTTTGATTCACTATTTGTGATAGTATAATCAATTACAGCATTAGGATTAGGAAGCGGCCCGTTAACAAAAGACAAGAATGCTTGTAGATCATCTTTGGCGTATATATCAAATCCAGTTTCTGGCACTACGAATGCTTCATTTTCATTTAGATCTTCGATGTCGTTGTAGACCCGTCCCAATGTGTGAACGCATGTATTGAATTCATTATTGAAATAATCCAATACTAACGCAGGATAAGGAAAAACCATGTCTTGAGTGGAAAATATCTCTACTTCTATTGAACCTAGAAAGTTTGATTTGTCAGATATGGAAGTTTTTTCCAACAAAGAATCCAAGCTAATTGTGTATGATTTTGGATTGTCTATTGTAAAAAAATCCCGCACGAGAATTATTCCATCATTACTTCTTAGCGTTACAAGGAAGCTTACTTCAGGAATCTTTCGCTTTATCACCCAGTATCCCAAAAATAATATTCTTGAACTGTACGATCTATTTTTAACTACAGGAAAGATTCCAGAACTCCGTAAAATTGGCTTTTTATTATAATCAATCTTTTCACCAAACTCATGTCTTGAATGTAAATGCTCATAGAAGCTTTTCATGTTATATTGACAGTCAATCCATATTTAACAATATACTGTAATTATTTTTTTTAAAATTCATAGATGTTTATAACTATGATTGTATCTAGATATTGATTAAACATAATGTCTAAGTAATGAAACACTTACAAAATTAATGATAAAATTATGAAATGCGTTAGAAAAGATCAAGCAACAGGAGTTAGTCTTGTAGATATCACAGAACCAGTATGTGGAGATAATGATGTATTAATAAAAATGAAATCATGTGGAATCTGCGGATCAGACTTGGGAAACATATTTGGTGATTCATGCAGACCATCATCCAAGCTTGGTCATGAAGTTGCAGGAATCATTGTAAAAAAAGGCAGTAACGTGAAAGAATTTGATTTAAACGATAGAGTGTTTGTACATCACCATTCTCCTTGTAATAACTGTCATTATTGCAAACATGGAAATCAGACGATGTGTGAAAAATATATTGAATGTTTAGAGCCTTGCGGAATGTCTGAAAAATTTTTGGTTCCTGAATGGAATATCAAACATGAAAGTTTAATTAAAATTCCAGACGCTATGAGTTTTGAAGAAGCGTCGCTAATCGAGCCGTTAGCATGTTGTATTAGGGCTTGGAAGAAACTTTCTTTCTTAAAAAATGATTCAGTATTGATATTTGGTGCAGGACCAATTGGCGTCATGCACGCAATGTTGGCAAAACACTACGGTTTTGGAAAGATATTTTGTGTAGACATTAATGAATTTCGATTAAATTTCTGCAAGGAAGCAAATATCGGAATTTCATTAAAAGGAGATGAATCAGACATTAGTGAAAAAATTAGTACACATACAAGTGATTTGGATTTGATTATAATTGCCACTTCACAGACAGAAGTTTTTCATAGTGCAATTAATTTAGTAAGAAAGGGAGGTACCATTCTTTTATTTGGTGAACCTAGTAAAGAATGTAATTTAAAAACTAATTTGAGTAAGATGTATTCTAAAGAGATTTCAATTATACCAAGTTATGCTGCTTCAACAGAAGAGATAAGAGAATCATTTGAAATTATAAATAATAAATCAATCAACGTCAGGCAGTTAGTAACACACAAAGTTCCCATTCAAAACATCACAAAAGCTCTGAATTATGCTAGATCGAGAGATGGTGTGATGAAAGTAATAATTACAAATGAATCATAATTTATAGAATTTATTCTATATGAGATTCTAAATATTTTTGGAACTGGATAAATGATCATGTTTTTTAAAAAAGATCATTACAAGATTGAATCATTTGGAAGATTGTAAGTACAGTTGAAGAATTTCAATATGGTTGGCGCTATTTGAGAGATATCTATAATATTAGTTTCTTTCTTTGGTTTAATAGACATTCCAAATATAGGTAAAGCGTCAGTATTTTCACCATCAAACACACCATGAGAACCTTTGATCAATGAAGTGTCATGAGAAATTCTTTTAGTTATTGGATCAAGAAACAATTCAAGCGGGTCATATCCAGGTTTTCGATGGATATCAACATTAAAAGTAAATGAGGGTGCAAGATTTTCATCTTCCCACCAATAATAATTGAACCAACAATCATCCTTTGCGTATAAAATCAACTCGCCACTTCTTGTGTGATTTATGTTTAATTTTATTTGAGATTCTTTATCAAGAATTCTTGCAATACTTTTTTCTTTTTTGAAAATTGAAGTAACGGCATCATCATAGCCAGGTTTTATAAAAATATGTGCTATCTGATGATCAACCATTGCAAATGCATTACTGTTTTCAAAATCAATGTATTCTTTTCCAAGTATATTTCGAGTGGAAAGCAATCCATTTTGACGTAAAAGTATGTTTGGGGACAAAGAGTGATTCACCTCATTAAATCCATATTCAGAGTGAATCATTATCTCATATTCATTGCCAAACTCATTGGCATCAAGAAAACCTATCAAATCCCCAATCATGTTATCAATCTCAATTAAACTCTGTTTGAATTCATTACTTTGAGGTCCATATTTTTGTGCAGAATAATCCAAATGAGGTAGATATACAAGGACTAGATCAGGTCTATGTTTTTTTATCGTATACGTTGATGCATTAATTATCCACTGACTAGACTTGATGGATGTAAATGGTCCCCAATACCATTTGAGATCAAATTCACCTAGATGTTGAGCAACTTCCTCATAGTAATTGAGAGGTTTTGAATAGCACCACATTACAGTTTTGTCTTCAAGATGAATTGGCTTGGGAGTAATAATAAAGTCAGAATTTGTGTAAAGAGAATTTTGCCAGAAAAGCACAGCTGTTTTTAATTTGGGATTTGCCTTCTTTAAAATATCCCAGATTCTTGGCTTTTGAACTAAACTGTCATACTGCTCCCAGAACGAAACTTGTTTTGTATCTCGATCATAGAAACCATTTGAAATGATACCATGATCTGCCGGATAGTATCCTGAAGTAATTGAAGACTGGACACTGCATGTTACTGCAGGAAAAGAAGGAATCATTGAAGAACAAAACCCATCAGTAAAAATTTTTGACAGGTTAGGAAGCAAAGTATCATTAATTGAATTTTTTGTTAATCCTACAACATTAATCACAATTAATTTTTTCATTTAGTTATTCAGAATATTTCTAACTTAAAAATAAACCATTCATACTAATTTATGTCAAGTATAATTTTCGTAAAGCAACATATGCCGGAAATATCATAGACAGCGTCACTACTGCAAAAATAACATTAGAAAAAGCCATAACTAAAATTGCATCTAAAATAGGGATTGAAAGTAGTTGAATCGTCACTATTTTTTGCGTGGTCATGGAAGATTTTTCTTTGATGACCATCCAAGGTAAATAATTAACTACAACAAACATTCCAAGAATTAGCCAATGAATAGATCCCTTGTCATGGATTAAAACGACAACATAAGATATGGTAAATAAAACAAAGATCAGATTAGTGATTTTTACTTTTCTTAGATAAATGGAACTCTCAGTTTTTGCAAGAATGCTAATTCCTGCTACAAAAATTGCAATTGGGATTGATATCCAGATAATGTCAAAATTAAAAAGGACTATACTGGAACCTAAAATAACATTCAGAAATCGTATGGATGAGAGATTTAAAATTCCAATGGTTTTAATATTTTTTAGTTTTATGTCATATGCCAAGATGAGAATTGTCATAATGACAGATATCATTACTGCTTGAAATCCAACAAAAGATGCAGAAATGTTTGCGGCAACAAACAATGTAATGCCAAGACACAGTGCTACTTTTCTTGATATTTTTCCTGAGGGAAGAGGCCTGTTTGGTCGTTCATTTTTATCTATATTGTAATCAAAATAATCATTTAGCGTCATTCCAGCTAAAAATAAAAAACCTGAAGCTGCAAGAAGTGGAAATAGATTAAACCAATCTACAACAAATTCTGAATATATAAAAAAACCTAAAAGAATATTTGAAAAAGCAGTAAAAATACCTGGAAAGCGCACTAGCTGAAAATATGATTTCATCATTTCAGATTAAGAGAATGTATAAACTGCATTGCCTCTTTAGCAGCGTTTTCTGGATTATCTAGATAAGGGTATAATTCGATTGTAATGTAATTTTTATAATTAATATCACTAATTGCATCAAAAACCTTTTTGAGATCAATTACGCCATGACCAGGGATCAGATGTTTGTGTTCTCGTGATTCTGCAATGTCTTCTAGATGAATGTGAGATATGAAATCTGCAAGTGTTTTAATTAATTTATCTGGTCTTTCACCTACACAAAAAAAATGACCTACATCAAAATTTAGACCAATGTATTTAGTATTAAAGCGAGACATAAAATTTAGAAATTGTGATGAATTTTCTATTAACAATCCAGGTTCAGGTTCAATCAAAAGTTTTACATTGTTTTTTTCTGCTACAGGAATGACTTCATTTAAGCCATCATAAAATAATTCTAGCCCTTCTTTTTCAGATAATCCCAAAAGTGGCCCCCCAGGCTCTGTAGAAACTGTTTTTACGCCAAGTTTTGAGGCTAATTCAATGCAATATTTGGTATGTTGTATTCGAATATTACGTTCTTTTTGATTTTTTTCGATCCATGATGGATGATGAAAGTCATTTACGGCACACATCATAAATCCATTTAGATTAGAAATCTTCATTTGATTTTCTTGCAGTATTTTTTTAATTGAATCTATTTTTTCAGCAGACAGTGGAGGAAATGCATGTGGTGTATCACACATCAATTCAATTGCATCATATCCTACAGAAGAAATTGAACGAATACTATCTTCAATGGAATAATTTCGATATGCATTTGTGCTAAAGGATAATTTCATGCAATTAATCTATAATGGAACATAATTTTTTGATTGTTTAAAAAAATTATTTGGGTTATGAAAAAGTAATTGCTCAATCTCGTTTTTACTAAAACCGTCTTTTTCCATTTGGATTGCAGTTTTAGGCACACTTAGAGGATCAGATACTCCCCAATCTGCAGAGCTGTTGATCAAAATCCTATCTGTACCATATTTTTTTAACATATTAACTGCTCTTATGGAGCTCACTTTGGTATATGGGTAGACAGTAATTCCTGCAATCACATCATAAGACAAAGAAAGTTCGATTGTCTCTTCAGTGTTATGATCAATAATAATTCTTGATTTTGTGGCATTGCAATTTTTTATAATATCAAATGTTTTTTTTATCCCTTCCACTTTGTTGATATGTGGGGTATGAATAATAACTGGCATTTTAAGCTCTTCAGCCATTACCAATTGTCGCGCAAACACTTTTTCTTCTTCCTTAGTAATCATATCAAATCCTATCTCACCAACTGCTACAACCCCTTCTTTACTAAGATAGTTAGCCATAACATCTAATGATTCATTTGCAAGTTGTGAGTTATTGGCCTCTTTTGGGTTTACAGAAATGGCACAATAATGATTTATACCAAATTCTCTAGCTCTCGCTCGTTCAAAATTTATCAGATACTCCCAATAATCAATCAGGGTTTTTGATGAAGTACGTGCTTGCCCAAGCCAAAATGAAGGTTCGATAACAGTCTTAATCCCAGATAGAATCATTTTTTCATAATCATCTGTTGTTCTAGAATACATGTGAACATGTGGATCAATAAACATGATTTAACATCAAATTCTTTAGGTATGTAAAAGTAATCTTTGCGGCATACTCTGGATTTTTTGAATATGTGTAAAGTTCTGCTGTAAGAGATCCCTCATAATTGATTTCTTTTAGTGATCTGTACATGGCAGAAAAATCAATGCTGCCCAAACCTGGAATTAAATGAAAGTGAATATTGTTTTTGCAGTCACTTATGTGAGTATGAATGATTTTTTTCCGAAATTTTTTAATAATTTTAGATATGTCCTCGCCTAAAACAGCTGCGTGGCACACATCAAGATTTAATCCAACGTTATTGAACTGAGAAATAACATGATATACATCGTCTGAGTTCTCAATTAACAATCCTGGTTCGTATTCTATTGCTATTGAGATATTTTTTGTCTCTGCAAATGATGCAAGTTCAGTTAAAGATTTTTTAAAAGTACGCAGACAAGTTTGTTTTTCGGATTTAGTTGAAATTCCCGAAGTGAGGCATATGCTAGGAGATTCTAGTTCGTCAGCTAATTCGATTGCCTTTTTAGTATAGTTTAATCGCCATTGTCTGAGTTTTTCATTTTTGTTTGAAAGTGACGGTTCAAATTTTTCTATTACAGTATTGTTGTCATACCAGCCTACCACAGTATTGGCATTTAGGTTTGCTATTTCAATTTTATTTTTTTTAATGCAGTTTTTTATTTCAGACAAATATTTTTCATTTAATGGTAAGAAAGCGTGAGGTGTGTCAAGAACTAGTTCTACTCCATCATACCCAATATCAGATATGGTATCTATACCATGTAACAACGATTTTTCAGTAAATGCGTTTGTACTAAACCCAGTCTTCAATTATTTTTCATAAGAGATTCTAGTAAATTTTCCTTTGCTTTTGTGATTCTTTTTGGATCAATGTATGAATTTGGAAACATTATCTTAGCTGCTTCCCATACCAAATTCTCTATCATGGTCATTTTGTTATGCTCTTCTTTTGACATACAGAGTAAATTTATTTGAATCTTTTAACTTTTTCATTTTTTAAACAACGTAAATCACATTACTTTTGTTGCAGTATGTAGACCAGATGCAATTTGTAAATGCTTTCTGTGATAGAATATGAGACATGTTCACAAGACTATTGTGTAGAAGGTAAGATTATTTAACACAAGTTTTCCACAAATTCATTATGAATGAACTAAAGGGCAAGAAAATTCTCATCACAGGTGGAACTGGTTCTTTGGGACAGGCTTTAACAAAAAGACTGTTAAAATCAGAAGTTGATGTTATCCGCATTTTTAGTAGAAATGAAAACAAACAGGTTATGATGCAATCAGAGTTAAATGATGATAGGCTAAGATATTTGATTGGAGATATTAGAGATGCTCCGAGATTACAGAGAGCATTAGAAGATATAGATATTGTATTTCATGCAGCTGCGCTAAAACATGTACCAGTGGTTGAATACAATCCATTTGAAGCAATCAATACAAATGTCATAGGATCTCGCAATGTCATTGAGGCATGTCTTCATGAAGATGTAGAGATTGCAGTAGGGGTAGGTACTGACAAGGCTGTATCGCCTCTAAACACATACGGGGCAACAAAGCTACTAATGGAGAAATTATTTGTTACAGCAAGTAATTACTTGGATAAAAAACGTCACAAGACAAAATTCATAGCTCTGAGATATGGCAATGTTTTAGGAAGTAGTGGTTCGGTTATTCCCAAGTTTATTCAACAGATAAAATCAAAACAAAAACTTACCATTACAAGTCCAGAGATGACACGATTCAGTATCACTATGGAGGAGGCCCTGGATTTTATTTTATCTTCCACATTTGCAGGAAAAGGTTCAGAAATTTTTGTGCCAAAATTAAAAGCATATACAATTGAAACAGTCAAAGAATCATTACAAGAACTACTTGGAAATACAGGCGAAGAAAAAATACCTGTAAGACAGGGAGAAAAATACCATGAGACATTGATAAACGCAGATGAACTTCGAAATACTTTGGAAGGCAATACAAGATACATGATACTTCAGCGTTCACTTTCTGATGATGAAATTAGGCAAAAATATCCGAATATGAAAAGAACTGCATTGACTGAATCATACTCATCAGATAAAGTGGAACTGATTAAAAAAGACACATTAAAAGAACTTATTGGAAAATCTGATTTACTTTAAATGAAACATCTCCCCAGTTTTCAAAAAAATATGCTGATTACAACATGATTGGATGTATAATTCAAGCAAGAACTGGCTCTTCACGATTACCTGGTAAAGCAATGAAATTACTAGACAAAAAAAACACTATTCTTCACTATGTTGTAAGTCAGCTTCAACACTCTGAATTACTAGATGACATTGTAATTGCAACAACAGATCTTGAAGAAGACAACATAATTGCAAAATTTGCGCAAGAAAATGAATTCAAATGTTTTAGAGGCTCTGAAAAAGATGTTTTAGATAGGCATTATCAGTGTGCAAAAAAATTTGCATTTTCCACAATTGTTAGAATTCCATCAGATAAACCACTGATAGATCCTCAGATAGTAGATGATGTCATTAAAGTTTTTTTAAAGTCTAAATATGATTATGTTTCAAATTTTCTTCCATATACTTTTCCATATGGAACAGAAGTGGAAGTGTTTTCTTTTGAAGCGTTAGAGAAAACTTGGAAGATGGCAAAATTGCCATCAGAGCGGGAACATGTTACGCCTTACATTTACAATCATAAAGATGAGTTTAAGATATTCAATGTCACCAGTTCAAAGGATCTTTCACATTTAAGATGGGAAGTAGACAGAGAAAAGGATTTAGAACTAGTAAAAATAATTGTGGAACGCATCAAAAATAGACCTATACTCCTTAAGGATATAATGAACTTGTACTCGGAGGAACCAACCTTGTTTAATATGAACAAAAATGATAATCCAAATGAAGGCTACTTGAAATCATTAAAAGAAGATAAAGAGTTTGTCAAAAAAGAGAAAAGCAAACATGGCTAAAAAAATCAAACTATTTGATCCATCAGTTGGAACTAAAGAGCAACAGGTTACTCAGCAAGTTCTAAAAAGTCATTTCTGGGCATCTGGTGCAGGTATAGGTCATGTTAAAAAATTTGAAGATTCATTTAGAAAATTTATTGACTCAGATAATTGTGTTGCAGTAAATAGTGGGACAGCTGCGCTGAATCTTGCTTTATCATTAATAGATCTAAAAGGAAAAGAGGTAATAGTTCCATCACTTACGTTTGTTGCTACTGTAAATGCAATTCTTCTGAATGGTGGAAAACCAGTATTTGCTGATGTAAAACATGATACCATGTGTATTGATCCTCATCATATTGAAAAGCTAATTACCAAAAAAACCAAGGTAATTCTACCTGTTCATTACGCAGGAATGCCATGCGATTTAGATAAGATTCAACAAATGTGTAAGAAAAATGATCTCATATTGATTGAGGATGCTGCACATGCATCTGGAGCCAAATTTATGGGCAAAAGGATTGGAAGTCATGGAGATATAGTATGTTTTAGTTTCCATCCAGTAAAGAATTTGGCAATGCCAACTGGCGGATTAATTGCAATCAATTCAGAACATCGAAAGATGAGAGATGTTTTGCTGGCACGTAGATGGTGTGGCATAACAAACAGAAATAATTTTGAATATGATGTAAAGGAAGTTGGATGGAATTATTACATGAATGAGATTTCAGCAGCCATAGGTTTGGTTCAGCTGAAAAAACTGGATGCCATGAACAGAACTAGACGACAAATAGCCAAACGATATTCAAAAGAAATCAACTTGGAAAGAAAAATGCCTTTTGATGAAAATTGTAGCTATCATCTTTACTGGTTAATGGTGAAAAACAGAAAAAAATTCATGGAAAAAATGTTTAACGCAGGAATAGAAACAGGCATTCATTATAGACCTGTTCATACGATGTCTTTGTATAAAAAAAATATTTCATTACCTATTACTGAAACTGCGGGCAAGGGGATAGTTTCAATACCTATTCATCAAAATCTGTCAGATGCGGAAGTTGACAGAATTATCAGAACAGTAAATCAAAATGTGTGAAATTTAGTTGAGATTTGCTTTTTCAATAAGCCTAATGTGAGAAATCAGATCTGCCAGTTTTTGTGTATCAATTGACGTTTCTGCATCAGGTCCTTTGGAATTTTTTGATTTGACATGTTTTTCAATAAGTATGTTCTTAGATCCTTGTTGTTTCTTTAAAATAGTATACACTATTGGTGCCGTAATCCCTATAGTGTGATCTGAAAATCCGTCATATCTGATTGCATCTGTCCAGTTAATTTTCTTAAACTCTAGAGGATATTCAGAGATGCAATAACAGAAAGTGATCTTGTTTTTACCAAATATTTTTTTTATTAGATTTTTATCACCGCCCATCCCCATACTGATTATCACTGGTTTTTTGGTTGATGCTTTAAGATTCAACGTTTCCTTTGAGTATGGATCTTTGAACAAGCATGTTCTTGATGCAACTTTGTACCGTTTGACACCTAGTTTTTCAAGAAAATTTATTGCTTCAGGATAAAACGCACTGCATAGAAATTCAATGCCGATTGAATCGGCTACCTTTTTTAGTTTTTTTACTTTATCAAATGTTAGTTCTGATTTTTTGATGACTTTCCACTGAGGATGAGTTGGAGAATACAAATCACGTGCACGCCACATCTGAAACTTTACTACATCTGCTCCTGCCTTTTTACATTCTTTTATAATTTTGATTCCCTTTGGTACACTGCCTTCCCAGTTAGAACCAATCTCTGCTATTACTGTCGTTTTCAATATGAATTATACCAACATTCAAGATTTATTTGTTGTAATTAAAGAAAGTCATCCTTTGAAACGATGTTTTTGTGTATCTCTTTCAGTGTTTTTTTATCTAGTTGAACAGACGGTGTAAAATCAAGTTCTCTTTTTGCTTTAGAAATATCATAAAAAAGATGGTTAGCTTCTTTGTCTATGACTGCGTTAGTTGTACGTATTCTAATAACTTGAGAAATTTTATCGGCTATGTCATTTGCTGTTATGGGTTTGCCAGAGGCAATATTATAGATGCCAAATTTTGATTTAGACTTGTAAGCTAAGGAGATAGCTTTGCATACATCCCTAACATGAACAAAATCCATTAGTTGTAACCCATTTTTGTAACGATGGATTTCAATGTCTTTGTTATTTACACTCTTTATCATCATAGTAGGTATGATGTATTTAGAAGATTGACCTGGACCATATACTGACGATAGTCGTAAAATTTGGATTGAGAGATCATATGTATTGTGATACATTTTGCATATTTCTTCGCAGATCAACTTGGACAAAGCGTAATTATTTATCGGATTTTTGGGATGATCTTCATCAATTGGAAGATATACTGATTTGCCATATACTAGTTGTGAGGATGAAAAAACTATTTTTGCAACATTAGTTTCTGCACAACATTCCAAAATATTTGCAGTGCTAACACAGTTTTTGACGAACATGTCAAATGGGGTACTTTCTTCAAGAGAGGCTGCCAAATGAATTACCACATCATATTTGTTTTTCTTCATATGTCTAGCAAGTTTTTGTTTGTCAGATAATGAAATTTGAAAAATATTTTGTGATTTTTTAGAACGGGACAGACCGTGAACATTGTTGTTTCTTGACAAATACTTCATAAGGTGTGAGCCAATAAAACCAGATGCACCAGTAACAAGAATTTTCATTTTAACACCAGTAATTGTATTTGTTGTTTTAGATCAATCATGTTACTAATTCTAGTTATATCAAGATCTGATTCTTTGTTCAAATAATCATTTTCTACATAAACAAAGTGTATTTTTAGCAAAGTTGCAGCTTCCAAGTCTTCAGAAGAATTTCCAACATACAGTACTCTCTGCGGATCAATGTGCTCATCTTTTATTATCTGTTTTAGCAAACTTGTCTTTATCAAGACACGATTTGATCTGACTATATTATCAATGACAAACCCCAGATCATGCATAAAATATGTTGTAAAAAAATAACTGTCAATTTTATTATATTTCAAAAATGATTTTACCATTTGTTTATTTTTGCGTGCAGAACATAAAATGCATTTTATTTTCTTTCTCTTTAAAAGAGATAAAATTGGTATCACATGTTTTTTGAGTTGTAGATGGTACATTGATTTTGAATCGCTCAAAAATGTGTCTCTTTTTGATAGAAAATCACTCAGGAGGTTAGATTTTCCGATTTTTTTAAGATGTTTTTGCATAATATCTCTTGCCAGCAACCCCTTTTTTCGTGAAGAAGATATCATTTTAAGCGAAGGTGGATGTATGCCAAGATTTTTACATGGTATTTCAAATGCCTTAAAATCCAACAATCTATTATCAGTTATTGTATCATCAAAATCTAAGATGATTAGGTTGATCATATCTTTGGAATCTTCTCTATATCGTCTTGTGTGATAAATTTTTCTTGAAGATCTCTTAGAACAAAACCTACTTCATAATTTAGTTGTTGAGGTATTTCCCCAAATAATCTATATCTACAGAGAATGTCAGGTTCATTACAACCTACCAAACTTCTGGAACCAGTTGTGCCAGAAAATCTTGGATTTATTTCAAAAGGAAGTATTCCATCTTTGGTTTTTCTGCACTGTATGTTAATTGGACCATCTGTAGCTAGTACTTTTGCAATAGATTCTCCAGCTTTTCTCACTTCAGTGAATTCGTTGAATTCACCCTGGGAAATTCCAGAGGATATCACATATTTTTTATCATTGTTTTGTCCCTTAGTAATTTGTCGGGTAGATAATCCACCTTCCAAAAGTCTTTTCATCGCAATTGATGTCATCAATTTGCCATTGTCTGCATAAAGAATTCCAATGGTGTATTCGGCTTCATAATCACCAACATATTCCTGAATTATTGCCTCACTTCCATGTTTTAACAAATAGTTTCCAAAAAATTTTGCCTCATTCTCATCATGAGCAAGAAATACATTTCTTGATCCTGCTCCACTTCGTGGTTTTATAACAACAGGGTATTGCTCTATTTGTTTAATTGTTGAATCATTCTCAAAAAGTATTGATTTAGGGCAAGGGATTCCTTTTGAGGTAAGGAAATTTGTCAGATTTAATTTGTCTTTGCATGTTTGTATTGTTTCCCAAGGATTGGTAAGTACTGTGATATTTTTTTCAGAGAATAGTTTTTTATTTTTAGATATAATTTCTGTTTCTGGTTCGGAGCCTGGTACTATCACCTGCACTTTCTCTTTTGAACATATGTTTTGGATACTAGTGAGGTATTTCTCAGAATTTGCTTCTGGAACAATGTATCTATGTGAAGTTTCAAACAGACCTACGCTTTTTGCTGAAGCGTCAGTTGCAACAATTTTGTAGTTATGTGGTGCAATTTTGAATGCTTTGATTATTTCACGCCCAAGACTGCCTCCACCTACTCCTGTCACAAGAACACAAACATCAGAATTGTTCATAATTATATCATGTCCTCTTACTACATGTCAATCTTTTGATCAAAGTTCAATTCTGATCAATGATGGAACGATAAATAAATCAACTTTTAACATTCTTTACACAAGAATGAATTAGTACGTCAACTAAGGTTTCATGTATACGTTTTTGTTGTTTTAGTCGTTTTTCAAGTAGAAATCCATTCTTTTCTAAAATGGAGATATGTACGGGTCTAATATCATATGTTTCAGTGAAAATTCTAGTAAAATTAAGCTCATCAAATGCCAATTCAAAGATTAGATGTAAAAAAGATGTAAAATCGTTTTCATATGTGTTAGGATCAGACGTTCTGTTGGTATCTACAAGAAAAGATAATTCTGCATTCTTAGTTGTCCAATCAATATTGGTCAAACCTCCATAACCAATACAGAAATCATTATGTAGAAAGCTGAATAGCATCAAGATAGGTTTCTTGTCACTAAAAGATTTTTTTATTACTTGATTGTAATAATTAATTTGCTGCTCTCTTGTAATTGGTTTTTCTTGTCGTAAAATATCTATTTGTTCATTTCTCCAATTCTTAATTGACTGGATATCTTCTTCACGTAATGGAATTAATTTATAATTTTCAAAGACATAATTCTGTTTTTTTAAAATGTTATATTGATTCAACTTATCTCCTTATTGAAAAATTATCTTGAACACACCTATCAATCATATTATTTTGGTAGGATTTTGTAAATAGAATTATCTGTGATAGAAACAACATATAACAATCCATCAGATCCCATTTCGACGTCTGTAATGCAACCAAATCCTGTTCCAAATACTATTTCATCAAGGGATTCAAAGTCTTTTTGCCCACTTTCTATAGTTAAGTTGGCTATATGATCTTGTAAGTGATCTGTATCAAATATGAGTTGATTACGGTCTTCATTTAATTTGAATTTGAAGAGCTGTCCAAAGTTACATGTACCTACAAGCATCTCATTTTTGTACTTAGAAAACAGTTCAGAATCGATAAATGTTAAACCTGTTGGAGTCACTGTTCTTTCCCAGCTAAATTGAGGATCATTATACTGAAAATCTCCTAAGGGTGGAATTTCTGATATTTGTTTTTCTGTAGCAGGACCCATTACAACTGCCCAACCACTGTTAAATTTTGGCAACACCAAATTAATTTCGTCAAAATTCTCAGGACCGTTTTCAGTATCCCACATATTTCCAGTCATTGGATCTATTGCCAAACCAAAACTGTTTCTGATTCCTATAGCATAATAATGCGATAAAGGATCTTTAGCCAATTTTGGCTGTATCACATTGTTATCTAATCCAACATGCACTATTACACCACTGTCATCTATCTCTCCTTTTTCATGGTTTTGTAGAAGTGTAAATTCATTTTTGGTGTCTGGTCTTCCTCCTCCCATCTGATCACCTATTACCACATAAACAATTCCTTCCTTGTTTACTGTCATTCCGCCTCCGTTGTGCCAAGATGATTCACTTGAAAGTGTATTTATTAAAACAGGATTGTTCAGGGTATTACCATCCCATGTGTATGCATAAACATTGTTGGCAAATGTTTGTCCTCCATCTTTTTCAGCTTCAGTAAAATAAAGATAAACTGTTGAATCTAATACAGCAATTCCCAACAAACCAGACTCGTTATTGGTACCAACTTCAACATCAAGAACTGGTTCAGGTTGAAGAATTCCTTCTCTTACAAGTCTGACCTTTCCTTGATTTTTTTCAAGAACCAGTATATCATTTCCAATAAAAGCCATTTGGGTTGGCTGATTTAATCCAGTTACAAATTCTTCGACTCTGAAGTTGTCATCGATGACTTGTGCTTTTAGTGGTACCCCAATGCTTCGTTCTGTCGTACGTGTTAATTCTTGGGTAAAATCCTTCAATGATCTTATCGGTTCTAACACTTCATTAGGTAACATAGATGGTGCCTTGTATGCAATTGCACCAAAAATCAAAATTGGTATTATGATAAGAGGTATGATTATTTTTTTCTTCATTTTTCTTCAATGATGATCATCAAATTATCCTAGTATTTAGATTATTATTCAAACAACAAAAATATCAAGTTCAGGCTTTGTTATTCATACTTTCAAGAAATTTTAGAAGTGATTCAGATGATGTTCCTTGATTAACTAAGTATGAATCAACAAATTCAGTTCCTTTCAATATAACTTGATTTTGGAAATCATTAGAATTTATGACATTTGTAACCCATTCATCCAAGTCATTGATATTTATTCTCTGACATAGATTTGATTTGAAAGGCTCTGGAGTTCCATAATAATCCCTCAAGAAAACAGATATGACAGGTTTTTTCATTGCTTGGGCCTCCAAAATTACAGTACTCATATCTGTCACAATTACTAAGGAACTAGATTTTATTAGTGGACGTATGTCTCCGCTTTTGATAACCGTTATTGTAGGATCAATTTGTTTTGCTATTTCTTCCTCGTTAGTGCTTTTTTGAGGGTGTGTTTTTATCACTAATCGTTTATTTTGTTTGGAAGCTATTTCATAGACTTTTTTTATCATTGACTCATATGTTTCCATAAATTCAGTAGTCAATTCATGTGGATACATGAATGCGTATGGATCAGTTGCAAGAAGAATAGAATCTTGAAAGATGGCAGGTTTGATCATGTTATTGAAGATAGGATCAAAAAACGTACTACCAATTTCAGATATTTTATTTTTATCTAATCCATTTTCTACCAAATATTCTTTGAATTTTGGACCCCAGACTAATATTATATCAGATGTTTTTGGGATGACTCCATAGAATTTGTTTTTAGTTATCAATTCTGGAGAATCAGAATACAACCCATGTTGAAGAAGAATTATAGGGATTTTGAGTTTTTTTGCCAATGAAATCATAATTTGTTCCAATAAACCAGTTTCACTCCAAATCAAAACTGCAGAAAATTGATATTTTTTTAATATCTTTTCGGCAAGTTCAAATTCTTTGGATGCATCAAGAAATCTTTTTTCACATATGTTTACAAACTCTGTTTTAATTCCAGACCAAAATGACTGGTTATCAAATGAAAAAAAAGATGATAGTAGCTGTTCTTTCATCATAATCTGATCGATTATTTTATTGCAAAAATCTTGGTTTTGAGTTATCCTCAAGTCCATGGATTTGTCATTTAATGTCGAATAATTTTCTAACATACAGTGTGATTGTTTGATGATTGAATAAGATTCAATATTCCACACTGCAGATGTTCGCCGATCGTATTTTATTACATTTAATTGAAAATTTGGAATTGATTGTAGTAAGGATTTGTATTTAATTGTTGTAAAGTCTATCAACAAGACATTATTACAATTTGGTTTGAATTGATTTTTTTTGATTAAGCCTTGACTTAGTTTTTCCAGTATTTTTTGGATTTTTTGTACATTTGATGTATTAAGAGTTAGTGTTAATTGTTTTCCGCCTATTTTTACAGGAACATCTATTTTATTATAAATTGATAATTGTTCCTTAACATTACCAACAAGTTCTACGTTGGCAGACAAAGATGAAATTATCGGAAAAAGTGAGTGCGACACAAGAAATTTTGAATTTGGAAACTTGGTAAATATTCGTTTAATTTCTAAAAATCGTTTTAAAAAAGAAATGAGAAATTCTTGGAATTCTATGTAGAATAATTCACCGAGATTAATGTCTTTAAAAGAGAGAATTTCTTTTATTTCAGGCAATAAATACCAACGAGCATAGATCATAGAATGCTTCAAAATATCATCTAAATCACTTCGGGAAACATACTGATCAGATACTTGATGTCCGATCTTATTGTGTAATAGTAGATGATGAATTGTATTATCAAAAGTGATTATTTTGGAATCGTTGTTGGATTTTAGAAATTGATCTGTATTGACTGTAGAGTCTATTAGAAATATCTGTGTAGAAAAATCACTCATAAATCAAGACTCATCTCTTTATATAATAAGATCAATAGGATTACTATTTTTTAGCATTAATGTATTTTAACCAATTATAAGTGTAAAATCTAGGAATGGAGTGTAATTAATTGAAAGCAGTAATTTTAGCAGGAGGGTTAGGTACAAGAATTTCAGAGGAAACATCATCAAAACCCAAGCCATTAATCGATGTAGGTGGAATGCCAATTTTGTGGCATATTATGAAAATTTATTCATCGTATGGAATCAATGATTTTGTTATCTGTTGTGGGTACAAGGGCTATATGATAAAAGAATACTTTGCAAATTATTCCCTACACATGTCTGATGTCACATTTGATATGAAAAATAATTCCATGGAAGTTCATCACAAATCAGTTGAGCCTTGGAAAGTGACACTGGTAGATACTGGACTAAATACATTTACTGGAGGCAGACTAGGAAGAGTAAAAAAATATGTTAATGACGATACTTTTTGTTTTACATATGGAGACGGGATAGCAGACATCAACATTTCAGATTTGATAAAATTTCACAAAAGCAAGAAAAAAACTGCAACCATAACAGCTGTTCAACCGCCAGGAAGATTTGGAATGTTAGAGATAGAAAATGATGATGTGTTAAAATTTAAAGAAAAGCCAGAAGGTGATGGAAATTGGATCAATGGTGGATTTTTTGTATTAGAACCCAATGTCTTTGACTACATTAAAGGAGATTCAACGATTTGGGAAAGAGAACCATTAGAAAAGTTATCTCATGAGAGATCATTATCAGCATACAAGCATAAAGGATTCTGGCATGCTGTAGATACGCTTAGAGATAAAAATTATCTAGAAGAATTGTGGGCTTCTGGAAAAGCTGATTGGAAAATATGGGAATGAATTTAGATTTTTGGAGAAATAAAAAAATTCTACTCACTGGCCATACTGGGTTTAAAGGAAGTTGGCTTTCATTATGGTTACAAAAGTTGGGTGCAGATTTGGTAGGATATTCAAAATCAATTCCAACAAAACCAAGTTTGTACGAATTATCCCATGTTGAAGATAAGATGATCTCAATTATGGGAGATATAGGTGATTTGAATAAACTCAATGAAGTAATCCATGAACATAAACCGGAGATCATAATTCACATGGCAGCACAATCGTTAGTTCAGGAATCCTACAAAAATCCCATAGAAACCTACACTACAAATGTTCTTGGAACTGCAAATATCATGCAATCTATTCGTGATGTTAATTGTGTTCGAGTTTTAATTAATGTGACAAGTGACAAATGCTATGAAAATAATGATCTTGAAAGAGGATACAATGAGAATGATCCAATGGGAGGATTTGATCCATACAGTAGCAGTAAGGGATGCGCAGAACTTGTAACATCTTCATTTAGAAATTCATTTTTCAATCCTACAGAATATGAAAAACACAGAACTGCGATAGCAACTGCTCGAGCAGGTAATGTTATCGGAGGCGGGGATTGGGCGCAAAACAGAATAATTCCAGATGTCATGAAAGGAATATTAGAAAAAACCACAGTTAAGATTCGCAATCCAAATGCAGTTAGACCATGGCAATTCGTATTAGAACCGCTTCACGGTTACATGCTTTTAGCAGAAAAATTATGGTATGAAGGACCAAAGTTTTCTGAAGGATGGAATTTTGGGCCAGATTATAATGACATAAGATCGGTTTCATGGTTAGTTGAGAAATTATCACATCTGTGGAACACACAAATTAATTTGGAATATAACAAAGAAGGTTTTCATCATGAGGCAAACACTCTCAAACTAGATTGCACAAAGGCCAAACAAAAATTAGGATGGCAACCTAAAACAAATTTAGAGTTGGGATTAAAATTTGTAGTAGAATGGTACAAGCATTATGAGTTAGGAGATGATATTAGAGAAATAACAGAGCAACAAATTAAAGAGTTTAGCAAATTATGAGATATGAAAACTATACATTGTAGATATTGCGGTTCAGAACTGACTCAAAATTTCATAAATTTAGGAATGTCACCTTTGTCTAATTCATATCTTAATGCAGAACAAATTAACAAAAAAGAATCATTTTATCCATTGCATGTTTTTGTATGTGATAATTGTCTTCTTGTTCAGCTAGAAGAATTTGAGAGTCCACAGAATATTTTCACAAATTATGCATATTTTTCATCATATTCAAAGACATGGTTAGAACATGCACAAGAGTATGTCAATATGATGATCACTAGGTTTGGTTTTGATGAAAAAAGTCAAGTAATTGAGATAGCAAGTAATGACGGATATTTACTTCAATATTTCAAGGAAAAAAAAATCCCTATTTTGGGGATTGAACCTGCTGTAAATGTTGGAGAAGTTGCTGAAAAGAAGGGCATTCCTACAATTTTCAAGTTTTTTGGAACTGAGACTGCAAAAGAATTAGTTAGTTTGGATAAAAAAGCAGATTTATTGTTAGGAAATAATGTATTGGCTCATGTACCTAATCTGAATGATTTTGTAAAAGGACTTAAGATTTTACTTAAACCAAATGGTGTGATTACTATGGAGTTTCCGCATTTGTTAAAATTGATTCAACAAAAACAATTTGATACTATTTATCATGAACATTTTTCATATTTTTCATTTTTAGTAGTGCAAAAGATATTTGCATCTCATCAATTAACAATTTTTGATGTAGAGGAGATACCAACTCATGGGGGTTCATTACGAGTTTATGCAAAACATGAAGAAAATCAAAAATTCAAAATCAGTGAAAATATTGCAAAGTTGATTAAAAAAGAACATGAATTTGGAATAGATAAGATGGAAGTATATTCTAATTTTCAAAAAACAATTGAATTGTTAAAACAACAAATTTGCAAATTCTTTTCAACTATAAAAAATGAAAATAAAACCATTGTCGGATATGGTGCACCAGCTAAAGGAAATACATTGCTAAATTATTGTAAAATAGGGAATGATGTGATAAATTATACAGTAGATAAAAATCCATACAAACAAGGATTATTTCTACCAGGTACACATATACCGATACTAGATTTGGAAAAAATTAGAGTGACAAAGCCCGATTATGTTTTGATTTTACCATGGAATTTAAAAGATGAAATTATTCAACAAATTAATTTTATTAGGGAATGGGGTGGAAAATTTGTCACGGTTATTCCTGAGGTGAGAATTCATTTATGAAATTTGTTGAAACCAAACTTAAAGGTGCTTTCATAATAGAGATAGAAAAACAAGAAGATGAGAGAGGATTTTTTGCTAGAATATGGGATCATAAGAAATTTGCAGAGATGGGTCTTAATTCAAAACTCATTCAATTGAGTGTTTCATTTAATAAAAAAAGAGGAACACTAAGGGGAATGCATTATCAAATTGCACCATACCAGGAGACAAAATTAGTCAGATGTAACAGAGGTAAAATATTTGACGTAATTATAGATTTAAGAGAAAATTCTAAAACATATAGACAATGGTTTGGAATTGAGATGGATTCGAATAATAAGTATATGCTCTATGTTCCAGAGGGATTTGCTCATGGTTTTCAAACACTAGAAGATAACACTGAAGTGTTTTATCAAATTTCACAAGAGTATATGCCAGAGTATGCAAGAGGCAAACTTTGGAACGATCCGATATTCAATATTTCCTGGCCAATAAAATCACCCATAATATCAGATAAAGATGAGCACTGGCCAAAAGAACTTTAGTACAACTGCCTAATAAATTAAGAAATGAAGATTCTAGTAATAGGCGGAAGCGGCATAATTGGTTCTAAAATTGTTAGAAGATTCATAGAAAGTAAAAACGATGTAATCTACACATATTATGAAAATAAGATTGATGTTGGAATAGGACATAAACTTGACATTAGAAAAAAAGATGAAACTATAGATATAATTTCAAAAATTAATGCAGATTTGATCATTCATGCAGCAGCACTTACAAATGTCGATTTGTGTGAGATTGATAAAAAATTGGCAGATTCAATTAATGTAGAAGGAACAGAAAATATAGTAACAGGATGTCAAAGAATTAACTGCAAAATAGTGTACATATCAACATCCTTTGTTTTTAATGGAGAGAAAAACAAATATTTTGAAGAGGATGAACCATCTCCTACAACTTATTACGGTCTGACAAAATTAAAAGGTGAAAAAATAGTAAAAAATTCTAAACTATCATTTCTAATTTTAAGAACAGATCAACCATATGATTGGAAAGAAAAATGGCAACGTACTAACTCGGTTCTAAGAGTACTTCAAACGTTACAAGAAAGAAAAATATTGAATGAAATCATGGATTGGTATAATGTTCCCACATACATACCAGATTTTATTAATGCTTTAGAAAATTTGATTAATTGTAATTTATCAGGAATTTATCATGTTTGTGGTTCTGATTTTGTAAATAGGTATGAATGGTCTCTTTCCACTGCAGAAATTTTTGGATTAGATAAAAACTTGATAAAACCAATTTCATCGAAGAGTTTGAATCTTCCAGCAAAGCGTGTAAATGTAAATTTGAGTAATGAGAAACTTTTTCAAAAAACTGGAATTAAAATGATGGGAATAAAAGATGGAATAGAATCAATGAAAAATAATAATCCACTGAAGGAATATTGAATGAAATTAATTTTCATATTTGTTAATAAGTTACTTGAATTAAGAGGACACTTTTATTATGATTATATAAAATAAAGGAAATCGATGAACGGAGTAAAATTAAGTATTGGCATACCAGTATACAACGGTGAAAAATTCCTTCATAAAAAACTTGATTCATTGCTGGAACAGACTTTTACTAATTTTGAAATCATAATTTCGGACAATGCATCTACTGATTTGACAGCAAAAATCTGTGAAGAATATGCTAAAAAAGATAAGAGAATATGTTATTTTCGACAAAATAAAAACATGGGGGCATGGTGGAATTTTGGTTTTGTTTTAGAGAAAGCAAAATATGAATATTTTTTATGGTCAGCAGTAGATGATATTTTGTTACCTCAATTTTTAGAAGAAAATGTCAAAAAACTTGAATCCGATAAAAAAATTGCTTGTAGTGTCAGTAAAATGAGATTATATGGAAAAACCACGAATGAACTTGAAATTCGATCTAATGATTCAATATTTAAGAATAAAATAAAAAAGTTCAAAAAAACGTTTGGTCATTTAGATACTTTTCCAGCAACAGGATCATATGAAAAAAGAGTTAAGGAATATATCAAGAATCTTAGGCATAATCAAATTTTCTATGGTGTTTTTCGTACAGATCAAATAAGACAAGCTTACGTAAAAGATTCGTTTCTATGGAATGAGGGATGCATTATGCTAAATATTTTAAAATTTGGAGAGCTATTTGTTGTGGATAAAGTTTTGATGAATGTATATGATGAAGGTATGTCAAGAAAAGGAATGTTTGGAGTAGCAAAACAAATGCATCATGGTTTAATCACAACAATATTGCCAATGTATCCATTTACAAAATGGTGTGGAAAAAATTTAGGATCTGTGTTTATCATGAAAAATTTAGGTTTTTTTATCAAGATAAATTGCATCGGAGAGATTTCAATCATAGTTGATTTAATGAGAAAAATCAAGAGTATTGGTTCAAAGTGATAGATAATTTGAATAAAGTCAAAGAATTTTTTTCAAAATTCAAGGATTTAAGCTCATTAGGATTAGGAGTTGGAATTAGTAATGCGATTGGAGGCATATTTTGGTTTTATATGGCAGCACTGTTAGGTACGGAAAAATATGGTGAAGTCAGTTATTTAATTTCAATCGGAGTTATCGCTTCCATGATTGCTCTTATTGGGTCAGGAAACACAATCATAGTTTATGCTGCCAAAGGTGTAAAGATACAGCCTCCAATGTTTTTAATGGTAATTTTATCTTCTCTGATTACCTCAACAATATTATTTTTTATTTTTGTAAATGATTTCAGTATTAGTCTGTATGTTATTGGTTATGTAATTTTTATGCTGATTACGTCTAATCTTTTAGGAAAAAAATTCTATAGAAATTATTCAAAATTCATTATTGCACAAAAAATACTAATGGTAGCATTAGCTGTAGGGTTTTTTTATGTGTTAGAAATTCAAGGTATAATTTTAGGAATTGCAGTATCATTTTTTCCTTTTGGGTTTTTAATATACAAAGAATTTAAAAATACAAAAATAGATTTTTCATTGGTAAGTTCTCGCGTTGGTTTTATTTTTAATAATTATTTATTAGATCTGACAAACGCATTTAGGGGATCACTTGATAAATTAATTATTGCGCCATTGTTAGGTTTTGGATTACTTGGAAATTATCAACTAGGAATACAATTCATGGCTATGTTACATTTGGTACCTGGAATTATTTTCCAATACACATTAGCTCATGATGCTACTGGAAATCAGAATAAATTACTTAAAAAAATCATAATTTTATTTTCAGTTTTACTTGCAATTCTTAGTATAATTTTAGCTCCTATCATATTGCCTATTTTATTTCCTAAATTTATTGAGGCCATAGAAATTATTCAGATTATGAGCATATCGATTATTCCAGCTACAGTTATCACTACTTATGTTTCAAAATTCCTTGGCATGGCTAAAAGTAAAATTGTAATTATTGGATCAGGATTATATCTCGGGGTTCAAATTCCTGCAATTCTCATACTAGGTACAATTTGGGGAGTAAATGGATCAGCCATATCAATAGTAATTGCATCTACGGTACATGCGATTTATTTTATATTAGTTGAACGATTATTGAGTAAAAATCGTCACTAATTGATTTAAATCAGTTATGCAGTGTTTTGGTATTTTTACAATATATAATTAAATAAAAAACAATTACTAAAAACACAGTATTTTATGTGAAGTGAAGAGTAAAATAACAAGATAATCAAATTATTGTTTAAAACTTGAAGGAAACCAATTAAACGGATATTAAGAATCAAATTGCAACAAAAGAAATGAAAATTTGTATTGTTGCTCCTTATTTAGCATCTAAAGGAGGTGCAGGTAGATTTACATGGGAATTTTCAGATTATCTAGCATCAGTAAATGATACAGTAATTCTTGCTTCTTTATTCACAGATAGAACAATTTATGATGAGAAAAATAATTTGAAAATAATAGACTTGGCAGATCAATCAAGTCTTACACAATCAATAAAATTTTGGTTCAATCTGAAAAAAATACAAAAAAAACTCAAAACAATAGTGAATTCAGAGAATCCAGACGCTATACTTTTCATGAACTTTCCTGCTACATTGTGGGCTCAAAAATTTGACAATAAACCAGTTTTATGTTATCCTCAAGACATCAATTTACTATACACCAATACATATATCAAAAATTTATCATTTGGAAAATACATTTTATGGTTAATAATTAGAGTTTTTGTTCGTCCATTAGATAAAAAAAGATGGAAAAATTTCGATGAAATTATTTGTAACAGTAATTTTTCTGCCAACCACATCTCGAAAATTTACACAAAAATTCCAATCAGGGTAATTCATCTTGGTACAAGAACAAATGTTTTCAAAGCAACCAACATAGAAAAAAAGAGAGCATTTTTGTCAATAGCAGCACAAAAAGCCCAACGAACAGATTTTCTTATAGTTGCAGCAAAAAAAATGTATCAAAAGAGAAAAGATTTCGAGGTTTGGATTGCAGGAGATTCAGGTTCTCATAACAAAGAGCTTCGTGATCTTGTTGAGCGTCTTGGTATTTCAGATGTTGTAAAATTTTACGGTAAAGTAAGTGATGAGGAACTAGCTGTACTTTACTCTAAATCACTTGCCGTAGTGCATCTAGTAAGAAAACCTCCATTTGGCATGATAGTTACAGAAGCTATGGCTTGTGAAACTCCTGTAATTGCCTGCAAACCTGGAGGTACTGAAGAAACAATACTAGATAATGAAACAGGTTTTCTAATAGATGAAAACAATGAAGATGCTCTGATAAACTGTCTAGAGAAATTTTTGGACAATCCAGAACTAAGTTACAAAATGGGAAAATCAGCAAGATTACGAGTGAAGCAATATTTTGAAATGAATGAAAAAAACAGGGAATTCCGAGATCTTATTCAAGATTGGATAAAAATTAAAGCGAACAAGAATTGAAAATTTCATCTTCAAGTTTAAATTACATGCAAAAATGATTTGAGCTATGAAGGTTTGTGTTGTTGGTTTAGGCTATGTAGGATTAACTTTAGCGATAACTTTGTCAGATTGCGGAGTGATAGTGTACGGAGTAGACAGTAAGAAAGAAACTGTTTTGTCATTAAGAAATGGGAAGCCAACAATTTCAGAAAAGAATGTAGATTCGCTGTTACAAAAGCATCTTGGCACAAATCTGCACATATTAGAAAGCATTCCAGAGATTGACTTTGATGCTTACATAATTTGTGTTGGGACACCGCTCAATTCTAAAAATTCACCTATCCTAGATTACATAATATCTGCAAGTGAGGAGACAGGAATGAAATTAAAGAAAGGGCAGGTGGTGATTTTAAGATCCACCATTCCAGTAGGAACAACTAGGAATATCGTAATACCAATCCTTGAAGAAAAATCAAATCTCAAAAGCGGTGTTGATTTTGATGTAGTGTTTGCTCCCGAACGTACTGCTGAAGGTGTTGCATTATTGGAGCTTAAAACAAATCCACAGATTATCGGTAGTCTGACATCGGAGGGGATGGAAAAGACATCGCTTATTTTTAAACAGATGACACCAACGATTATTCCAGTATCTAGTATTGAGACTGCTGAAATGATGAAATTAATTGATAACACTTACCGTGATGTCAGATTTGCATATGCAAATGAGATTGCAATCATTTGTGAGACTTTAAAATTAGATGCAAAAGAATGTATTGAAAAAGCTAATTTTCAGTATCCACGTAACAACATTCCAATGCCTAGTCCAGGTGTAGGTGGACCATGTTTATCCAAAGATCCTTACATTCTTGCACATGTGGCAAGTCAATATGGCTACAAGCCAGAGATTATATCTCATAGCAGGTGGGTTAATGAGTACATTCCATCATTTCTTGCAAAAAAAGTTGTTAGAAAAATCGAAATGATGGGGAAAAAAGGAAACTTGAAAATTTTCATAATAGGATTTGCGTTTAAGGGTAATCCAGAAACAGGTGACATTAGAAATTCACCAACATTGATTCTTGTAGAAGAATTGAAAAAGCATTTTACAAATATTGTTGGATATGATCCAATTGTCCCTGCTTTAGATATTGAGAATATCGGCGTAAAAGTTACTACAATACAAAAAGGTTTTGAGGATGCAGATTGTGTAGTTGTTATGAACAATCATAAATCTTATCATTCTTTGAATATGAAGGAATTGTTACGCTCATCCTCCAAACCCTGTGTTTTTGTTGATTGTTGGTCAATGTTTAGAGATCTTAGAGAAGACAAGGAAATAATTTACACAGGTGTGGGAATTGATTAGACAGTTTGAAGAATTTTACCAATCAATAACAAAAACGTACGTAGCATTTACATGGTAAGATTTCAATGATCAAAAAGACGTTTTTAGTAACAGGTGGAGCCGGTTTTATCGGATCTCATTTAGTTGAGAGATTAGCTATGGAGGGCCATAATGTGATTTGTTTTGATAATGAATTCAGAGGCACATTCAAGAATTTTTCTACAGACATACTGAAAAAAATAACTGTAAAAAAAGGTGATGTGCGAAAATCTAGAGATTGGCCAAAATATTCTGGTAAAATTGATGCTCTTTTCCATTTCGCTGCAATTAATGGCACTCCAAATTTTTATTCTATTCCAGATATTGTTTTAGACGTTAATGTCAGAGGCACATTTAACGCGTTAGAATATGCTATAGATCATAAAATACCTCATGTCTTGTTTGCTTCATCATCAGAAACTTATGGAATTCCTGAAAAATTTCCTACATCGGAATCCGAGAAATTAGTGGTTCCAGATGTGAATAATCCAAGATGGTCATATGGAGCAAGCAAAACAATGGGTGAGGTACTCTGTGTGAATTATGCAAAAAAATATGAATTCAAATGTTCAATTATAAGATACAACAATCTATACGGTCCAAGAGATCAATATGGTCATGTCATACCAGATCTGCTTAAGAAAATTAGAAAAAATAACAAATTTTCTGTAGAAGGTACTGGAAGAGAGACACGAAGCTTTTGTTATATTGATGATGCAATAGATGCTACACTCATCATAGAAAGGAAACAGAAAAATCAAGTTGATATTTTCAATGTTGGGATTGATATTGAAACATCCATACGTGATTTAATAAAATATTTTGAAAGAATCTTAAATAAAAAACTAGAACCTAAATTCAAACAAAAAATCGGTTCAGGAACATCAAGGCGATTGCCAGACATAACAAAAATTAAAAAATTAGGATTTAAACCAAAAACATCTTTTGATGAAGGATTAAGAGATACTATAGAGTGGTACAAATAACATATACCAATAGATTTTAAGATTTCACGCACAAGAGATTGGTATATTCATCATGATATTTTCTAATTAATGATTGTACATCTGTATTTGTAATTTTCATATTCTTACTGTCAATGTCCATCATACTAAAACCATTCCTGATCAATAATTCAAGGTATGACGCAGGATCTAATCCCATATTTTTTATAGCATCTGGGTTGTATTCAACCATCATTTTCAATTCAGCATTGTTTCTCAGCATATTTGTCATTCCACCTAAAACTATACTTTCTGCTCCCTCAACATCCATTTTTACAAAATTAATCTTACGTTCAAAATTCTTGAAATAATTATCAGCAATAATTGCATCTACTTGAATTGAGTTCTTAGAATCTTGTTGTTCAGAACTTATATGATGACCTGCAGTATTTTGTTTGCTTAGTGCTAGTGTGACCTTCCCCTCTTTGTTAGATAATGCCTTCTGTTCCAATATTACATTCTTGTAGCCATTTGCTTCAATATTTTTCCTTAACAGTTCAAAATTGGTTGGATCTGGTTCAAAAGCAAATACCTTACCGGTATCACCTACAAGTTTAGCAAAAATTAGAGTATAATATCCAATATTTGCACCTATATCTATTACCACATCGCCTTTTTTGATTTCTTGTTTTACAAGATCTGTTTCAAATTTTTCATAAATATTGTTGATAGAAAGACATAACGAATCTTGTTTGTCCAGATACATGATGTGATCATCAATTTGTACGTATTCTTCTTTGAGAGAAGATTTTAGGTAATTAAATACAGTTCCAACTGCTTTGTTTCTTCCGATTCCATGTCCTGCAAGATGTTTAACAGTTTTGTTAAAAATAGGAGACAGTATTTTTTTCAGAGTCATACAAATGAGATGAGATGTTTGGTTTAAAAACTATTAATTAAAATCTAATAACTTAGATACATTCAAGTTTGTATTTCTTCCATCTTTTTGTATCAAGGCTCATATCAATTGTAAGTGGAGGTCCTGTATAATCATCTAATGTCATAGGTTTTACATCAGGAGTTGTCATTTTTGCTAAATCAAACATTGAGATTTTCTTGTCTCCAACAATATGGATTATACCCTCTAAATTATTTTCACAGATTTCCTTAATTCCATATGCAACTTTATCTGCAAAGATATACGTTCCAAATCGATCTGTAAATGCACCTGGGTATGGCCATTTTTTCTTTCCAACAAAATTTGTTCGAATTATAATGTGATTCAGTATTCTTTGTGCTTCATATTCGCCTAATAACTTGGTTAGCGCATAAAAATTCTCAGGGTATGGAATAGAACTTTCCACATACATTTCGTAGTGTCCATCAAAAACACAAGCTGTACTAATGTAAACAAATTTTGCATGTGGTGAAAACTTTGATGTTGCATCAACTAAATTTTTTGTTCCCTCCACATTTACTTTCATTGCTAACTCTTTATTTTCTTCACATCCTCGTACTGTTGTGTATGCAGCAGTATGAATTACAAGATCAAATTTTTCTTGATTAAAAAGAGCGTCAACCTGACTCTTATCACATATATCAAAATCTTTATGTTCAGGTGAAATGGAGTCTGGAAATAATTTTTTTAATTCAGAACCTAAAACACCAGTAACTCCAGTAATCAGTATGGTCATTTAGAATAATACCAGATTGTAGGTATAAAAAATGTTCAGTAAAGTTTTCCGTGTAAAATATTGATGACTTTTCTTGCAGTTTTTCCATCACCAAGGGCTTCTTTCCATTGCCAATCTGGTTTTCCAGAAGTAATGGATTCTGTAGCACGTAGTATGTTTTCAGGCTCCAATCCAGACAATATGTTAGAACCTGCTTCAATGATTTCTGGTCTTTCAGTGCTTTCCCTTATTGTTACACAAGGTTTCTTGAAATAAAGTGTCTCTTCAGGAACTGTTCCAGAATCAGTAAGTAGACAAAAAGCATTTTTTTCCAAATAAGTAAAATCAAAAAATCCTAAAGGATCAATTAATTGAACTCCTTTTGGAATTTCAATATTTTTCATTTTACTAGTTGTTCTAGGATGAATAGGATAAATAATTTTTTTACCAAATTTTTTGTGAATTTTTTCAAGACCAGAAAAAATATTCTTTAATGACTTTACATTGTCAACATTTTCGCTTCTGTGTGCTGTGACAAGAAAGTATTCATTTTTTTTAATTTTTAGTTTTTGAAATATTTTACTTTTCTCAATTTTAGGCATATAGTGTTCTATTACCTCAATTATTGGATTTCCTACAACAAAGATTTTACTTGGATGAATATTTTCCCTAATTAGATTTTCTCGAGAATAATGAGTGTATGGTAACAATACAGTAGAAAGATGATCAATCATGACACGGTTTTTTTCTTCAGGCATTCTAAGATCATAGCTTCGCATACCTGCTTCTAGATGAGCAATTTTTATTCCTTGATGTGCGGCTGGAATTGCAGAAAGTCCGCTGTTAGTATCACCTAGAATTAACAATATGTCTGGATTTTCCTTTTTTAGAAGTTTTTCCGTTTTAACAATGACATCAGCTACTTCTATTCCATATGCTTCAGTGTTTACTTTTAAATCATAATCAGGTTTTCTAATACTCAGATCATCAAAAAAAACTGAATTTAATTCCCTAGTGTAATTTTGACTTGTGTTGACCATTATATGTTCAAAATTTTTATCCAACAATGCAAATATTCTACTTAAACGAATAATTTCTGGCCTGGTTCCAAAAATAGACATTATTTTCATTAGATATCGGCTCTGATTATACGTGAATTAAAAAGTTATTGATAAAATATGCTAGTTCAGAAAAGTTTCAAATTCTTTTAAAAATCTATTTGCAACATTTTCCCAAGTATAGTTAGCCTCAACATATTGCCTGCCTTTCCTCCCAAAACTTTCTAAAGATTCATTATTAAGCAGTGAAATTATTTCAGACTCAAATTGCTCCAAATTAGCATAAATCAATATTTTTGATTCATCTGGAAAATCATACAATAATCCTTCCAAAGGAGTTGCCAAAACAGGTTTACCACAAGCCAAAAGATCAAAAATTTTAACTGGAGATAATTTTTTTGTCATGTCAGTAATTTCAAATGGATTAATGCATAACTCTGCAAGACTACAATATCTAGGTATATGCAAATATGGTACATAATCAGTAAAGACGACTTTGTCCTGTATTCCTAATTTTTTTGATATCTCTTTGAGATTCTCAAGATGTGCTCCTCCACCTACAACAAGTAATTTGAAGTGAGGAATTTTTTGGACAATCTTAGGAATTGAATTTAGGATTACAGGCAATCCTGAAATTGAGTGTATACTACCCAAATACATTACAACCCGATCTTGGTCAGAGATTTGAAGATTTTTCTGTAGCTCTAAATCTTTAGGTAAGGGTTTCATGATATTTGGATCAACTCCTTGTGGAATTATGATTACATGTTTTGATTTCATATCTTCAGACCATTTTTTCATAAACGGGGTGTTTGCGATCACTTCATCAAATTCTGGATATGCGGATTTTTCAAATTTTAAAACTATATTCTTCAAGTATTTTTCATCAATCAAATCATGAACAACATCAAATGTTCTATGGATAATAGGAATGTTAGATTCTGTACATGCTTTTATGGTAGCCTTTGCATTTGTCACAATAGAGTATAATAAAACAATATCAATATTGTAATCTTGCAAAGTTTTTTTAATAAAACGATATGATGTAAAATAAGCAGAGATACGATTCAGACCTTTAATAGGTATTACAGGAGTTCTCAAAAGTTTAACAGATGATTTTTCATATATTCTATGATAGTTGTCTACATCGCTAGTTTCTTTATTTGATGATTTTCCTGGATCTGGAATGTCTATTGCATAAACATTATGACCCTTTAAAGAAAAGAGCTCTGATAAATGATGGATTTCGTACGTAACTTTCTTTATCCAATCAACTTCATGAATTATTAAAATATTCATGTTTTAGTAAAGAAATATGTTGTTTTATAGTATTTTATGTTTTGATGCAAATCACTAGTTACAACTGTTTTAGTTAAATTCCATATTGTTTACGAATGTCTTCTTTTATGAAACTTTGTTGATCAACATCTTTTATTTTTTTTGCAGGATTTCCTGCAACTATTATCCTTGGTGGAATATCTTTGGTAACTATAGCACCAGCAGCAATAATTGCTTCATGTCCTATTTCAACTCCAGGACAAATAGTGACGCCACCACCGATAGCACAGCCGAGTCGTAATTTTGCACCTCTAATTGTAGAAGGAACATTACGTAAATGTCCAATTGGAGAATTATTTGTAAATGTAACACCTGGTCCAATAAACACATATGATTCAATCATTGTTTCAGCACAAACCATGGTATTATTATGAATAGCACATCTTTTTCCTATTGAAACATTGTTTTCACAAATGGTGTTTGAACCAATAGTTGTATCTTCTAAGATAGTTACATTTTCTCTAATGATTGCATTATGATTGATCCAACAATTATCAGAAATATTTACACCCAGATATATCGTAACTCCTGTTCTAATCAAAACATTTTTTCCAATTTTTATTTGATATAACACTTTATTTGGATTTTCATCTTTTACTTGAGACTGTTTTGGTTCATAATAATGTCCAGTAATATTACCATATCCCAATACAGAATTATCTTCTACAGTGGTATTATCATCAAGTGAAACAGATTTTAAAAATACATTATTTCCAATTTTACAATTATTACCAATTCTAATATTTCCAACAAGAACTACATTATCATTAATTTCACAGTTTTTCCCAATGATAATTTTTTCATTATCAAGATTTTTGTTAGTCATAATCATTTTCCTCAACACATCATACAAAAAAATCTACAATTTTTCCTACTTGAAATCCCTCAGCATAATCATTACCTGAAATATGTCCCCAGTATCTCTCTCTTTCAAATATTTCTCTTTTCCATCTGATTTCCCTACGAGCCCACTCGGATACATATTGAGAGAGTATTTTTTCTTTAAAGAGATATGATTCCTGATTAAAACTAAAAAATAAGTTAGGCGTAAAAATATTTACATTATCACCATAAGAATTGGATTGATACATGAGGAAATTTTTTACATTTCGAAAGGCGGTTCTAGATATTTCCCAAGTTGCCTTATGATCTGTATTAAGGTCCCCAAACCAGTGAGTAAAAACAGCATCAATTTTTTTGGTGTTTGCAATTCCTTCTAAGATTTGCATTATTTTTTTATTATACGCTAATTTGCTGTTAGGTTCTTTATCAGTCGGAATGTAATCTGCACCAATAAGTTCAAACGATTTTAATCCGTATTCTAATGCCTCTGATTCTTTCATTCCTTCATTTTCATCTTTTCCATATTGAGAGCTGCATACAACTACTGAGAAAATATTATGGCCTTTTTCCCTTAACTTTTTTAAAGTAAGACCGCATCCAAGTTCAATATCATCCCAATGTGCTCCAATTGCAAGTATATTCACTGTTAATCAACACCAGTAAAAACAGGTCAGTCTTAAATTTGCTGATTTATTATAATTTTGAATAGGTTTGAGATTTTACGAACTTTGTGATTCCATCTTTAAGACCAATAGTCGGTGTAAAGTGCAAGTTTTGCTTGATTTTATTTGGATTTGTGGAGCTGTGAACAACTACGCCAGGAATGGATTTTTTGTGTATTGTTTTTAGTCCTGACTTGTTTGCAGCTAAGAGGAAAATTTCCGATAGTTCATTAATTGAGGTAGATTTTCCAGTTGCCAAGTTAAAGACATCAAAAGATTTCTTTTTGTATTTTAAAGCCAAGTAAAACGCTTGTGCAACATCGTCAACGTGAATAAAGTCCCTTGTCTGTTTTCCATTTCCAAATATTATTGGGGGTTTGTTTTCGTTTAATCTATCCATGAATTTGGAGATCACTCCAGCGTACGCATCGTTTTGACGTGGTCCGTAAATGTTAAATGGTCTCAGTGCCGTAATGTTGATTCCAAACAAACTTGAGTAAATTTTGCAATATTGCTCACCAGTCAGCTTGGTAGAACCATAAACAGAAGTAGGAACTGTGGGTGATGTTTCAGTTATTTTTTTCTCATAATCCCCATAGATTGCAGCAGATGATGTAAAAACAAGTTTTTTGATTTTCCTTTTTCTACAAAATTCAAGAACATTCAAAGTACCATTAACATTTACATCATTTACAAAAATTGGATTACTTATTGATTCTACTACACTAGCTATTGCTGCCAGGTGAATTATCGCATCGACTTTGGGAAGCTTCATGACTTTTTTGAAATCTCGAATATCACATTTGATGAATTGAGCTTTTTTTGAATCTATGAATTTTTTGATATTAGAGTAAAGACCACTATTTAGATTATCAACGATTATTGGAAAATGATTCTTTGAAACTAATAATTCAGTCAGATGTGAACCTACAAAGCCAGCTCCACCAGTAACAAGAATTTTCATAAAATCACTTTGAAGAGTTTTCTCGTACGAGATTTACTATAGAATATAAAATGATAGAAGTCATAAGTAAAACGGTGCCAAAAATTATTGTGCCAACACCAATTACGGCAGCACTCAACAGAATTTGTCTTGTTTCTGTAAATCCCTGAATCGTCATAATTGTAAATATCAGTCCTATTCCAAAAAAAATCAGCCCTGGAATTCCATAGAATTTCAAAGGATGCTCAATTGAGATAAATTTTAGCGTACTCAGTGTTACAGATACGCCATGCGAAACTGGATGTTGTGTAGAGGTTTTGCCTTCATATGATACAACTATTGGCACTTCAGCAATTTTAAACCCATTTTTACTTGCTTTCATAAGAATTTCATTTGATACTCCCATACCTTGTTCTGATGGAGTTATTGCTGAAAGAACAGTTTTACTATATGCCCTAAAACCGCTTTGAGAATCAGATACTGCATCCTCTAAAGAAGCATTGGCAAGTTTAGTTATCATTTTTATTCCAATCTTTCTGTATTTTGGAATGTTTTCCTGATTTCCCTCAAGGAATCTTGAACCAATTACTAGATCTGCCTGGTTTTTAATGATTGGTTCGGCAACAGGCAATACATCAGAGATTCTGTGTTGACCATCAGAGTCCATTGTAACTAGAACATCACTTTCTAATTCTCTAGCTTTAAGAAAGAGTGATCGTATGGCGCCACCATATCCAATATTTCTTTCATGATTAATTACAACTGCCCCCATTTTTTCAGCTATTCTTCCAGTATTATCACTAGAACCGTCATTACAGACAATGATTGTATCTGCTATTTTGCTTAAATTTTCAATTATGGAGGCAATATTTTTTTCTTCGTTATACGCCGGAATTCCTACAGTAATTTTCAAATTAATCACTTGGTATCTTTTTTCAACATCTTGTAACCATTGTAATACATTGCAAAATCTTTGAAACTTCTAACACTAAGCAATTTTTTGAGTATGTAAGAAGGTCTGAAATAATATTCACGGTATGCTCTTTTTGCCCAATATGCCAAATCTTTGGCAGATAATGCATTTGTAGTTAAAACTGGAGCTTGAATTCCACCAGAACCAACACCGGCATAGACAAACTTGTCCCAAGTATCATCTAGTTGAATCAAGCCAGACTTTATGGCTTCATCATACAGCTTGTTACCAGGAAACGGCATAGTTATTGCAAACTGCGCATACGTACAATCTAATTTTTTTGCAAACTCGATTGTTTTCTTGATTGTCTCTTCTGTTTCTTGTGGCAACCCAATCATATAATATCCAACAGTCTGAATTCCAGCCTCATGTGTCCATCTTACGGCATCCTCAGCTTGCTTGAGAGTTGCTCTGCCACCTTTAATTTCATGAATAAACACTCCATGTTCTATTCCATAAGAGATCATCCTGCATCCTGCTTTTTTCATTTCCAATAGCAATTCCTTGTCAACTAGATCTACACGAGTTTCAGCATCCCAATCTAGCTTGAAACCTAGTTTTTCAGGATTCATCGCCTTCATTAATGTCATGGTTGCTTTTCTATTAAGCGACATCACATCATCATAGAAAGTCAATTCTTCGATTCCATATTCTGAATGAAGATATTTGATATGATCAACTACATACTCAGGAGACTGGTTTCTAAATTTTAATCCAAAACTATTTTCTCTATTACAGTAATTGCAGAAAAATGGACAACCGCGAGACCACATAATACTAGACCATTTTTTTCCAGTACTCTTTGGAGGATGTGGGTGATAACCGTCAGGAAAATGTGGCAATTTATGATAAGCAGGATATGGCAATGAATCCATATTATCTATGTATGATCGCGGTGCTGTTGGTACTACTTTTCCTTCCTTTCTGATAAACAAACCAGCTACATCAGAGAGAGGTTTCCCACTAACAATCTCTTCGATTTGTCCTTCACCCTCATCATACACAATTACATCTAATGCAGGACATTTTCTCATAGTGACATCAGCTAGAACAGCATGTGGTCCTCCTAAAACGGTAAGAATTGACGGATTGACTTCTTTTACAGCAGTTGCAGCTTCTAATGCAGGATTTGCAAAAGGAGTAAATGCACTAAATCCAACTAGATCAGGATTGTGTTTTTTTACTGCCATTTTTACATCGTAAACATAATTTTTTGAGAAATTACCATCAAGAATATCTAAAACATTAACATCGGGTAGTCTTTCAATAACTCCCGCAAGATAAGCCAAGCCCAATGGAGGTTGTGGATGAGGATCTGCATCAGAGCCACCTTGTAAAGCATTTGACCCTGTAGGTGGACGAGTAAGTAGAATCTGCTTATATTTCATAATTAAAACAGAATCTAATCATTATTTAAACATCATTCGAGATTATTTTGAATAAATCATTAAATTAATTAGAAAAATGAATTCCATGGTTTTTCCTTGAATAAATAACATAATTAATTTAATTTTATGGGTTCAAATTATCCATATTAAGCCTATCAACTAAATTGAATATATTGAATTTAAAATATGTAAAAAATCCCACTATCAAAAACCCAATCATAGTTTTACCGACAATTATTGCAATTGGAATAGCAGTTAGATTTCTTTTTGTTCCATTTGAAATTCCATTGAATTCAGATAATTTTGCATATTTTATGTATGCTATAGATCATAGCTTAGGACAAAACTCAACTATGCAAGTAAATAATAATGGTTGGCCACTTTTTGTAAGTTTTTTCTTCTCATTGTATAATTCAGATAATTTTTTGGACTATATGGCATTGCAGAGAATTTTGTCAGTTGTGATTTCCTCACTAACTGCAATTCCTATTTATTTTCTTTGCAGAAAATTTTTTGATGAAAGACTTGCACTAGTTGGAAGTTTAATCTTTGTCTTTGAACCAAGAATAATTCAAAACTCAACTTTTGGAATTACAGATCCATTATACATTTTGTTGATAGTTATTGGCATGGTTCTCATATTAAGTTCGAGTCATAAGAAGAATTATCTAGCTTTTATTGCAATTGCATTAGCGTCTACAGTAAGAATTGAGGGGCTATTTTTATTACCTGCATTTGTTTTAGTGTTTTTTCTAAAGAATCCAATAAGCAAAGAAAAAATTTTTCATATTTCAGTTTCAGTACTAATTTTTATTTTAATTGTTTCAGCAGTGGGAATTTTGAGAACGGAGGAATTTGGTTCTGATAATTTTTGGTCCCGAGTTAGTGTTAGTACTGAGGAGTTGACAGATAGTCCAGAAACTAAGATGTATGGAGGTACAATTAATCTTGTTTCTGAAGGTTTGATAAATACATTCAAGTTTCTTGGATGGTCTCTGATTCCAATGTTGATCTTTGTTGTCCCAATTGGATTTGTATTAATGATTAAAGATAGAAAGACTGCCAAATTTGTGCTCAGTATTGGCTTTTTTATTCTCTTACCAGCAGTATACGCATTTTCATTTGCGTCAGATACGAGATATCTGTTTCCTTTGTATCCAATTTTTGCATTACTAGCGTTATTTCTTTTTAGATGGATATATGAAAATAAGAATAAATTTTTTAAAATTTCGCTAATTAGCTTAGTTGTGTTGATTGCAATTTCTTCTCCATTATTTCTGATTTGGAAAGATATTGACAGAGATCATGAGAGTGCAGTATATGAGATTATGAGAGAAATGATCCCCTCAAATGTAATAGTAAATAATTTTGAACCAGAATCGTCGTATGTTTTCTCTGCTGGAATCAGTCAAATGAATAATTTTCCAAGGACTTGGGCAGAAATATCAGCAGATACAGCAATAGTACAGATAAGAGGGACAAATTCCATGGAGGAATTATTAACATCAAGTGGATATCATGAAGATAGGTTCGGAAGATCCTTTTTAGTTGAAAAAATAACTCACATAGTAGTAAAAGAAGATAACAATCCAGCATTTCTAAATGATGTGTTTGAAAATGAAGAAAAATATGATTATTTGACTAAAGAATATGATTCAAAAGAGAAAGGACACGACATTTACTTTAAACTTTTCAGAATAAATTATGAAAAAATCCCTGAACAAAAACAACAATAAAAATTAGTTTTTGCCGATTCCAATTGTATTGAGCATGCCAGATGAAAATAACTTGGGATTGAGAACATTACGTCCGTCAAAAAACAAAATCGATTTTTTTCCTTTTGAAAATGATTTTGAATCAAGTTTAGAGTAAATTTTATGATCCGATGAAATAAAGATTAGATCTGCATTCTGGGTAGCAGTTACAAGATCTTTTGTAAGAGGAACTGATTTTGGCAATATTGTGTCTTCAAAAATATACGGATCATGAACAGTTACTGTACATTCTTTTTTGAGAAATTCATTTACAACATCATATGTAGGAGACAATCTTGTATCTGTAACTTCTCCTCTAAAACCCAATCCAAGAACGGCTACTTTTGCATTTTTAGGTTTAATTTTATTTTTTAAGAGCATTTTAATGGCATCATCAACACATTTTTTGGGCATGTTATCATTGATTCTTCTAGAATATTCTAAAAGACTCATGGTCTTGCCAAATTTTGATGCGTTTTCTATAATTATGCGTGGATAAACTGGAATGCACAGACCACCTACACCGGTACCAGGATAATGCAAATGACAAAAAGGTTGAGAATTTGCACCTTTACGAGTTTCCCAGAAATTAATTCCAATTTTTTCACAATATTCTGCCAATTCATTTGCAAGTGCAATGTTTACATCTCTATATGCTCCTTCAAATAATTTTTCAGCTTCAGCTTCTGCTAAAGTAGGCATTTTTAAAACTCCTTTTTTGGAAATAATCCTAAATAGATTTTCAGCAATCTTCAAACTCTTGGGTCCAAGTCCAGAGATTACGGCAGGATAATTTTCTTCAATATCTTTAACTGCTCTTCCTTCAAAAATTCTTTCAGGATTGTAAATGAGGTAAAAGTCTTTTTCACCTTTTAGTTTGCTTTCTTTTTCAAGAATTGGCAAGACTATTTTTTCTGTAGTTCCAGGCGGAACAGATGGAGATAAAATTACAGTGTCACCTTTTTTGAGACCCTTAGCTATATTTTTGGTTACTTGAATTACAGAACTAAGATCCACCTTTTTGTTTTTCAATCCTACTGGAACTACGATAATTTTGATTGAAGATCTTTTTGACGCATCAATTCCATCAGAGGTTAGAAAAAACGACTTGTTTTTAATGGATTTTGAAAAAGTTTCAGATAAGAAAGGTTCTTTCTTATGAGAAATGCCATCCTGGATTTCAGTCAGAAGAGTTTTAGAAATATCAACACCGATAACCTTGGCACCTGCTCTAAGCCAAACAGCAGCTATTGAACCTCCAACATTACCAAGTCCATATATCGCAAAAACTTTTTTGGATAAAATTTGTTTAATCAATTACAATCACGGGTAAATAAAGTACTAATTTAATTATGTCATTTCAAAAATTTTAATCAAAAAAGTAATCACGAGTTATTTTTTAGCCAATCAATTGTTTTGCTAAGACCGATTTTAACATCTGTTGAAGGGATTTTACCAAATGTTTCATGCAGTAAAGTTGTATCGGCCACAAAATTACCTATCTCACCTGGTCTGACAGGTTGGTACTCAATTTTTGGCTCAATTTTAAGAATTTCAGACATGTTTTTTACAATTTCTAGTATGGTACTGCCTTTTCCAGTTCCCATATTGAAAACCTTATTTTTTCCAATTTCTGAGGAAGCTGCCTGTTCAAAAAATGGAAGAATGTCTTCAATGTAAACATAATCACGAACTTGATCTCCTTTCCCAAAAATTGTAATAGAGTCATTGTTTTGAATTTTATTAAAAATTGACGGGATTAATCCATTTTTTTGAAATGGTCCATAAATATTAAAAAATCTAAATACAGTGTAATCTATACCATACAGCTCATGATATAGGCGCAAATAATGTTCAGATGTTAATTTTGTTATTCCATACGCTGTTTTGGGTTTTGGAGTATGATCTTCATTTACATGAAAAGATTTTGGCTCACCTACAAGAGAGGAAGCAGAAGTAAAAATCACTTTGGGAACTGAATTTTTTCTGCAGCTTTCAAGTAAATTGAGTAATCCCATGATGTTAACTCTAGCATTGGTAATAGAACCATCGAGAGAAGAAACTAAAGAATGAGCAGTCAGATGAATTACAGCATCTACATCTCTAACTATCTTTTCCACTGAATCGTAATTTGTAATATCACATTTAGAATAATTTTGATCAGTAGAATCAAGTTGATCAGATGTATAGATATCATGTTTTTCAGATAGTCCCTTGACCAAGTTTTTTCCTACAAATCCTTCTGAGCCCATTATCAGTATTTTCATCAACAAAAACCCTGCCTCATATTCTAAAAAAGCTTGCTAAAAAATACCTTAATACGAGAGAGCAAAAATCCCAAATTAGTGACTGAAAAGAAACTCATACCGCTAGCTGTTCCTGATGTAGGAGAGGATGAGATAAACGAGATCAGAAAAGTAATGGCTACAGGTTTTCTAACAGAGGGAAGCACTACAAAAGAATTTGAAGACATGGTTGCAAAATATGTGGGAGTAAAACACGCAATAGCAGTTACTTCATGCACTACAGGACTGCATGCAGTATTGGAATGTTTGAATATTAAAGGACAAGAAGTCATTGTTCCAGATTACACGTACCCTGCTACTGCCGAAGCAGTAATTTTGGCGGGTGGAATTCCAGTACTTGCAGATGTGGATTTGAATAGCATGAATATGACTACAGATATTCTAGAGGAAGCATATGATGAAAAAATGAGCGTTTTCAGTCCAGTTTCATGGGCAGGGGTTCCATTAGAAAAAGAAATCTATCAAAAGGCAAAAAAACTAGATTTGAAATGTCTGGAAGATTCTGCATGTAGTTTAGGTGCAAAAATTGGCGAGGATTACGTCGGAAAGATTGCAGATTATTCTTGTTTTAGTTTTCACCCAAGAAAGGTAATTACAACTGGAGAGGGCGGCATGATAACTACAGATAATGATGAAATTGCAGAAAAGTGTTACTCCTTTAAGCATTTTGGAGCAAAGGGATCTTCTTTTGAAACTATAGGAACCAATTACAAATTATCAAATGTGTTAAGTGCCATCGGGTTAGTTCAGATGAAGAAAATTGAAAAAATAATTGAAGACCGAATTCAAAAGGCAAAAATTTATCAAGAATTACTATCAAAAATTGGAAACATCAAACCAGCATATGTAGGCAAGAATACAAGACAAACATTTCAATCATATACTTGTTATGTGCAAAAAGATGGTTACAGAGACAAGATAAGAAAGGCATTGGCTGATGAAAATATTCAAAGTCAAATCGGTACATATGCATTGCATTTAGAACCAGCATACAAGAATATGAAAAAAGTAGGCAATTTAGAAAACTCGGCAAAATTATTTAATAACGCATTGACACTTCCGCTTCACAAAAATTTGACACAGGAAGATCAAGAAAATATTTGCAAGATAATCAATAAGACACTAAATAATTAATGTTAAACTAATTTTTTAGTATTTTTTAATTCGTTTGTTACAAAAATTTTAATCCATATTTCTAAAGCAAGTATAGAAATTAATCTATTCAAATATCTTATGTCTCCATCAAATTCAATTTGATCAAATGCTTTTACAGTCCAGTCATAATTGATTAGATTTTTTTTATATATCTGAGAATTTTTATTTAATAAGAATGACTGACATATTTCTTTACCATTTTTCTGCCAATCAAAAAGTAAACTAGGTGAAAAACCTTTTTTTTCTTCAATATGATTGATCCCTAACCTTTTTGATATTGCTCTTAACACTAATTTTCCTCTATTATTTTTGTTGTCATATTTTTGATTTAATGGTAGTTTTTGTGCAAAAGTTATCAAAGAGGTATCCAAGAATATTGGAATGTTTTTGATTTTGTAATAATCAGATATCGCTTTCCCAGTAGGTATAAAATCAAATAACAATTTTCCATTAAAATCAGCTAGCATTACCTGAGAAATAGGATCTAGAGCATTATGAAAATAAGGTTTGAAATAATTATAAATTTCATTCCAATTAAACTTGATACATTTACCAAACAAATTATTTTGATCCGGAACCCAATCTCGATTATGACACTCTAGATATTTTTTAGTTTTTTCTAGCCATTGATCCTTTGACTTTAAAAGTTGATTGAATTTATGATATCGAAAAACATATCCGCCAAATAGTTCATCAGCGCCATCACCAGTCACCAAAAAATTTGCTTTCTTTTTAGCTTCTTTGGCAATAAGATGAGTGTAAGTATTCCATCTAGGTCTCTTGGAAATAGAGATGATCTCTGGCATGTTTGTAAACATTGAACCCATATGAAGTATTTTGAATTCGGCAGAGAATTTGTCTGCAATTTTTTTTGCTTCAATTGATTCATCAAAACCATTTTCAAAAACTCCACATATAGCAATTATTTTTCTTTTGGGAAACGTTTTTCGTAGTATTGCTAAACATATTGAAGAATCAATTCCACTACTTAGCGAAATTGCTATTGATTTATTGTCATCAGGGATAGAATTTTTTAAAGAGAGAGTAAGAAGGTTTTCAGTCACAAGCCCATGTGGATCAGAAGTTTGAGTTTCAAAATCTTTCCAAGTTGCTAAATGGGAGGAATTTATCAGAGGATCATATCGAATTGTAAGATAATTACGAATTTGGTTTTTGTTAATTTGCAACTATTTTTCTTATTTCAATGAAGTAATTATTGTTTCAGGTTATACTGGAAGTTTTTACAACATAACATGCATAACCGCTTTCTAGTTCTTTGATATATTTGATATCTAGATTAAACTCAGCACACCATGATTGTATTTCATCTTTTGAATGTCTCCAACAATATTTTGGATGATACCAATCAACATTAACAAGATTAGAATAATCATATCCCCATGAATCTTTCCAAAAACATTTAAAAAAATAATCATAAAAAAATCTTTGTAGATCATATGTTCCTTTTTTTATTCCCAACAGTTCTATATCGAATGGTATAGTAATCTGAGTATTTTTTTCATGTAGTAACTTTCCAAAATCGGTAAGAGGCTTGATTTTTTCCCATGCATTATCATAATGTAAATCAGAAATTTTTGAACGGATATAGTCGTCTGAAAATTCTCTAATGGGTGATTTTGTTTTATATATATAAAAAATACAAAAACCACCAATTTTTAATTTTTTTAGGGAATTTTTTAATGCTAATTTTGTATCAGGTGTATGATGAAATACACCATTACTAACAACAACATCAAAACTTTCGTCAAGATAAGGAAGTTTATTGATGTCAGCCTGGGAAAGAATAGGATTTGGAATTAATTTTTTTAAATTTGTTTGAACACGGTAAATTGCTTTTGAGATATCTACTCCATGAAATTCTTTGGCTTGTGGTCCCCATAATCTTGATGATGAACCACTTCCAATTCCTACTTCAAGAATAATTTTATTATTGAAGATATCTAGATCAGATTCTTCAAGACCCATCATTTCTAGGTAAACAGGCTTAATTTTTTCTTCAAATTCAGCATCATTTTGTCCAAAATCACTCTGTGTCCACTTTTCTCCAAATGATTCTTGAACTTGTTTTTGCGTTTGATCATTTACATTATCAACAAAGTTTGGTATACCATTGGATATAGAATATGATGAATGATTTGAAACAAGATAATGCCCATCAGAATTCAAAGTTTCATTAGTAATTGGATCAACCCATTGTATTTTTTGATTAAATATTTCCATTTCTAATCTAATGTTTTAGGATATTATTAGTTATTGGTAGAATAAAATTATAAAATTATTTTTTAAAATACTCAAACTCTACATTTTTTCCTTTGACTTTAACCTTACCTACAATCTTTGCTGGAGAACCAAACGCAATTGAATAAGGAGGAATTACAGTATTGACAAAACTTGATGTTCCAATAACACTTCCTTTTCCAATACTAGATCCCATACTAATTACCGAGTAAGGACCAATGTAACAATTATCACTTATTCTGACAGATTTTTTTTCATATTCAGCTTTTCCACCACTTACAGCCCATTTTACCGTGTTATGAGTATAGATTTGCACTCCGCTGCTAATACTACAAAAATCACCTATGGAGAGTTTTCCACCACTGCCATCAAGTATAGTATAAGGACCTATCCAAGTATTTTTTCCAATAGAAACCTTACCAAATACATAACTGTTATCATATATGCTACTGCCAGACAATCCATTCAAAAATTTAGCTTTTTCCCATCTGTCAGATATTAATTCATTAAAAGGTAAAACTCGGTTCCATTTTTTTTTAACTTCATTTCGTCGTTTTTTATGTATTGATATTAAGTCAGAGTAAAACTGTTCTGAAATTTCAAGTTTTTTTGTTCTCAATACAAAATAGAAAGAATTTAGCTAAATAAAGTATTTTATAAAGACTTGAACAATACATAATTCATAATCTTAAGATAATACAACTAAAAATTATAGTGTAAACAATGAATAAAGAGGTCTTTTAGATGAAATTAAAAATTCTGGCAATAGGAGATTCAACAAGCAACATCTATCTAATGAAGAAATTTGCTAGAAATGTAGAAGTTCATTTAATAGATTTTCCAAAAAAAGGTGTAGATAAAACTACAACTGGAAAAGATGGAATAGAATACTTTGACTCGTTATTAATTTCAAAACAAGTAGAAAGAATCAAAAAAATCAAAGATAAATATGATTTATGTATAGCTGTTCCTTGGGCAGGAGCAAGAATTGCATATTTAGCAGGAATAAATTACATTATGTATTTTGTCGGAGGGGATATTACAAGCCCACCTTTTGCAAAAGAAAATAAAAATTATAATTTTTTTGAAAAAAACTTTTATAAAAAAATACTAGATAATGCTATTACATGTATAGCGCCGATGGACGAATATTATACACCATTAAAAAAATATAGAAAGGATGCAATCAGATTAGATAGGATATTTGTAGATACAGAACTTTTCAATGAAAATATACAGCCGATTGAATTTAAAAAAGAAAAATTTACTTTCTTGTCAGCACAGAGATTTGGATTGGAAAAAGGAATGGATAAGATTTGGAAGGCAATAGATCTTTGTAAATCAGATTTTGAAGTATTACAAGTAAAGTGGTTTATAGAAGATACAACCACTGAAGAATTTGATGAGTTAAGTTCAATAAATAAAAAATTAATCAATGAAAAATCAGACAGAATCAGGTTCATTCCATTAATTAAAAGAGATGAATTAGGCAGATATTTTGTAGGAGCAGACGCAGTGATGGGGCAGATGAGAGCAGGTGTTCAAGGCGGGATAGAAAGAGAAGCTGCATTTTGTAAAAAACCAGTAATTTGTTATACGGATCCAAAAAAACCCAACATTGTGGATGGTAAGGAAATAATCCCTCCATTTCTACCAAAATCAAATGAACCACAAGAGATAGCAGATATCATAGATAAGATTGTGGAGTCTAAACAATTCAGAGAGGATTTAGCACAAAAAGAATACGAATATGTAAAAAAAATATCTGATCCGGAATTGGTATCAAAAGACTGGGAAAATATTTTTGTAAAAGTGCTTGAAAAAAATAAAGTGTTGGATAGAAAATTATCCATCTTGGATAGGCTTATGAGTTTTATTATTCTTAAGATTGAAAAAATATACATAAAAAAATTCAGAGAAAAAAACATTAGTACATGGGGAAAGGAAGAATATGACAGATTGATTAGAGATTAATTATTTCAAGTGTGAAAATTTCTTGAATAATGCAATATCTATTTGTTTATTGTCTTTTCTTTGATTAAAGTAAGTTTCTATTTCAGTTTTCAATTTTATTAGCTCATCTAATTTTTCATTGGAAACTTTATTTTTCTCATAATCCAAAAGTAAGAGATCAACTAATTTTAGATTTAATTGCAAAAGCAATTCTATATCGTTATATTGTCTTAGTGCATGAGGATTTGATTCATAATAGATATCAGCTTCGGCTTTATATGATGAGGTTTTTTTCTGATGTGCATATCCAACTAAAATTAGCAACGGAACACCAATAGAAGCTGTAATAGCTAGATAAACATAAAATGTTGGAAAAATTGTCTTTAAAGAAGGAATATTTTCAATTGCTAGGTAATAAGTAACAACCATTGTATTGATAGCTGCAAAAATGAAAGCAAAGTAAGTTGTCCATCCTTGTCTAAAATAGAACCATCCTCGAAAGCCAATATTTTGTTTCATGATTTTTTTCTTATTATGTTGTATATCAATTGAACTATCATATTTGATTTGAGATAGGATTTTCTTTAATTAATTTAGTCTGCTTCGTTTTATTCTGGCATCAATTACAGTACAACCTTTTTCATAATTAAAAGTATGAAGTCCAATGAGACCATTTTTCCAATCAGGCTTGAAGAATTCCAGGTGTTTTTCTTCATATTCATTTTCATTTAATTTAATTATTTCATTAAAGGAAAATCCGTTTCCATATACTTGAAAACAGTTTTGGGCTGGTCGAATAATTTTATTATTCATTTTGAAGATTTTTCCTGCAGGTCTAGCATTTCGAATATCAGAAACTATAGGATTCAGAGGGTGTGGAATCCAATTTGCACTAAGCGGATTATCAGAATAAAATAACATCAGTTCCTCAGATCTAGATGTTCCATTATTTTCGGCGCTACATGCAAATATCCACCATTTTTTATTATAAAAAAACATGGTAGTATCTACAAGTGGAATATCAATTATTAATTTACGATCATGTTTCCACTGAAATGGAAAATTATTACACTTGAATAATTCCACATAAGATTTTGAATTATGTATTGTTCCATGAATCAGATACCATGCATTTTGAAATTCAAATATTGATGGATATGATAAGTGATAATCACGTTCTAAAATTTTTACAGGTTTAGTATAATTTCCATTATTATCAACAGTCATTACTGACAAATGTCCTTTATTTTGAGAATTTAGAAATTCTTCAAAAAATATATGATGTTTTTGATCTTTGTAAATTACAAATGGATCCGCCCAAAATCTGTCTTTTGTGGGCATTATCTCCTTAAATTTTAAGAAGGATGTAGAAATATCATTATTCATATTTACAAGAATGATCCACTGATAGAAATATGGAAAATGTGAGATTTTTGATTTGATTTTTTTAAACAATTTCATATCACTGTAAACAACTATAAATTAATTCTAGATTTTAGTTATACTAATTAAAGTATGACAAAAAGTATGTCTCAAAATAAGATATTTAATGATTTAGTCATGTATAGAAAAAATCACATAAGATGAGAAATGGTTAATGAAAATACATGGATTGAATTTATTCGAAATCAGGAACTGTCATCTATTAGAAAAAACCTATCAGATGTTAGTATAAAAAAAATTTTAGAAATTGGAGGAAAAGACGGATATCTTGCAAGAATTTTAACAGATTGGGGTTTTGATGTAATTTCAATTGATATCAATCCGTCTTCAACATATTTTGATGTAAAAAAAATGAATGCAACAGAGTTAGAATTCAAGCCAGAAACATTTGATTTAGTTTTTTCTTCACATGTAATTGCTCATATAAAAGATAAAAATTTACTATTCAAGGAAATCAACAGAGTTCTAAAATCAGACGGTTTAGCCATACACATTGTTCCATCAAATTGGTGGTCAGTAATTACTAATTTTTGGCATTATGTACTATTACCAAAAATACTATACAAAAAAATTACAAGTAAATCAAATTCAAAAGAAAATTTAAAAAATGACGATAAAGATGGATTAAATCATAAAAAAATTAGATTAAAAAACTTGTTATTTCTACATCCGTTAGGAACAGAAAGATCTTTTATTATTGAAATTTTCAAGTTTTCAAAAAAATATTGGGCAAAAATATTTGCTTCTTATGGATATGTAGTTCACAATGAATCAAACGGTCCGTTAGTTTATTCTGGATATAGCATATTTAAAAATCATGGTTATAAGATTAGAAAATATTTTGCACATATTTTTCCAAGTTCATATATTTTCATAATAAAAAAACAGAATAAACAAAGTTTATAAAAAATTTATTTTTTTCCAGTAACACTAATTCCACTTTCAATTTCTTTGAAACTTGTAATTTTTATTTTGGTATCACGATACCATTTACGTACTTCATCAGGAGTGTGTCTATAAGCAAATTTTGGATAATACCAATCAAAATTAACACCTATACTTCTCTCAAAATCTCCATCTTCAGCCCAAAAGCATTTTAAAAAATGCCAATAGATGAATCGTTGTACGTCGTATGTGCCTGCCTTGATGTTAAGTAGCTTAATGTCACGTGGTATGGTGATCTTCCTTTTTAGATTAGATAGTGATTTTCCCAGAATTGTCATATCTTTTGAAAACTCTACACAATCATTTACAGACATTTTTGTAGTCTTTGAACGAATGTAATCATCCGCAAATTCTCTTATCGGAGCCTTTTTGTTGTAAACATAGATCGAAATATGACCTGTCTTTTTGAGGAATTTTGTCAGATATTTGAATGATGTTTCGGTATTTTTTGTGTGATGTAGTACCTGATCAGAGTAGACATAATCAAAAAAATTCTTTTTAAATGGAAGTTGACGCAAGTCTGCTTGCAAAAAATGAATGTTTGTAGCACCACCGTATTTTTTATAAGCAAAATTTACAGACTCACTAGCATCTATTGCAAAAACTAGTGATTGCTTGTTAGTAGATAGAAAGTTTGCACTATTTCCAAGACCAGTTCCTGCATCAAGAATATTGTGTTTTGTCAATAGAAATTTATTAAAACTTTCAAGGGGTTCCCATTGAAACCTTTCTAAAAACCAATTTCTTTGAAACTCAAACCATTTTTTCTCATGATATGATTTATGATATATTTTCCATTTTGATGAAAATGCATCCTCAGTTTTTACAAAATCCTTTGTAGCATCTGTGACAAATCTAGGAATTCCATTTGTAATCTTAAATTTGTGTTTATTTATACAAATCAGATATCCCTCCATAATTTCTCCTTTAGACTTTTTTATTATTTTGATGTTGAAATTTTTTCTGCAGATAGGACAAACTAGATATTCAACAAGAGAGGGTTTCAAGTTGTTTAATCGATTTTTTATGGCTTTAAAAATATTAGGATTGAGTATAATACCATTTATTTTACAAAATGTCTTAATACATACATTATTTTTATAACTGTGAACAAAAATGAGATTACTTATAGGAGGTTCTACCTCCAAGATATTTCATCTAAAGGAATTTGCGAGTGCTCTAACAGATTTAGGAGTTGATTGTAAGCTAGTTGTAGATACAGATATCTGCAATGGTTTTCCAAGCCGTAAGGTTTCTGATTGGTTTCAAACTAGAAAGAAGTTTGATCAATTAATTTCTGAATTTAAGCCAGATGTCATTCTAGTGGACAGACAAAGGCATTTTGCACTTGCTGCATCTAAACAGAATATTCCTCTAGTAATACATCTGAGAGGGAATATTTGGAAGGAAATGGAATGGGCAAAAAATACACTATACAAATCACTTCCAAAGAGAATTGCATTGCAAATTTGGATTTCTATTGCCAGACAAACTTTTCAAAAATCATCATTAATTGTACCAATTTGTGAACATTTAGAAAAAATTGTCAAGAGAAATTATCCAAACAAGAAAACAGGAGTGATGTATCAGGGAATATCTTCATCTAGATGGTACCCATCAAAAGGAATGGCTCTCAAGCATCCTTGTGTTGGATTATTACAAGGGGCCGTAATTTGGGGAAAAGCCCAAGAGATGCTTGTTTTAGAAAATGTTCTAAAATCTATGCCTGATGTGACTTTTTACTGGGCAGGAGATGGGCCGTACCGTGACAAGATTCTATCAGCATTAGGAAAACACGATAATTTTAAGTGGCTTGGAAATTTGCAATACCCAGATAAGGTCAGAGAATATCTAACTGAGATTGATGTCTATGCGCTAGTTAGTGGAATTGACATGTCACCTTTAACACTGCAAGAAGCACAATTAATGAAAAAGCCAATAGTTGCAACAAACGTAGGAGGAATTCCAGAGCTTATGAAAAATAATGAAACGGGATTTTTGGTAGAGAGAGGTGATGCAGATAGATGGATTGAAAAATTATCGCTTTTAATTAATGACAAAGAAAAAAGAAAAATCATGGGAGAGAATGGAAGAAAGTTTGTAGAGGAAAATTTCAATTGGAATAAAATAGCAAAAGATTTTTTAGATATTTTAGAGAAAATTGGAATTAAGTAGTTGGAAAAGTTATGAAAGTACAGTAGTTGGTTTCATTTCTTTTGTGATAAATATTCTGTACCAAATCTCCAAGGCTAATAACCCAAGAAATTTGTTTACATATCTGATATCAATGTTATTTTTATCAAAATGCTTTTCAATCCAATCTTTGTTAATCCATTTGGACTGTACAATTCTTGCATCAGACAAATAATAATCACATAAATCATACCCATAAGATTTCCACAAATTCATGGTATCTATGGAGAAACCCTGTTTTTTCTTAATCAATAATTTATCAAGGGAATACTCGTGAAGAATTTCTCGTAAGAGAAGCTTTCCAGTATCAGTTTTTAAGTTATATTTCAAATTAATTGGTAAATGTGTAGTATATTGAATTGTTTCTTTAGATAATAGTGGAGTAATAGGTTTTACTTTAAAGTAATCATAAAAACTTGTATTCAGAGGAATCCAGTTGTAGAGTAGTTTACCATTAAAATCTGCCAGAAATACTTGTGATAATCGATGTAGCGGATTATCAAAATATGGTAAAAATTGTTTGTAGATATGATTCCAATTAAAACCAAGTTTTTTACCAAATATGTCTGCTTGGTCTTCTACCCAATCTCTTTCATGGCATTGTAGATATGCTTTGACTTTATCAATTGGAGATGAGTTTTTTGCAGTTAGAGAGAGAAATTTTTTGTATCTGAATGTATAGCCCCCAAATAATTCATCGCCACCATCTCCTGATACTAGTAATTTCCCTAGAGTTTTTGCTTTTTTTACAACATGATACCAGTGTAAATCCCAAAACGGGTGTTTAATAATACTAATTGCATGTGGTAACTCTTTGAGATAATTTTCAACATATACAATATTATGATCTATGTCAAATTTTGATGCAATCTTTGCAGCGTATCTTGATTCATCAACACTGTCCTCAAATCTAATTGAGATTGCATTAATTTTTACATCTGAACATGTTTTTTTTAATAGTGCCAAAACAAGTGTAGAATCAACTCCGCTACTAAGAGCAATTGACGTTTTTGTATTTGTAGAATTTCTAATTGTTTTATGGATGTTTGAACAGATCAAGTTTTCTACTATTTCTGGAGATGTAACAAGCGGTTTTTCAACAAAATCTTTCCAAGTTTTTTTGGCAAATTTTGATTTTTTTGTTGGATTGTATCTAAGAGTAAGAATATTTTTGATTGAATTAAGAGCTAATTTCGAATTAGAGTTTTCCACGTCCAACTCCACGATAAATCAATCCTGCATTTTTTGCATCAAATTGATTAATTATACATCTAGAATCAATTACCACTGGAGATTTCAGAGTTGATTTTAAGAATGCTGGTTCTAGATCATGGAATTCTTTATGAGCTGTAACCACAATTAATGCATCAGATTGCTTCAAAGATTCTACAAGATTTGATTCACAGTTTATTCCAAATAAAGTTGAATTCTTAAAGTACGGATCATATATTTTTACATTAGAACCTAATTGGTGTAATTTTGAAATAATTGGTTCAGCAGGAGTTAATTGAACATCTTTTATATCTGGTTTGTATGTTACGCCTAAAATCAATATTGTTGACTGTTTTATGTCTGTACAAGATTCGCTAAAAGCATCTTTCAAAAGTTCAATTACATGATCTGGCATTGATTCATTAATTCTTCTTCCTGTTTCAACAATTGAAAAGTTATCAAAGCCAAAGGTTTTTGCAAAATTTATCATTTGATAAGAGTTTACAGGAAGACATGGTCCACCAACTCCAGCTCCAGGATAATGAACTTGGAAATTATATTTTGTTTTTGCAGCTTCTAAAACGGTCATGATATCTATTCCAGATTTTTCAAAGATTAATGCCAGCTCATTGATAAACGCAATGTTTAGATCGCGAAAAACATTTGTTGTTAATTTTACGGCATTTGCTGTTTTACAGTCAGGCATTGAAATCAAGTCTACAGTAAAAACATGTTTGTAGATTTTTTTTATTATATTATGTGTTCTTTGGTCTATTGCACCAACTAATCGAGGCAATCTCTCAAAGTCATTAAGAATTTGTCCAGGGTTTGCAGTTTCTGGACATACTCCTATACCAAAATTTTTTCCTGCTGTTAATTTGAGATCATTTCCTTCTATTATTGATTTTAGTTCATTCTCAATAAAACCTGGTTCAATTGTACTTTCAACAATTACAATAGAGCCTGAAGATAAAAATTCATGAAGTTGTCTTCCTACTAAACGTAAAGCATCATAATTTGGTACATTTTGTTTATCCATTGGTGTAGGCAATGATAAAACTATTACATCTGACTGAGGAACAGCATCTTGAATTTTAGTAGTTGCAGTGAATTTTTTTTCTTTTAAAACTTTTTCAAATATTGTAGGATATCCAGGTTCGTCCTTTAATGGAAATTCACCTTGATTAACCATATCAACTAGTTCAGAGTTGATATCAAGACCGATAGTAGACAGACCAGAATTGGCAAACGATAATGCTGTAGGGAGACCTATTCTTCCAATTCCAATTACACATATTTTGAGTGATCCTGATTGAATGCTATTATTGAACTCAGATTCGCTCATTTCTAGAACATTTTTCATTTCTGACTTACAACTTCACATAATTTACTTGTTTTTTAGTTTTATTAATGATGAAGATTTAAAGATTGGAAAATTTTAGCGACGACATGAAATTTGCAGTAATTGGAGGAGCAGGGTTTATCGGAAACAACATAGTAAGACAACTCCTCAAGCAAAATCACACTCCAGTTGTAATTGATAGTCTATATCGAGGAAAAATTGACAGAATTTCATCACTTGATGTTGAATTTCATAAAATTGACATAAGAGATTTTGGTCAACTCAGAGACATAATAAAAAATTTTGACGGAATATTTCATGAAGCTGCACTTACCGATGTACAAGAATCATTTACAAAACAACAAGAATACAACGATGTCAATGTAAAAGGAACTGAAAACATATTTAGAATTGCAAAAGAGTTTAACTTGAAAGTAGTTTATGCAAGCAGTTCAAGTGTATATGGAAATCCAAAAAAAATTCCAATACAAGAGAATAGCGAACGTAATCCGATTAACCCATATGGAAAAACAAAATTAGACGACGAGTTTCTTGCTGAAAAATATTCCAAAGATAATGTATCCATTATTGGCCTCAGATATTTTAATGTCTATGGGGAAGGGCAAACTGGTTCATACGCCGGCGTAATTACAAAATTCCTCAACAGGTTAAAAGAAAAAAAATCTCCAATAATTTTTGGCACAGGTACACAATTAAGAGATTTTATTTTTGTTGAAGATGTTGCACGTGCAAACATAGCTGCTATGCAAAGCAATGTAAATAACGGATTTTTTAATATTGGTACAGGCATTACAACATCAATTGAGCATCTTGCAAAAATAATGATCGAATTATCAGGTTTGAAACTAGAGATACAGTATGAAAATGCACTGGATGGTGATGTACAGTCTAGTCAGGCAGATACCAACTTGACTGAATCTGTATTAAAATGGAAGTATTCTATGGAATTAAAAAATGGATTATCAAAATTTTTTATCTAAGATAAATTTTTATAAAAATCAGTGTATTTGGAGATTAATTTCTCCCAAGTAAAATTTTCCATTATAAAGTCATATGCATGTTCTGCCATTGTTGATGCCTTGTCTTTGTCTTCCAATAATGAATTAATTGCATCAAGTAACAATTGCGGATCGTTTGGTGGAACAATTATTCCTGTTTCATTGTTTTTAATCACTTCAGGAATGTCTCCAACATTTGTAGCTATTACTGGAATTTTTAAAAAAAACGCTTCCTTAATTGATTGTGGTAAGCTCTCCATTCTTGAAGGAACAACTAGAACAAAAGATGCCTTGAGATTTTTCATAGCCTCAACCCAGGACATGTTTGTACAGTAAACTATTTTGCCTTTAATTTGCGGTTCTATATTTCGTAAAATATCAGTTCCTTTCTCAAAGCTGTCTCGCCCAACATAGGCAATTTGATTCTCAATTTTTTTTACGTCTGGAATTTCATTAAATTTTTTAATATCTAACGGTGCTGGAAGATACACAAAGTCAAGATTCAGTTTTTCTTTGTATGTTTTTTGAACAGATTTTGAATCAGTTGTAAGAACATCTGCAAATTTCAAAACTTTAGACTCTGCATTACTAACCATACTACTTGTGGCAGTAGAATGCAATACGTCTACCTGTTCTGAATAAATCCCATGAACTGAAAGAACTTTCTTTTTTGCTTTTACAAACTTCATCACAAATGCAGATGGAACATTCCATGCATGTACAACATCATATTTTTCTCTGTCAAATATTGCCTTTATCATACCAAAAATTGCAAAACTTGGATTTTTCAAATTTTTTATTGGAACATGTGGGACATGCATTAACTTTACATCAAATCCAGATTCACGCAATTTTTCTGCTACCCTAAATGCATGACCTCCAATACCTCCTTCATATCTTGGAGAGATAAAGAGAATCTTCACAAAACAAAATTAGTTTTAGATAATTTAAGGTCTAAGATTTACATTGTTGCCTGAGCAGCGTCATGGAACATCTGACTCTTTGCACAGCCAGCAGCAAGTTCATCACCTGCTCCACGTCTCATCAGACCACGATACAAACCGTCTTCTAGTTTGACGCCTTCTCTTTGTTCCCATTCTTCTACAGTAATGGAATATTTCTTTTGAATTCTGTCTCTGTACCATTCTGGAATTACATTAAATGCACAGAATGGAACTATTCTAAGATCAGGAGTCAAATAATGAATATCACATCTTTGGAGTCTTTCCAAGTCTTCGTTGTACTTGTCTTGGAAGTGCATCATACCCAAGAACAATCCTTTGACATGCCATGAGCCAATTGACTCAAATGATCTCTTCATTAGAATATTGCCAAACATCTTTGCCAAGTCTAGTCCTGCTGGTTGCTTCTTTGTATCAACGAATCCCTTGAGTTTTCTTACAACTTCAAGCATTGTAAAGTACTTGTTTTTACCAGAACGAATCTCTTCTGCTTTATCCTCAAATAGTTCAAGCATTCCTTGAATGTCACAGAACTTAGTTAGTGGAACAAATTTCTTTGTCTCTGCGTCTTCAAAGATGTATGTTCCTGCACCACAAGCAAAGTGGATAGATAATTCATATTTTGGTTTACTAGAAAATGCCTCAATTACATTAGTTAGTGGCATACAGCTTGGTACTGGGAACCAGTCATCAACAGTTACCTCACCATTTGTCTGCTCTTCAATTCTTTGAATGCAATCTGGAACTGTAATTCTATATTTTTCACGTTCACCTTTACCCATTCTACCAGTTAGTGATACAGGTTGGAAGTTAACAGCGTGAACTACATCCATGTTCTTTTGCGCATAACGAATAATTCCACCTAATTCATGATCATTAATGGATTTAATTACAGTTGGAACAAATACTACAGTTGTTCCGGTCTTTCTGCAGCTATCAAGGGCATATGGAATTTCCCAGTGATTCTTTGGATTTGTTCTTGCAGTTACACCATCAAAAGAAAGATATAAGTTGTTACATCCAGCTAGTCTGACTTCTCTTGCAGCTTCTGGATCCATTGCATGTCTAATACCATTGGTATTCATCTGGACATGGTCAACGCCTTCTTCTTTCATTATTTTAATAACATCAGCAATATCTTCTCTAAGCATTGGCTCACCACCAGTAATCTGAATAGAGTTACCTGGAATTGGTCTTTCGGCCTTTAGTGTCTTCATCATTCCTCTTACTTGTGTATGATCAGGTTCATACATGTAAGCGCCTTCAAGGCCTTTCTTTACATAAAAGAAGCAATACCAGCATGTCAAATCACATCTGTTAGTTACAATCATGTTTGCCAATCCACTGTGTGATAGGTGATTTGAGCACAATCCACAGTTATTTGGACATGAACATTTGTCAATCATTACGTTTGGAGCATGAGCGCCTTTACCGTCTACCCAGTATGTACTGAATTTCTTGTACATTTGATATGATCCAAAGTATAATTCCTCACATTCACCGTGAGTTGGGCAAATCTTTGACATGTAGACCTTGTCGTCTCGCTCAAAGACTTCTGCATCTAATATCATGTTACAGTCAGGACATATGCTTTGAGTGAATCTAATAGTTGATTTTTTGCCTAGACTTTTACTTGACTGATTGGAAATCTGAATTAATGCCATGCTTACATTGGCAACTTTTCTGAAATGCTATATAATGCATTACCTACTTGGCCCCGTATGGAATTTAGTAATCAGGCGTGACTGGTTTAAATATCAAAACTTAACGATTAGATCGCATGAACATAACTGATAAGACAAGAAAGGCTCTAGAAAAAATTGGTCTTACTAGTTATGAAACGAGGACATTTGCATCGTTACTTGAAACGGGTGAATTGACGGCCTCTGATCTTAGTCAAAAGTCAGGTGTTCCTTATTCAAAAATTTATGAGGTTTTAGGGACACTAGAAGAGAAAGGCTGGATTGGCTCTGATGATTCCAGACCAACAAAATACTTTGCAAAATCTCCATCTACGGGGTTGGAGACTACAAAACAAAAGATGCAAAATGATTTTTTACAAAATCAAAATATTATTTTAAACGAGCTTGTTCCGTTGTATGAAAAAAGTGGAACCAGTGAAAGGCCAGACATATGGGTATTATCTGGTGCAATAAATATCGCTTCAAAAATTTTGGAGATGGTTGAATCTTGCAGAAATGAAGTAATGATTGCATTACCTGAAGCAGGACAAGAGTTAGTCAGACAAGCATTACCAAAACTAAGAGCATTACACGATAAAGGGGTGGACATCAAAATATTAACTTCAGATAAAATGGACAAAGAGTCACTCAAGGCAATAAGCAGAGTTGCAACTGTAAAAATCAAAAAAGGACTCTTTGGTGGAGGAATAATTTCAGATAACAGATATGTCGTAATTTTATTGGGTCCAGAGATGGGAGCAATGAATACTCCAGATCTAGTTGCAATTTGGGCAGATCATACAGGATTGGCAGGATTTGCAAGGCAATACTTTGAATATTTATTAAAAGATTCAAAGGTGGTATAGTATGGACGCAGTAAATGATGAAAATGATGAAATTCTTTTTGTAGGAACAGCAGAAGCTGAACATGTCGAAATGTATCTCAAGGCAATTTGGCACATAAAAGAGAGAGGAGAAGATGTCAAGATATCTACAATTGCAAAGATGCTCAACGTCAGACAGCCAAGTGTTGTACAAATGCTCAAAAAATTAAATGAGAAAAATCTTGTAAACTATAACAAAGCAGGTGTAACACTAACCCAAGATGGAGAAAGAATCGGTTCCAGCATGATGAGAAACAGTAGACTGTTGGAAGTTTTGATGGACAGTGCATTAAAAGTTGCAATTGATGAGGAGATGGTGTGTGGAATTGAACATCATATGAACAAACAATTTACAGATGCACTTTGTACCATGTTAAAGCATCCAAGAAAATGTCCTCATGATCATGAGATTCCAATGGGCGAATGCTGTAAAACATCTTAGAAATAAATCTCCGAATGATCCCAAAGGATATATCGTATTGAAGATTATATGACACATGGCATGTTTTTGTGGCTGTGAAACTTGGCAAAAAAATGATGATGGATTCAAAGTAGCATGTGTGAAATGTGGTCATGGACCTCAGAATCATGATGAAGAATTCAGAGCTTCTGCAAGAAAGAACGAGTCACAAAGTCAGAAGCGCGATGTAGATTTTGGATAAATTATTCGCCAATAATTTTAACTAGCACTCTTTTTGGTCTTTGTCCATCAAATTCACCATAGAAAATTTGCTCCCACGGACCAAAATCTAATTTGCCATCAGTAATAGCTATAACTACCTCTCTTCCCATTATTTGTCGTTTTAAATGAGCGTCTGCATTATCTTCACCAGTATTATTGTGTTCATATTGATCAACTGGTTCATGTGGTGCAAGTGACTCTAACCATTTTTCATAATCATGATGTAAACCACTTTCATTGTCATTTATGAAAACACTTGCTGTGATATGCATTGCATTTACAAGACATAGTCCCTCTTGCACTTTACTTTTAAGAACCAGTTTTCTCACATCAGAAGAAATATTGACAAAACCTCTACGTCCCTTTACATTATAGGTTAGATATTCAGTTAAGGATTTCATGATATGAAAGTATCATGTCTGTCATAAAAATTCTAAGAGCAGGCTCAGAACTCAAGATCCTCATCATCAATCAAAGGGATAGGGTCATCACTGCCAGCAAGGCATAATTCAGGCAGATGCCTATTGAGTCTTTCAACAAGATTGATAAATGACGAATTGTGGATTTATTCAAAATGGTTACAATTGACACTCCAGCATCATTGGAAAGTTTTAGAAGATTTGTAATTGGCAGTACATGCCGCTCTTATGCTCCACGAAGTTATTTAGAAGATTCAGAAGTATTTGCTGAAAGAGAAGACAGTTTGGGATCAATTTATGTTGAAGCCGCAGACAAAGTTACCTTGAAAAAAGTAAGAGACATTACATTTGTTAATGCAAGAGACATTCTTGGGATTATCTATAATTCAAAGAGTGGAAATACCGCACTCAAGTGGCGTCAAATAAGAAAAAACAATGGAAAGGTAGTAGGCGAAGCCTCTGCGAATTCTTTAACAAATCTAGCTGAATCGGGAGTACTCACATTAGATTGGGTTGAAAATTACCTAAAGAAAAAAACCGAAGAGACAAAAACTAGCGAAGTTACAAGCTAAACTCTTTTGTTTCTGTTAATTAGAATAAGATCATGATTACAAAAACAATTGACGATAATTCAATTTCTGTTATGCCAGAAGATTCTGATGATCTTTTAAATTTACGTCGTATAATCAATGAAGGTGATAGGATAGTTGGAGATACAACTAGAGTAATCAAACTAGAAAAAGATTATGCAAGACCAGACAAGGGTGAAAGAATCAGAGTAAGAATTGCACTAAATGTAGAAAAAATATCCCTTGATGATGTTTTAGATAGATTAAGAATTGGCGGCACTATATTAGAATCAAGTAACGAGTCTGTACCTCACGGATCACATCATTCATTTATTCTTAAAGTAAATGACGGCATTACAATCACAAAGAAAAAGTGGTCACCAATTGAAAAAAATTTAATCGAGTCAAATAACAAGCAAGTAGGTTTTGTACTAGTTGCAATTGATACTGGGGATTGCGGTATTGCAAGACTAAAAGGAACACATTTGGAGTTTATTCCAAACATTTATTCTGGTTCTGGAGGAAAGAGATACAAAACAAATTTCAATATAGAAAAATTTTTTGAGCAGATTCAACAAGCATTGTTTTCTATAGCTAAAGAAACAGATACTATTATAATATTTGGTCCAGGAGAAACAAAGAAAAGATTTTCTAATTTTATTTTAAAATCCCAAAATGCTCAAAAATATAAAATTCAGATTGCAGAAGGCATTGATTCAGGAGGTGAAGATGGAATATACACATTTACAAAATCCCAAGCTATGAAAGAAATAATGTCAGAGAGCAAACTGGCCAAAGTATCTTCAATAATTGATGAGATAATGCTAAGGGCAAACAAAAAAAGCAGGAAATTTACCATGGGATTTGAGGAAACTCTTAAAGCTAATCAATTCGGTGCTGTTGAATTACTAGTTTTTTCAGATAAAGCAATCCAAACAAATGATGAAAAAAAAGTAATAGAACTTCTTAACGATGCTGAGAGTAAAGGTGTAAAAACTTACAGCGTAGACTCTTCCACAGACATAGGTCTCAGAGTTACTGGATTGGGAGGAATAGTTTCTTTGCTGCGTTATGCCGTAGAAGCCTAAGAGGTAGATTCGGCTAACCACTTGAGATAAGACGAATTTATTGATGAGACAGCAATTTCAGCAATTTCAGGAACTTGATAGGGATGAGTCTCTTTAATTTTTTCTTTGAGAATTTTTTTGTTTTTTTGTGTGGTTTTGAAGATTGCAAGATATTCAGTAGTATTTTCAATTTTATTATTCCAAGAATAAATGGATGAAATTTTAGTAATGTTAACACAAGCAATAATTTTATTTTCAATTAATTGATTTGCAATTTTTGTAATTGAAATTTTGTTAGGATATGTGGAGATAATCATGGTTGGCTTCATAATACCTATAAATGACCGTAGTTTAAAAAATTAACAATTAGTTTGGACCTTGATTTCATTACTCAAAATTCGATAATCTATGTGTTAATAGCGTGGGTAGTAATTTTGATAGTTGCCAAGGGATTAAAATTAGAAAAACATGGCTTTGAGCTAAAAATTTACAGTCTAGTTTACAAAAATCAGCAAGTACAATCAGCATTAACAAGAATGTTGGGACGAACCAGACGAGGAATCAAAATTTTTGCTAATGTTAGTGTAGTTGCAGGTTTTCTTATGATGGGATTTGCATTTTGGTTTTTACTATCAAATATTTCTAACTACTTTGTAGCACCAACTGAATTTTCACAGTTAACCGTCTTAATTCCTGGTGTAACTTTGACTTCTTCATCATCAATTCTATACTTTTTACTATCAATTCCAATTGTTTTAGTTATTCATGAAGGTGCTCACGGTATTGTTGCAACACTAGAAAAAATTAAGATAAAAACTGGAGGGTTTGCAATATTTATTGCAATGTTTGCAGGATTTGTAGAACCAGACGAGGAAGAATTTAACAAAGCAAAAAAGATTTCAAAATTAAGAGTCATTGGTGCAGGAGCTACTTCAAATGTAATTTTTGCACTTGCGTTAGGATTGATACTTTTAACAAATCCTTTCTTTGCAATGGTTTTACCTGAACCATTGCTAAGTACATTTTATGATTTACCAGATGGTGTACTGATACTTTCAATAATTGAAAACTCTGGAGCGGAAAAAGCAGGACTGCTTGCAAATGACATCATTACTTCAATTAATGGAATCCAAATATTGAGTCCGTTGGATTTTCAAAAGACAGAGCTGATTCCAGGTGAAATTGCAAATGTTTCAGTATTGAGAAATGGGCAGATTTTACAATTTCCTGTTGAAGTAATTCCATCACCTGAAGATCCTCAAAGAGGATTGATAGGGATAATGAGGGATAATTCATTTGCATACAAACCAGTTTTGAATTTTATTGAATGGAACGATCCAAATGTTTCAATGTTTTTGCTATGGTTATGGATGATATCATTTTTTATTGGAATCATCAACATGTTACCATTGCCAATTTTAGATGGGGGAAAATTCATTCATACAATCATAGATAAGAAAATTTCTGATAAGGCAGTAAACACTACAATGTGGGGAATTTATGCATTCACGTTTGCATTGTTTGGTTTGAATATTGCATTATCATACATGAAATCAGGCTGGTTTACTATCTAAAAAATACCTAAAGAATCATTAATGAAAAATAATCAGTGGATTTAATGAAATGCGACAGATGTGAGAATCAAGCAGCATACACGCGTAAATATTCTGGAGAAAAATTATGCTCTAGATGTTTTTCAAGTTCTATCGTAAGAAAGACTGCAAAAACTATTTCAAAATACAATATGATTCAAAATAATGAACTAGTAGCTGTTGCAGTATCTGGGGGCAAAGATTCTCTTGCTTTACTTGACATCATTAACCAAATGACTAAAACACATAACTTTAGAATAAAGGCAATAACAATTGATGAAGGAATTCCAGGTTATAGAAACGAGGCATTAGAAATTGTCCAAAAGTATTGTGCTAAATTAAATGTAGAACATAAAGTTTTTTCTTACAAAGAATTGTTTGATTTAACATTAGAAGAAGCACTAGACTTGAGAGAAAGCGAAAAAACATCTTCATGTTCAATTTGTGGAACTCTAAGAAGACGTGCAATTGATCATGCAGCAAAAGATATTGGCGCAGATGTAATTGCAACAGGGCATAATTTAGATGATACGTTACAGACATTTGTAATAAACATGTTATCTGGAGATACTACCAAGATTGGTTGGATGGATCCGGATAATTCCAGCAACACATTAAGAAAGATAAAGCCATTTTGTGAGATTTATGAATCTGAAATTGTATTTTATGCATTTACAAATGACATACCATTTCAAACAGAACCTTGTCCACACATGAACGAAGGAATAAGAACAGAGATCAGAGAGTTCTTAAATGCATTAGAAGGAAAACATAGTGGAATTAAGAATAATCTTTATCAATCAATTGTCAAAGTATCTCAAATTGTTAAAGAAGGGAATAACAAACAAAAGACAATTTGTATAAAATGTGGTAATGAGTGCACTGGAAAGATCTGTTCTGTGTGTAATATGGTTTTAAAACTAAAAGAAAATCAAACCTAATGCAAATATAACATACCGTCATAGAAAAAAATGGTAGTAGGTAGGATTGGGGTGCCAGCCGTGCCCTATTCTGAAACCGGCTATACGCAGAGATCAGTAACTGTTGGGTAAATCTCTAGATAGGTAATTCCCGCTTGGTGTGCGGAAATGAAATCACGCCGAGGCGGGTGGTTGCAGGACCAGAATTATCCGAAGGGATAACGTCTAAGTCCGAACTATCGAAAGGGATGAGGTCCGGGAGGGAGCAATCCTAAGGTGGAGCATCCACGCTTCCTCGTCTACGTGGCGGATCTTGTATGCCTTGAAATGGGGCTATCCGTCTAGACTGGAACCAACAGATCTACTACCTTTATAATTAAAATTAAATTTTAACCACCATGGATGAAATAATTTCTTTTGGAACGAAAAGGGATTATAATGATTTTAAAAAACAAATTCCAAGTTCAGTACTACCACTATTTGATTCTGTAAGAAAATTCTGTCTTTCATTAGGAGAAAATGTAGTTGAAGATATTAGAATGCATAGAGTTGTTTTTGGAAAATCCATGACGTTTAGATGGTTTGTAGATGTAGAGCCAGAAAGAGAAGGCATTATAATTAAAATTCAAAAAAGCAGAAAAGAGATCCCACAAATTCTACAAATCAAAACAGGACAAGAAATAACAGAACTCAAAGAAATCATAAAAAATGCTTTTGAAACAATCAACTAGTACAATACATCAAATTTTGAAAATTCTCCAGTAAATTTCTCGTTTCGGATTTCAACATCTTCGACTCGTGCATTTGCTGGTCCTCCATGAGACCATTCAATTAGTCTATTTACTTTTTCTTCATCTCCTTCAAGTACAGCTTCAACTCGACCATCTTTTAGATTTTTTACCCAACCAAAAACATCATTTTTTTTAGCCATTACTTTTAACGCTTGCCGAAAAAATACACCTTGTACTTTACCTTTTACAAAAATTCTTATTCTTTGCTTTGACATACAAAAAATATTTTCAATCAGGTATTAATCAATTTTAGGGAAGAAAAATCAGAATATTACTTTCTTTCTTTAATTCTAGCTCTACCAGTTTTTCTTGCAGCAATGCTACCTACTTTAGCTCCAGGCGGAGCATTTCGAGAAACAGTAGAACTTTGTCCAACGTGTTGGTGTCGTCCACCACCGTGTGGGTGAACATAAGCTGCTTGTGCTACACCTCTGACAATTGGAAATTTCTTTCCTTTAGCTCTAAAACTACGCCATTTGTTACCTGCACTCATAAAGAATCGTTCGCCAGCTCCACCACCTGCCAAAGTTCCAATCATTGCCCTGTTCTTTGGATTAAGCGTAGTGAATTTTCCAGATGGGAGTTTTATTGTAACTCCCTCTTCACCGTGAGAGAAAATAGTTGCATTTGTTCCTGCTGACTTTACTATAGCGCCGCCATCACCAAAATGTTTTTCGACGTTACAAACAATAGTTCCATCAGGAATGTTTTGAACGCTGATTACGTTTCCTTTTTCGATTTTTGATTTTAATCCAAATTGGAAAGTTTCACCCACTTTAGTACCAAGAACTGCAGGCATAAATGAGACTGAACCATCTTCAAATCGTATTTTAGCTAGTGGTGCTTCTCTACCACGCTCATGTACTAGATCAATTACTAATCCTTCATGTTGCTCAGATAACGAAAATCGAGGATATTTTGCTTTACTACCTACTTTACCAGTAGAAGTAGATCTAAATTGAAATCCTCCACGGCCACGTCTTCTTACTAATGGTCTCTTACCCAAGTAGATCGATTCCCATTCATTAAGGATTTTAAGCTTGTGATTTTACCCATGTATTTTGCTGAAATTACCACAAAGATATAAAAATTAGACAACAGAGTTTGTAATATGAGCCAGAATGCACTTTCTCTTAAAGTTCTAGAAGCATATACACGAGACGTAGGCCGTGGCGTAGCAAGAATTGATTATGATTCTATGGATACACTAAATGCATCTACTGGCGATGTTATTGAGATTAAGGGCAAGAGAAGAACCGTTGCAAAATGTCTTCCACTTTACCCATCAGATGAAGGAAAAGGAATTATCAGAATTGATGGATTGGGTCGTAATAATTCAGGAATTGCCATAGGTGATACCATTACTGTAAGAAAAATTAAAGCAGTTGCTGCTGAAAAAGTTGTAGTTGCACCACTTGAAGCAATACCTCCAATTGATGAGCGTTACCTTGCTGATGCTCTTGAAAGCGTTCCTTTGATTAAGGGAGATAATGTGATGGTACCATATTTTGGAGGACGTTTAACATTTCAAGTGATTGGAGTAACACCAGCTGCAGATGCAGTTTTGGTTACTCAAAAAACTGTTTTCCATATCGCAGAAAAGGGTGAAACATTACGAGGAGTTCCTCAAGTAACGTATGAGGATATTGGAGGTTTAACTGATGAGATAAAGAAAGTAAGAGAGATGATAGAACTACCATTAAGACATCCAGAAATTTTTGAGAAATTAGGAATTGAAGCCCCAAAAGGCGTATTATTATACGGTCCACCTGGAACAGGTAAAACCTTACTTGCAAAAGCAGTTGCAAATGAAAGTCAAGCTCATTTCATTAGTATTTCCGGTCCAGAAATTATGAGCAAGTTTTACGGAGAAAGCGAAGCTAGACTAAGAGAGATTTTCAAAGAAGCCAGAGAAAAAGCACCATCAATAATATTTGTAGATGAAATTGATTCTATTGCACCTAAAAGAGAAGAGGTAACTGGCGAAGTAGAAAGAAGAGTAGTATCACAAATGTTATCATTAATGGATGGATTGGAAGCTCGAGGAAAGGTTATCGTAATTGCAGCTACAAACAGACCGAACGCAATAGATCCAGCACTTAGAAGACCGGGTAGATTTGATAGAGAAATTGAGATTAAAGTTCCAGATAAAAAAGGAAGAAAGGACATTCTTGCTATCCATAGCAGAAACATGCCATTAGGTGATACAGAAAATTTTGAGAATAGACCAAATTGGTATGAACTCAAATGTCCTAGTTGTAAAAAATCATTAACTGAACATTCAGAAAGTGAATTAGAAAAAGTATGTAAATGGAAAAGTGAGTGTCCTATTTGTGCAAGAAGTAAAGAAGAGCATTCAGAAAATGAATTAGAAAATTGTCGTAAAGATTGGACTGTAGATATTGATATTATGGCAAACACTAGCCATGGGTATGTTGGTGCAGATTTAGAATATCTCTGTAAAGAAGCTGCAATGAAATGTTTGAGAAGATTAATGAAAGTTTTGAACTTGGAAGAAGAAAAACTTCAAGCTGAAGCACTTGAAAAATTAGTTTTAATAAATTCAGATTTTAAACAAGCTTTGATTGAAGTAACACCTTCTGGAATGAGAGAAGTTTTCATTGAAAATCCAGATGTTAGCTGGGATGATGTTGGCGGTTTGCAAGATGTAAAACGTGAACTCCAAGAAGCAGTAGAATGGCCAATGAAATATCCAGGACTATATGATAAGTTAGGACATAAAATGCCAAGAGGTATTTTGCTACACGGTCCAAGCGGTACTGGTAAGACATTATTAGCTAAAGCAGTTGCAACTCAGAGTGAAGCAAACTTTGTTTCAGTTAGAGGTCCTGAATTATTATCAAAATGGGTTGGAGAATCTGAACGCGGAATAAGAGAAATTTTCAGAAGAGCAAGACAAGCTTCACCATGTGTTGTATTCTTTGATGAAATTGATTCAATTGCCCCAATTAGAGGTGCAGGAGGCGAAACAGCTGTTACTGAAAGAGTGGTTAGTCAATTACTTACAGAATTAGATGGTATGGAAAATATGCATGGAGTAGTTGTTTTAGCAGCTACTAATAGACCAGATATGATTGATCCAGCATTACTAAGACCAGGTAGATTTGATAAAATTATTCAGATACCATTACCAGATAAGGAAAGTAGAAAAAAGATTTTAGAAATAAATGCTAAAAAAATTCCAATAGCTAATAATGAAAATTTTCTTAATGAATCAAATTGGTATGCATCCAAATGTCCTAGTTGTAAAAAATCGAAGAAAGAACATTCAGAAAATGAATTAGAAAATGTTTGTAAATGGAAAAGTGAGTGTCCTATTTGTGCAAAAAGTAAAGAAGGTCATTCAGAAAATGAATTAGAAAATTGTCGTAAAAATTGGATTGTCAATCTTGATAAAATTGCAGAATTAACAGACGGTTTAAGCGGTGCAGATACTGCTGCAATTGCAAATACTGCAGTATCACTTGTAATTCATAAATTTTTAGATGAACATCCAGATGTCAAAGACATTGAGAAAAGTTCCGCTACTGCATTAGTATCTATGACTAACTTTGAAGCAGCAGTAAGAAAAGTAAGAGAGCAAAAAAACCTCAAAGTAGGCGAAAAACTAGTCGCTACCTATTACAGGTAGTTTTTATTAAATAGACAATACCAACTCTCGTAAATGTCAGAATTTAGAGGATATACAGGTAAATCATTAGAGTTTTTAAAAAATAACAGGATCACTGTTGGAGATAACGTCAAGATTTTAGCAGATTTAACATATTTGGGAATAATTATGCCAAGATATGAACACAGTGACGATTCACATCTTGTTCTCAAATTAAAAAGTGGATATAACATTGGATTAGAAATAGAAAAGATCAAAAAAATCGAGATAACATCTAGTCCTAAAAAAAATATTGAAAAAGTAGAAAGTGTTGAAAAAAATCCAAACTTGCCAAAAATTCTATTATTATCAACAGGAGGAACAATAGCAAGTAAAGTAGATTATAGAACCGGTGCAGTAACTCCAGTTCTAAGTGCTGAAGAACTTAATTCATCAGTGCCAGAACTTTCTAAAATTGCAAATATGGACGCAGAAGTATTATTTTCAGAATATTCAGAAAACATAATGCCAGAACATTGGTTAAAAATTGCTGATAAATTAAAAGAGCATTCGAATTCAGACTATTCAGGTATAATTATAGCGCATGGAACAGATACTATGCATTATACATCATCATTTCTTTCATTTGCACTTGCAGGATTTCCTATTCCAATTGCACTTGTAGGTTCACAAAGATCCTCTGATCGTGCTTCTTCAGATGCAGCTCTAAATTTGATTGGTGCAGTAAAATTTTTGATTGATTGTAAAACAAATGGCGTCTATATTGTAATGCATCAAGATGAAAACGATGAAACAATTGCGTGTCATTTTGGAACAAGAGTTAGAAAAAATCACACTAGCAAAAGAGGCGCATTTCAAACTGTTGGAGATGATCCAGCATTTATTGTTGTAAACGAACAAGTTCAAAGAAATGCAAGAAATAATTTTTTTAAAGTAAAAGAATTTCAACCAAGAATTAAGATCAATACAAAAGTAGCTCTAATCAAATATCATCCAGGATATGATCCTAGTCTCTTGGAAAAGATTATTGAAATGAATTATGATGGAATAATTTTTGAAGGAACTGGTTTAGGGCACATTGGAAAAATAATGTACGGTAATGTAAAAAAAGCAAATGAAAAAGGAATTTTTCTAGGCATGACATCTCAATGTATTGATGGTAGAGTGAGAATGACAGTGTACGAAAGCGGTCGAGATTTACTTGATTTAGGCATAATTCCACTAGAAAATATGATTCCTGAGGTAGCTCTAGTAAAAACAATGTGGACATTAGGAAATTTTCAAGATAGAAATGAAATAAAGAAAATTATGCTTGAAAATATTGCATCGGAGTTATCAGATTAGAGGTTATCGTAGTGTCAGAATTTTCCATAAATGAAGTTGGAGTAAAAGTAGGACTTGAAATTCATCAACAACTAGCAACTAATAAGAAGTTGTTTTGTAATTGTATGCCATTAGAATCAGATGAATATTTTATAAAATTTCTAAGGAAATTACGAGCATCAAAGAGTGAATTAGGTGAATATGATCCTGCTGCATTATTTGAAAAATCTAAATCAAAAACAATAATGTATTACGCCAATCCAGCAAGTAGTTGTCTTGTAGAACAAGATGAAGAACCACCACATGAATTAGATGGTGATGCAAAGAAAATTGCGTTAATTATTGCTTCTACATTAAAATCAAATATTTTTAGTGAAATTTATCCTATGAGAAAAACAGTTGTTGATGGATCTAATACAACCGGATTCCAACGTACTATGTTAATTTCACAAGGCGGTAATTTTGAGGTTGATGGTAAAAATATTGGAATTCAATCCATATGTCTAGAGGAAGATGCTGCAAAAAATTTGGGTGATGAAGGATCTACAAGAAAATTTGGATTAGAACGTTTAGGAATACCATTAATTGAAATTGCTACTGAACCATTTGAAGCAAAACCCCAACAAATCAAATCAATTGCTTTAGGGTTAGGAAGAATTTTGAGGAGTACTAAGAAAGTAAAGAGAGGATTAGGCTCTATTAGACAAGATGTTAATGTTTCAATTAAAGATGGAGGAGTTGTAATTGAGGTAAAAGGTGTTCAGCAATTAGAACAATTAGAAAAAGTAGTAGAATATGAGGCTAAAAGACAATATGGATTACTAAAAATTTCAAAAAAATTACAAGAGATAGAATGGATGCATAATAATGAGGATCGAAGATTAGTCACGGAACAGTTTAAAAAATGTGAATCAAAAATTATTCAAAATGCTATAAAGAAAAATCAGGAGATCGTTACAATAGTCTTTAAAAACATGAGAGGTATGTTTGGATATTCACCTTATGAGGGAATACGATTAGGAAAAGAAGTAGCAGAATTAGTGAGGTTTTTTGGTTTAGGCGGAGTTTTTCATTCAGACGAGTTACCAAATTATGGTATTGAAGAAAAAGATATACAAAATTTGAAAGAATTTCTAAAAATTAATGATAATGATGCATTTTTAGTTTTAGCTATCCCATTTGAAATGATAGATACCATCATAGATCAAATAATTTTACGAATTGAACATATAAAAAATAAAGGCATACCAAATGACACACGATTAGCTACTCAGATAGGCGAAACAAAATTTCTAAGACCCAGACCCGGTGCAGCAAGAATGTATCCTGAAACAGATATTCCACCAATCTTAACTTCAAAAAAAGAATTAGAAGATGCAAGAAAAAACATACCAAAATCATGGGATGAATCTATCAAAGACTTACAAACAAAATATGAAATTAATGAACAACTAGCAGAACAGATTTTTGATTCACGATATATTGAATTATTTGAAAAAATTGTTGAAAAAACCAAAATTAGTTCCATATTTGTAGCATCAATACTTTGTTCTACAATTACGAATTTAGAAAGAAGTGGGTTAAATGCTAATTTATTGCAAAATGACGACATTGTAAAAACATTTGAGTTATTGGATATTGGAAAGATTACCAAAGAATCAATTGAGATGATTTTTGAAAATATTATGGCTGGAAAAGCAAAAACCACTGAAGAGGCAATTAAAAATACTTCAATTGAGGTTGTAAATGAATCAGATTTAGAAAAGATCATTTCAGAAATAGTTGAAACAAATCAAGAAATTGTTAAAAATCAAAAAGAACGAGCTGTTGGACCACTTATGGGAATTGCTATGAAGAAATTAAGGGGTAAAGCATCAGGCGAAATGATAAACAATCTTCTTTTAAAAAATATCAAGAAAAAATTGGCAAGTATCTAATTCTATGCGGGAAGTGGGATTTGAACCCACGAACTCCTAGAAGATAAGGATCTGAACCTTACGCCTTTGGCCAGGCTGGGCGACTCCCGCAATCTGAATTTTTGAAATCCTGAATAAGTTTCTTTATTATACTGTTTTAGTTAAAATACTTCGAACTAACAAACATAGAAAATGGAATTTAGGGAGATTTATTGTAGTAATTGTAAAAAGATTCTAGGACGCTATAACATAAAATTCTATAGTGATGATAAAATTAAAGAAATAGCAAACACTCATCACATAAATCACATAAGAAGCGGTCATCAAGTTAGAATAAGAAAATTAGTCAAAGATGCCAGATCATAATTTCAATTTTTCAACAGCTTCAGATAGTGTAAAAATTCTTTGAACCTTGGGATCAGAAATGTGGTGATTCCACGGTTGTGAGTATAATAAAACATTCTTTTTCCGTTCTAAAAATTTAATTGCATTTAATGGGGAATCATCAATAAAAACATCATAATCTAAATCTGCTTTCATTGGACCATCAATTACTGAAACATAATTGTGGTAAGTTATATCATGATGCTTAAGCCAATCTTTTACAAAAGAATCAGTTGAAAGTTCTCTAGCTGTAACAATATCAACTTGACCAAAATTTGAAAGATTTTTTGTAATTACTGACAGATTTTCTTCTGTTGGAGGAATTGCATTCCAGTTTTTCCAACAGGCAGATAATTCTTCATAAAAATCATATCTATTAATTTTGAATTTTTTCCAAAAATCCCAATTTGTTATTTCATCTTTAGAAATACTATCTCTGATTTTATTACTGTAAATTAACCATGATTTAATTACATCTGCTAGAACACCATCTACATCTAAAGCTATTTTCAATTTTATTACCTATTGATCGGCTTTTTGGAATTCATCTAAAAGGTTTTTTTGATGCTTACTTAGTTTTTTGGGAATATTAACAACAATTCGCACATATTGATCACCTCTATTTTTTGAATTCATGCGTGGCAAACCCCTGCCTTTTAATTTTATGATTGTATTTGGTTGACTGCCTGATTCCACTTTAATTTTTTCAGTTCCATCCAAAGTTGGAACTGTAATTTCACGTCCTAAAGCAGCATCAACCATAGATACATCTTGATCATAAAAAATATCCATATCATCTCTCTTGAATTTTTGGTGAGCTTGTACTCTAATTCTAACAATTAGATCTCCGTTTATTCCCCCTGGCATTTCGTTACCTTCTTCTGGAACAGTATAATCACCGCTATCTACACCTGGAGGAATATCAAATGATATTTTTTTGCTTCCTTTTTTCTTACCGTTTCCTTTACATTCGCTACAAGGGGTTTGGATGATTGAACCTTGTCCTCTACATGTTGAACAAGGCACTACAGTTACAAATGATGCAAATCCCATACTTCTGCTTTGACGTACCTGACCTTGCCCATTACATGTAGAGCATGTATTCTTGTTTGTCCCAGGTTTACATCCAGACCCATTACATATTTCACATTGTATTTCTTTTTGTAAATCAATCTCCATTTTTTTTCCATGAAGAACATCTTCAAGAGTAATGGTAGTTTGATATAGAATATCTGAACCTCTTTGTTGCCTATAGCTAGTTCCTCCTGTTCTACCAAAGATTGATTCGAAAATGGAATCAAACCCACCGCTTCTTCCAAATAAATCACTAAAGTCACTACCTGCACCTTGAAAAATATCTTCGTTACTATATCTTCCATCGACACCAGCGTGACCGTGTTGATCGTAAACCTTTCTTTTTTCAGGATCTGACAAAACAGCATATGCCTCTGAAATTTCTTTAAAGTGTTCACCAGCTTCTTCAGATTTATTACGATCAGGATGAAATTTTAATGCTAATTTTCTATATTGTGCTTTAATTTCATCAGAAGCAGATGATTTTGAAACTCCTAAAACCTCATAATAATCACGTTTTGCAGCCATAAATCATCCTTTAATTGTAATTGTATAAACGGTGGAATTTGTTAGTTTTTATTTTCATCAGAAGATGATTCAGTATTTTGCTGAGCATTACCTTGATCTTGCTGGCCATCAGTTCCAGCATTTTTCTGATCTGTGTTTGGTTGAGCAGAATTTTTGTAAAGTTCAGTTGTTATTTCGTTTACTAGTGTTTTTAAAGTATCAAGTTTTGGTTTAAGAGTATCAATTTCCTTATCAAGAGATTCTTTTACTTCTTTTACAGCATCAGTGACTTTGATCCCTTGTTCTTGTGAAATTTTGTCTTTAAGATCATGATTTACAAGTTTTTCAACTGTGTAGATAAAACTTTCAGCTTCATTTCTTAGATCTATTTTCTCCTTTTTCTTTTTATCTTCATCAGAGAATTTTTCTGCATCTTGTTTTAATTTTTCAATTTCTTCAGGTGATAATTTTGAGTTAGACGAGATGGTAATTTTAGCTTCTTTTTTGGTTCCAAGATCTTTTGCAGTTACATTAATTATTCCATTTGCGTCAATGTCGAATTTTACCTCAATTTGAGGAATTCCTCTAGGAGCAGGTGGTAAATCTGTAAGATTAAAACTTCCTAATGAAACATTATCAGTTGCCATAGGTCTTTCCCCTTGGACCACATGAATTGTTACTGCTGTCTGATTATCTGCAGCAGTAGTGAAAACTTTACTTTTTGATGTTGGGATAGTTGTATTTCTTTCAATTAATGGTTCTCTTACTCCACCCAAAGTTTCAATTCCTAATGTTAATGGTGTTACATCAAGTAATACAATATCACTAGTTACATCTCCAGCAATAATTCCAGCCTGAATTGCTGCACCCATAGCCACTGCTTCCATTGGATCAATGCCAGATTCAGGTTCTTTGCCAAGAACTTCACCAACAAATTTTTTCACTAGTGGAATTCTTGTAGGTCCCCCAACCATCACAATTTTGCTAACATCTGTTTTTGATATTTTAGCATCTTCAAGTGCTTTTTCTATAGAAGGTTTACATCGTTGAATAATTGGGCGAATTAAATCATCAAGTTTTGCTCTTGTTAGTCTTAGTTCAAGATTTTTTGCACCAGATGAGGGATCATGAGAAATGAAAGGAAGATTAATGTCAGTTTCCATAATAGTTGAAAGTTCAATTTTTGCTTTCTCTGCAGCTTCTCTAACTCTAGCCATTGCAGTACTATCTTTAGATAGATCAATTCCTTCTTTTTTCTTAAATTCATCAAGAATGTGATTAATTACTACTTTATCCATGTCAGTTCCACCTAACTGAGTATCACCAGATGTACTCATTACTTCAAATACACCACCGCCCATTTCCATAATTGTAACATCTAACGTTCCACCACCAAAATCAAAGACAAGAATTTTCATATCTTGTTTAGTTTTATCTAATCCAAATGCCAACGATGCAGCTGTTGGTTCATTTATTATTCTTACAACATCAAGACCTGCAATGGTTCCAGCATCTTTAGTTGCTTGACGTTGATTATCATCAAAATACGCAGGAACTGTAATTACAGCTTTGTTGACGGGTTCGCCTATGAAAGCTTCAGCGTCTTTTTTTATTTTTTGAAGGATAAATGCAGAAATTTGTTGAGGTTTGTAATTTTTATCTTGAATTTTAAAAATATAGTCTGAACCCATTTTTCTTTTTGCAGCCGCAATTGTACTATCAGGATTTGTTACAGCCTGTCTCCTTGCTGGTTCACCTACCAAAAGTTCACCCGTTTTGGTAAATGCAACTACTGAAGGAAACGCCTTACCACCTACAGTAGCACCTTCGGCTGCGGGAATGATAGTAGGTTTTCCACCCATTACCACGGCAGCGGCCGAATTACTTGTTCCTAAATCTATTCCTATTATTTTAGTCATTTAATTTCACCATTATTTTTTGATATTTCTACCAGTGTTGGTCTAATAACTCTCTTATGAGAAATATATCCTTTCCTCAGTTCTTTGACAATTGTGTTGTTATCTAGCTCAGAATCTTCAATTATAGAAATTGCCTCATGAAGATTTGGATCAAATATCTCACCTAATGCGTCAATTGGAGTTATATTATATTTTGAGAGTAATGAATCCATATTTTTCAAAATAGAGTCTAATCCATTAGTATTGATCTTACTTTCTGAAAATACTTGCTTTGCTCTTATAAAATCATCATAAATTTTCAAAAAATCCAACATAAATTCTTCAATTTTTGTATTTACTCCCTTTTCAATATCAGATTGTGTTTTTTTATTTAGATTTTGATAATCTGCCAACACATGTTTAATTTTATCCTCATAATCTTTCACTTTTTGTTTTTCAATTTCCAAAAGATTTTGCAATTCATCTACAGTAACGTTGTCACTAATTGTTTCTGTTAAATCTTCAGATAAATTATTGATTTTATTCTTAGAAATTACATTAACTGGGACTTCATCGGGATTGTTTTTATCTGACATTTCAACCATAATGATCTTTTAGCTAATTTATACTCTTATTGAATAATTTCACATAAGGGATTAGCTTTAATTACAATAATATTGGCATCTTGTTTATTTTTTTCTATATTTTCAAAATCTATTTTTGAGCATGCTACAATAATGGTAGTTTTGTCACTATGAAATAAATCAGAATTTGGATGTTCATATGCTTCAACATCACCAATGTAATCGCGTAATCTAGAAGTTAGATTCTGTAACATTTCAATTTTATCTCCCCGCATTTCATGTTGATCAAGTGTCCAAGATAATGCAATTTTGGTTCTACTAGCTTTTAGATCATTTTTCTTCAGTGTAGATCGAATTTCATCGATTAATTTCTTAATATAGCCATCAATGCCCTTTACGCTTCCATTAATAAGATACATGAGCGTATTTGCACTCTCAAATGAAGAACCTAGTGATTTGAGATCAAATAATCCACTAATCATATTGTCTAAAAAGATTTCCTGGAAATCATCTGAAGATAGATCATTTTTTGTGATGTCATCTTGAACGTATCGACAAACCTCTAAGATACTACTTAGACTAGCAAATCTAGATAATACATTAATTGCATGAAAATGCTCAGAAGAAGAAATGGCTACAAACTTTTTTTCTTTTTTCCCAGTTGTTAAAAGATCTGCCAATACAGAGTCCTCTTTTCCGTTGAAAGAACCAATAAACTTTGGTTGCTGATTAAGATCTTCTAACGGATAATAAAAGTATGAGATTTGTTTTCCAACCTCAAGTCCAGTTACATGTTCAAGTAGTGAAATATTTTCATTATTACCACCAAAGCCAGCAGGAAGTGTGTATATTACAGAACTGTTTTTTTTTAAAGATGTTGTAGCGTCTTTAAATTTTGAATGAATTTCAGTTTTGATGTCTTGTCCTGTTTTTCTAATTCTAGGAGTAAAGAAAAGATATTGAGCTTTTGAAATAGCTGTATCGATTGGTTCCATAGCTAATAATGGCTCATCTTCTTTTAGAGAAGATACGTTTGGATAAGTTTTAGCTATTTCTGCTTTTAATGAAATTGCTGAAGGTGTTGATTCATCAATAATGTATACGTCAGCGCCCTTAATTGCCATTTGACACGCGATTGCATATCCTTCGGTACTAAGTCCATAAACAACAACTTTTGCTCCCCCCATTACACATAAGGCTAGTATTAGACTAAGAAAAACTTATTGAACTAACCATAATAATGAGATATACTTGAAAATTTGGATAGATGTTCTAACTCCCAAACAATTATTGTTTTCAGAACCAATGATTGAAAGATTAAGGAAAAAACATAATGTTTTGTGTACATCTAGATCATATAATGAAGTCTCAAAACTAGCAAAAATTCGAAAAATTGACCTAATTTATGTGGGAAAGCATGGCGGAGGCGAAAAATTTGACAAACTTGAGGCTAGTATTGACCGAATAAAGAAACTCACTTTATTAATAAATAAATTTTCTCCAGAATTGGTAATTAGTTTTTGTTCTCCTGAAGCAGCAAGAGTTTCATTTGGTATGGGAATTAAACATATTGCATTTTGTGATTCACCACATGCTAATGCAGTAATGAAGTTAACATTGCCTTTAATTCAAAAATTATTAATTCCATGGATAATTCCCAAGAAAGAATTTTCAAGATATGGCATAGATTCAAAAGATATTGTTCCATACAAAGCAATTGATGCATCAGTAACGATAAAAAGAAATAATAACCAAAAAAAATATTTACCATTTAAAAATAATAAAAAAAACATTTTGATCAGAGTAGAGGAAGAGCAAGCAGCGTATACATCTAAATCAAGAAAAATAATACCAATAATAAATGAAATTGTAAAAGAATTTGATAGTGAGAATATTATCATTCTTGGAAGATATTCCGAACAAATTAAAAATTTAAAAAAAATATTTGGTAAAAAAGCAAGCATTATAAAAATGTCATTCGATGGAAAACATTTGTTAGAGCATACGGATATTTTTCTAGGTTCAGGTGGCACTATGACAGCAGAGTCAGCTTTACTAGGAATTCCAACTATTTCATATAATGCAGTACCCAATATAGTTGAGAGATTTTTAGTAAAAAATAATCTTGTAAATAGAGAAACAGATCCTAAAAAAATTACTAAAATTATTAGAAAACTCCTTGAAACTTCAGATAATAATTCCAAAAAAAGAGCAAGAAAAATTACCGACAGCATGGAAGATCCTATTCAAAAACTAATTCAAATTATCAAAGAGTAATTATGAATTGGTTTTAGGTAGAAATTCAAGTAAATAAAAAGTTCATTAGGGGAATCAAGTTGCTCCTTTTTGATAGTCCTGTAGTGTAGCGGTCAAGCACAGGGGCCTTTGAAGCCCTTAACCCCAGTTCGAGTCTGGGCAGGGCTACCATATTAAAAAACATCAACTGTAACACGAATATAATACTGTGAATTTTCAGAGGGTAACAAATGACAGACATCATTTTAGGAATGGGAGAAGTTGGAACTACTCTTTTTGAGTTACTTGCTGAGCGTGGATTTGATTGTGTAGGAATAGATAGTGATAAATCAAAATGTAGAAACTATTCTGAAAATAATCTAATAAAAAATCCAGACTATCTACATATTTGTCTTCCAGGAGAATTAAACGAATTTAATGAAATAACAATAAATTGGATAAAAAAAATTTCAGACTTACAAGTTGTCATTATTCATTCAACTGTACAACCAGGTACTACAAAACATATTCAAGATAGAGTTGAGATACCAGTTTTATTTTCACCTGTACGTGGTGTGCACAAAAGATTTTTAGATGATATAAAAAAATATACAAAATTTATCTCATCTGATAAAAAAGAAATTAGCCCTAAAATTAAATTAGAATTAGAGAAAAGATTTCAAAAAATACAATGGATGTCTACCACTAAAACTGCCGAATTAGCAAAAATTTTAGTTGATACAACATATTATGGATGGTTAATTAATTATGCTCAGATTACTAAAATGATTTGTGATACAGAAAAAATAGATTTTGATGAAATGTGGAAATTTGCAGATGAAATTCATGAAAATTTAGGAAACAGACCAAAGATGTATCCAGGAATAATAGGTGGGCATTGCGTTATACCAAATCTAAGTTTAATCAAATATGATAATTTAGACATAATTAAAAAAATAAATAATATGTATAAGAGTTTTAACGATGTGAAAAATTATAATAATTAAAAATCTAGTTTTGTAAGTAATTTTGTTGCTATAATAAAAAGCACTGATGCAATAACTACTAAAACACCCATTTCCATAATTACAAATTCTGTAATATTACCAAAAATTCCACCACGTATAACATCGACCAAATAGGTAAGAGGATTTAGATAAAAAATGGTTCTTAGAGGTTCTGGCGAACCTGAAGATGGATAAAACGCAGTACTAACAAAAGCAAAGAACAGAAAAACAGTATTGATTATAACATTAAATCCTTCACTAGAACGTAATCGGGTAGAAATTATTGAGGCTATTGAGCCAAACAAGACAGAACCTACAATTGCAGCAAAGATAATTATCGGAATGGTAATTGGAGTAAATTCAATTGATTCAAAAAATACAGGATACCCAACAAGTGCAATCAATGATGCACTTACCAACCCTACAATTCCAATAGTGCAAATATTACTTAAAATATAATCAGATCGTGTAAATGGACCAGACATTATTTGCTCAAACATGCCATGTCTTCTATCATTCCAAATTATTATTCCTGAGATAAGAGTACTATTCATAATATTAAATCCAATCATACCAGTTGCCAAAAATGTAGGATAGCTGATATTTTTGTCACCAAAAGGAACTTGATCAATTAGTGATGTGTAAGCATAACCAGCAACAAAGATGTAAATTAAAGGAAAAATTACTTGCCAGATTAAAAATCCAGGATTAATTGATATTGTTAAGTTTCTATTAACAAGCCTAATTATTGGATGCATTATCACTCACCATTTTTAAAAATATCTCTTCTAGATTTGTAGGAACTGCTGAAAGATCTTCTATCTCAATTTTATTTTCATTTAGAATTCGTAGAACTTGTAATAAAACTAATTCAGATTGGTCTGAATGTATTATTATGTTAGTTCCATTATTAAAATCAATTTTGCAGTCAACGATTCCCTCAAGAATTGTTGTTATTTTATTTTGTTTTTCAAGTAAATGAATTTTTATTGTTTTTTTATTTCCAAATCTATTTTTTAGTGCCTCAGGTGTATCTACTGTAAGAATTTTTCCTTTATCAATGATAGCTATTTCATCACAAAGATATTCAGCTTCGCTTAGAATATGTGTGGTATAAAATATTGTCAGACCTGTCTTGGCTTTGTTTTTTAAAAAATCTAATAATTTTCTTCTAGCACTAGGATCTAATCCTACAGTTGGTTCATCAAGAAATAAAAGTTCCATATCGTGCATAAATTCACGAGCTACCTGAACCCGTCTTCTTTGACCAATAGAGAGATCCTCGTTTCTTTTCTTACGGATATCAATAAGATCAAAATCTTTTAGGAGTTCTTCTCTTCTTTTTTTACGTTTATTTTTTGGAACATTCCACATCATGCCATATTTATCAAGAGATTTTTCAACCGTCAATGTCGGTTCGTAGCTAGGTTGTTGCAAAACTACTCCAATTTTATGACGAACCTGTAAAGGATTTTGAATTGCATTTATTCCTAAAATTGTCAGAGAACCATTTGACGGCGGAATTAATGTAGTTAAAAGTTTGATAGTAGTTGATTTACCTGCACCATTTGGACCTAGAAATCCAAAAACCTGACCAGATTTTACTACTAAAACAATATCATCAACTGCTGTTAGTGTTCCATATGATTTCGACAAATGCTCGACAACAATACATGACATGAAAATAATGCGATCTTCCCACTAATTTAGTTAATGAAGAAACTACTAAAGTCTAGATATGAATTATTAAAATTAATAAAAAAATCTACAGATTTGCGATCAAGATTTGATAAATATGATATTTTACAATAATGAAATTTTTATTAATACAACTGATTTACAAACAATGAATTGTCAGAATTTGATAGTCTTATAGATAAATTACTGGAACAAAAACCAGAATTAACTAGATCAGATATTGAAGAGCAAATTAAACATAAAAAAGAGAAGATTGGTGCAGGCTATCTAACAGATCAAGGTGCTCTATTTTTGATAGCGTCTGATTTTGGAATTTCATTATCAAGACCATTAAAAGTTGAAATGGGTTTAAAGGATCTCTATGCTGGTGCTAAAGAAATTTCCTTAGAAACCAGAGTTCTTAACGTATCTCCTGCCAAACAATTTTCTCGCAAAGATGGTTCACCATTTTATCTCAGAACCATGACGGTATATGATACTAATTCTACAGCTAGTGTAAAATTATGGGATGATAAAGCAAATCTGCCTGGAATTGAAAATATCAAACCTGGTGATTTGATCAAAATTATCAAGGCGTATGTAAAATCAGATCTTAGTGGTTCTCCAACTATCAATATAGGTTCAGGATCTAATATTGAAATAACAGATGACAAAAGTGACATTCCAACTATAGATAAAATTACAAAAGACATTAGTGAATTACATGAAGGCCAAAAGGATCTTGTTATTTCTGGAACAATAGATGGTATCGTAAGTAGTATGGAATTTACAAATTCTAGAGGTCAGCCTGGAAAGGCACTGAGAATGAGATTGAAAGGTAAAGACGGAACTGCGCTTAGAGTAGTTTTATGGGGAAAAGATGAGTCAGATATTCCCAATATGATTTCTCATGGCGCTAAAGTACGATTACTTGGAATTAACATGAAAAATGGAAATCAGGGATTAGAGATTCATGGAAATGATTCAACTTTAATTGAAATTGAAGGTGGTAAAGAAGCAGAACCAGTAATAGTAAGAATTCTTTCAATTGTAACTACAGAAAATGGAAAGAATATGATTTTGGGTGTGGATAATAAAAAAAATATTTACAACATCATGGATAATTCAAGTTCTACAAGTATTTGCAATGAAGGGGATGTAATTGAATGCATGCCAACAAAAGTTTATGGAAATTCTGTTACATTAGATAATAATTCATTTGTAAGAAAATTGGAAAATGATGTATCACTCCCATCATTATCACAGTTAAGGACAAAAATTAATGAAGTTAAAGCAGATGGAAGTTTTTGTATTGAAGCTATAGTATTAAAAATTCCTGAAAGAAGAGAAATTCAAACCAAATCTGGAGAATCTGTTTTATTATCAGAGATGTTTGTTGAAGACGATACAGGTCAAATTTGGGTCAAGGGATGGAGAAATCAAGCTAGATTAATAGAAAAATGTGAACTGGGAGAAATAATTTCAATAACAGGAGTCAATGCTAAAGCAGGTTTGGAAGGACGAGTTGAATTAACTCTTACTGCATTTTCTAAAATTACAAAGAAAAATTAAGAATCCCAAAATCCACGCGTTACAACGTATTGTCTTTCTGCCTCATAAATTTGCTTAAAGATGTGTTCATCATCGATCATATTCCGCAATATCCTAGCAGCAGTATCAGCCCCTACTCCATATCCAGACATCACAGTTACTGCAATTTTTCCAAAATTTTCTATTAAAGAAGATACTTTCCAGGCTCGTTCAAATCGATGTTTTTCATCTAAAGTTAGTTTTTTTCCTTCAAATTTTTTTCGTATTATTTTTGGAAGATCATAATCTGAATAAAAAGTCGCAGTTATTTGTCGAGCTTTACAATAAGGACATATCAATGTATTTTTTACATCATTTGTTTCCATTACTCTTTCCCATTTTCCACATCGTGCACAGATAAGACGATGCTTTGTCTTTGCTAATCTAGCTTTTACAAGATCAATAATTCCCTTGTCAAGATTAGCTGGTGCTGAATAATATTTGGATGTATGATCTAAAATTGGTTCAGCCAATTTTGAAAATTTATCTATTTCTAACCATGTAATTAGAATTTCATTGTCTCTGATTTTTTTTAATATTTTATCAGTATTTTGAAGATCATATTTATCATGAAATAATTCACGTAATGCTTCTTTTACAAGAGATGTTTTTGCATATCTCTCATATAAAAATCGGGCCGATTTTTTTTCATAAATTGCTCCTCTTCCAACTACTCCAAATTTTTTTGCAACACACCATGTCTTCCAATTTATATTATGTGTTCCTGCCAAAGATGCAGTGATAATTGAATAAAGATCATAATCGTCTTTTATAATTTCAGTGAAAAGTTTTTCAGAAATTCGTGATCTAGAAGATAAGACTATTCTATACCCATCTGAACGCGAATCAACTATGGAACCCAACATAGAAGATATCATAGAGGAGAGCAGAGTAGATAGAGTTGAATTAACTTTAGTACCAAAACATGAATGTAGCACTATAGAACCCTGAGAACGACTAGATTCTATGATGATATTTTTTTCATCTGGAATTTTATTGAAATTTAATTCCTCAATGGTTTTATTGATTAATTTCAATGTACCATTTTTCACCTTGCTACGAAATGCCCCAACTTTTTTTGCAGTATTATAATCAATTGGGATGTTTTCTCCTTCCCAATATGGAACTGTTATTCCCCCTCCTCTAAAGGGTTCGACATTTACCGAAAATGATTTTTCATCCACATTAAGTATTCTCCATTGTAAACCCTTTAAAACAAAAATATTTCCAGAATCCCCAAAATCACCTACAAATCTTTGATCTAATGTACCAATGATTTTTTTCCCAACACTATCAAACACTTTGAATTTAAGAATATCAGGAATTGTGGAAAGATTTTCAAAATAATATTTAAAAGAACGACCTTTTTTCCAAAATGTCATTTTTGTTCTATCAAAGTATATCAAATAATTAGAATCAAGTAAATCTAAAACTCCTAACAAGTCTTCTAACTGTAAATTTCTAAATGGATATGCATTGTTTACGGTTTCTAATGCTTGATTTACAGGAATCTCTCCTAATTGCATAGTCATTCCAACAAGATGATGTGCAAGCACATCAAGAGAGCCATCATGAATTTTTTGTTCTTCAATAGAGCCTTCTTTGATACGATCAAGTATTGCTCTTGCTTCAAATTCATCATCAGAATTGTTTGTAATTATTAGTCCCTTAGCAGAAGCATCTCTATTATGTCTACTACGACCAATTCTTTGAACTAATTTTGATACTTGTCTAGGAGAACCATAATGAATGACTAATTCAATTGAACCTATGTCTAATCCTAATTCAAGTGAAGACGTACAAACTACAATTCCACGTTTTCCTTCTCTTAATGAAATCTCTGTATCTTCTCTTACTTCCTTTGATAATGATCCATGGTGTAATTCTATGTTAATAGATGATTTTTCTTTTAATATGGAAGCTAAAAATTCAGCTTCGCCTCTGGTGTTAGTAAAAAGAAGTATAGGGGAATCTAAATTTAGTTCTAAAACATGCTCAATTATTTTATCTGCAACATCTGAAATTGTTCCATTGACAAATTTTACTTCAACATCATATTTTCTAACAGAGGTATCTCTGATAATCTGACATTTTCGTTTAGTTCCTACTACAAATTTACCAGCTTCTTCAAAATTACCAACTGTTGCAGATAATCCAATTTTTGTAAGGTAGTATTTTGAATTAAGTTGTAAACGTTCTATACTTAATGATAATTGAGATCCTCGTTCACTAGCAAGGAGTTCATGTACTTCATCAATAACAATCCATTCGAGTTCAGATAATGCATCTAGCATCTTTAATTGTGTAAGAAGAATAACCAAAGTTTCAGGAGTTGTTATCAGAATATCAGGAGGGTTTTCAGTGATTTTTCGTCTTGCGGTTTGAGTTGTATCACCATGTCTGATTTCAATTGAAAGGTTAGAATGCTGAGCGTATTTTATGATCCTTCGAAAAACATCTCGATTAAGTGCTCGTAATGGAGTAATGTAAATAACTTTAATTTTTCCAAGTTTTTTTGATTTTTTTACTAGCGAAAAAATAGGAATTACTGAACACTCTGTTTTGCCCGAACCAGTTGGTGCAATTACCAAACAATCTCTTTTTTGTAAAATTATAGGAGAAGCTTTTTTCTGAATTTCAGTAAGAGTAGTAAATCCAAAATAATTAAACAGTGAATCAATTGTAGAATCAGGAAGCTGATTCTTTTGTTGTATTTGATCGGGATCTTTCATAAACTATTACGCCAGCTAGGCCAAGTACAAATAACACCACAGTGATTATTGGAATTGAATCAAATATTCCTGCCATTGCTAAACTTTATGATTGATAGTTAAATATCTTCAGGATAATCAGATAAACCTGCAGGAAGAATCTTATAAGAAAATTGGGTTTGATGAAGAAGCCATCTAATCTCTCCATAAAATTTTGATGTTTTTGTGAGTTTTATTTTAATATGTGTAAGCGGATCAATAGCAGTTCTCATATTTTCCATTTCTATGCCTTCTATGTTTCTAATCATATTAGTAATAACAACAGGAATTTTCTTATTGATTGCAACAAGCGATAGATTATGGATGTATTTGAAAAATATAGAATTTTTTTCAAAGATTGCATCATCTTTTGGATATTCATATGAAAACAAATCAGTGATGTTATCAATTACAATTAGAGAAAAGTTTGAGTTATTCATGACTTCGATGGATTTGAGCTGTTCAGAGGTATTAGTAATTCTTGAAACTGTTATTTTTTCAAGAATATCAAATGTTAAATTTTGTTGTTTCTGAATTTCAAGGATTCGTTCAGGTCTGAAACTACCTGTTGTATCTTGATAAAGAACATTACCTCCATTTTTTATTGCATTAATGCAGATTTGAAATAATAGTTGAGTTTTACCAGTTCCACTTCCCCCATAAATGTCAGTAATTGCACCCTTAGGTATTCCACCAGATAAAAAATCGTCTAATTTTTGTAATCCTGTAGAGATCATTTGGTTAATCATCTAAAAATGATGAAAAAATTTAAAGAATTTCATAATTCACAAAAGAGGCAAGGCTTTTATTCTAGAAAACAACGTAAGCAAAACAAGTGAATAATTAGTGTCACAAACTAGTAGTGCAAAAAGGCCATTAACAACTCTTCAAAAAAGTACTAAGAAGAAAGTTACTGTAAGACTGAAAAATGAAGTTGAATACAAAGGAAAAATGGATAATGTTGATTCATACATGAATTTAATCATGACTGATGCAGAAGAATTCCACGACGGTAAAGTAATTGCAAATTATGGTCGAGTAATTGTAAGAGGCAATAATGTACTGTTTATCAAACTAGAAAACGAACTCTAGGGGTTATGACTAATAATTTTCTATTTACATCAGAATCAGTTACTGAAGGTCATCCTGATAAGATATGTGATCAAATTTCAGATGCATTTTTAGATGAATTTCTCAAACAAGATCCTGATTCTAGAGTAGCAATTGAAACAATGGTTACTACAGATTTTGTTGCTGTTGCAGGAGAAGTAACTTCAAATGCTAATTTTGATAAGAAATCTCAAGAGGCTTTAGTTAGAAAAGTAATTAGAGAAATAGGATATGACAATAAAGATTTGATGTTTGATACTGAATCTTGTCAAGTTACATTAAGACTTCATTCTCAAAGTCCAGATATCAGTCAGGGTGTAACTGCAACTAAAGAAAAAGAACAAGGAGCAGGTGATCAAGGATTGATGTTTGGCTATGCTTCCAATGAAACAAAAGAACTAATGCCAATGCCAATATTACTTGCACACAAATTAACACAAAAACTTGCCGAAGTTAGAAAAAACAAAGTTTTACCATGGGTTAGACCCGACGGTAAATCACAAGTTTCTGTTAGATATGAAAATAACAAACCAACAAAAATTGAAACAATAGTTATTTCAACTCAACATGCACCAGAAATAACACAAGAACAGATATCAAAAGAAATTATAGATAAAGTAATCAAACCAGTTTTAGGAAATCTTTGGAATGATCAAATTAAAATTCACATTAATCCTACAGGAAAATTTGTAATTGGAGGTCCACATGGAGATTCTGGGCTTACAGGACGAAAAATAATTGTAGATAGTTATGGGGGATTTGGAAGACATGGTGGTGGAGCTTTTTCTGGAAAAGATCCATCAAAAGTAGATAGATCTGCATGTTATATGTGCAGATACATTGCCAAAAATATTGTTGCAGCGAATCTTGCTGAAAGATGTGAAGTTCAATTAGCTTATGCCATAGGAGTTGCCGAGCCAGTTTCACTATATGTTAATACATTTGGCTCCAGTAAAATTCCAGAAAAAGAAATTGAAGAATTGGTTAGAAAAAATTTTGACATGAAACCATTTGGAATTATCTCACAATTAGATTTGAAAAGGCCAATTTATAGAAAGACAGCAGCGTATGGACATTTTGGAAGAAATGAGCCTGAATTTACTTGGGAAAAAACAGACAAGGCAGACGTTTTAAAGAAGGCTGCCGGTTTTTAGAAGTTTTAGAATAGAAGAAAATTTAATTTTAGAGATATCTTTTAGTTTTTTATAGTCTCCATTAAAATCTCCAATTAACAGGTTTAGATCATCTACTCCAAATTCACAATCAGGCTTAGAAATAGCTTCATGGTAAACAGTTTCAAGATTTATTTTTTTAATTTGAGTACTGGTTCCACGTGAAAATTCTTTAACATATTTTTGAAAAGTGATCGATTCAGAACCTACAAGATCTAGAATCATTTTACTAAAATTATTTTGAGTTAAAGCATTGAAAATAATTTTAGTAACATCATCGATGTAGATAGGTTGAATTGAATAATTACCTGAACCAGGAATTTGAATTTGACCCGCTTTAATTTGTTTTTTAAGATATTTTGTAAAATAATCATCTTTACCAACAATATAAGAGGGTCGAAATATCGTATAATTTAATTTAGAATCAATGATCAATTTCTCAGCCTTGTATTTTGAAATAAAATATCCTAATGAAGCATTTTGGGAAACACCCAAGCCACTGAGATAAATTATTTTTTTGATTTTTGATTTTTTACATAAATTAATTATTTTTTTTGTGAGTTCAATATGAATTTGATTGTAATCGTTATCAATTGTTTGTTTTCCAATTCCAACTAAATGAATTAATGCATCAGAATTTTTTAATTTTGAAAAAATAACTTTTTCATCATAGTTTTTTGTAATAAATTTTGTTTCATTTTTAACTTTTTTAAAATCATGTCTTGAAATTGAGATTAATTTTACATCATTAGCAGATAAATATTTTCTAATATTTTTTGCTATAAATCCACTAGCACCAGTGATAACAACCTGCATATCTTTTTCCATAAATCCTGCATTTATTATTTTAAATATAATCTAAAGAAATGTTACTAGAAATACAAGAAATTTTAGTATAATTTCTAGTCTTAAAAAGTAAGATTCAAAACAAATCAAAGAAGAGTTAATACATCAAATTAGGCATGATTAGCGTGGAAGAGATAAAAAAAGAAAATCTTCGAACTGGATATACTACTGGAACTTCTGCTGCTGCAGCAGCTAAAGCAGGATTATTATCCATAATTAATCAATCAAAAGTTGAAAGTGTTGATGTTAAATTGCCTAAAGGCAGTTTTATCAAAATTTGTATTCATCAATGTCAATTTGATAAAAACAAGTCTACATGTTCTGTGATTAAGGATGGAGGAGATGATCCTGATGTTACTCATGGTGCAGAAATAATAGTGGAATTATCATTAACTGAAAAGCTCAACGATATAGATATTGATGGTGGAGAAGGAGTTGGAATTGTAACTAAACCAGGATTAGGTCTTGAATTAAACAAGGCTGCAATTAATCCAGTACCAAAAAAAATGATTAAAGAGAATCTAAAAGAAATTTTAGACAAACATCATTTGAAAACAGGTGTCAAAGTAATAATTTCCGTACCAAAAGGACGAGAATTAGGTCCTAAAACAGATAATCCAAGAATTGGTATTTTAAATGGAATTTCAATTTTAGGAACAAGTGGAATTGTAATACCGTTTTCAACTGCATCGTATGCAGCTTCAATTAGACAAAATCTAGATGTATCAATTGCGATGGGTAATGACATAGTTGTTCTTACTACAGGTGGAAGAAGTGAGGATTTTGCAAAAAAAATTGTTGATTTACCGGAACATTGTTTTATACAAATGGGAGATTTTTCTGGATATACAATACAACAATGTGCTAGAAAAAATATCAAAAAGGCATACATTGTAGGATTTATTGGAAAATTAGCCAAAATGGCAGCAGGGGTAAAACAGACACATGTTAAAGGGTCAAAAGTTGATATGAATTTTTTGGCAGAATTAGCGAGAAAATGTAATGCAAGCGAAAAGATCATTGAGGACATTAAGAAGGCAAATACAGCCAGACATGTGTCTGAAATTATCATAGAAAATAATGTAAAAGGCTTTTTTGATGAAATATGCAATGAGACATACCGACATATGAGAAAACATTCTGAAGAAAAGGTCCCACTAGATGTGATATTATTTGATTTTGACGGAAATATTTTGGCTAGAAAGTTCTAGTAGCAAGGTATTTTATTTAATTTGAGAGATTTTAACTGTGGATAAAGTTTCAGTTCTTGCAATTACCAAAAACGGGATAAAAATAGGGATAGAATTAAAAAAATATTTTCCAAATTGGAAAATTTTTGCACCATCTAAATTTTCAGATAACAATAAAGAAATAATCTGGTATTCAGATTCAACAACAGAAAAAATTGTAGAATTATTTAAAAATAATAATGCAATCATTTGTTTATTTTCTTTAGGTGCAGTAATTAGATTAATTGCACCATATTTGAAAGATAAAAAAACAGATCCGGCTGTAATTGTTATTGATGATAAAACAAGTTTTGTAATTAGTGTATTATCAGGACATTTAGGGGGAGCAAATGAACTAACTCAGATAATTGCTCAAAAGCTTAATGCTACACCAGTAATCACTACTGCAGCTGATGTCAATAAAACAATTGCAGTTGATCTGGTAGGAAGAGAATTGGGCTGGAAGATAGAAGACGATTCTACAGTCACAAAAATTAGTGCGTTTATGGTAAATGAAGAAAAGATTGGAATTTTTCAAGATGCAGGCAAAAGAAATTGGATAAAAGAATTTCCAAAAAATGTAAAAATTTATCAGAGTTTAGAAGAAATGGAAAAATCTGACTCTAAGGGATTTCTTATAATTTCTGATAAAGTCTTAGAAGGAGATTTTCTCAAAAATTCTGTAGTGTACAGACCCCCAAGTCTTGTGGTAGGAATTGGATTGCATTGGGATACATCTAAAGAAAACATCAAGGAGGGTTTGGACTTTTGTTTACAAAAATTCAAACTGAGTAAAAAATCTATTTCAAAATTAGTTTCAATTAAAAAACCTGAAGATGTTAAGGGACTAGTTGATATTGGAAAAGAAATGAGGATTACTGTGGAATATGTTAACAGAGAAGATTTAGCAGATGTAGCTACACCTAATCCTTCTGATACTGTCAAAGCATTTGAAGGAACAGCTAGTGTTTCAGAGGCTGCAGCCATAAAAGTTTCCGGAGGTAAATTAATTGTTGAAAAACAGAAATTTCCCCCAAATTTGACTATAGCTATAGCGAGGATAATAGATTGAAACGTGGATTTTTACTAATTGATAGAGGTAGTAGAGAAAGAGAGGCATCTGAAGAATTAGAAGTAATTTGCAATGCTGTTAAAGCAAAAGGAAATTATGTTTTTACAGAATATTGTTTTCTTGAAGTAGAACCGCCATATATTGAAGATGGTATTGCAAAATGTCTAAAACAAGATATTGATCATTTAACAATAGTTCCATATTTTCTGTATCCTGGTAAGAAAGTAAAAAATGCAGTTACAGATGTAATGAAATTTCAAAAAGATACCAAAGTAAAATTTGTGGTTACAAAACCAATGAGTATGCATAAAACTTTGATTAATTTGGTTGAAAATAGAATATCTTCAACCATACAAGAAAATAATATTACAGTTCCAAAAATGAATATCGATGTATTAATTATTGGACATGGTAGTAAAGATCCTAATGCCCAAATGTCAATGGATTATGTTGTAGATGGACTAAAAGAAAATTATAGAAATGTAAGTAGATGTTGGTTAGAGATAGAACAGCCGGACATTGCAGAAGGTATTAAGAATTGTGAAAAAAACAATCCAGAGATTCTCATAATAGTATTTTATTTCTTACATGAAGGTGCACATGTCAAAACTGATATCAATAATGATCTTTTACCTGCACTAAAAAACTCTAGTATCAAAAACACATACATTACAAAACATTTAGGAGCTGATGAAAAAATGGTGGATTTGATATTAGAAAGAGCAAAAGAGGTAGAAAATGCAAACTAAAAGAGGTCAATCTATTGAAGATGCAAGTATGCAGATGATTGATGATGAAATTGGCACTCATCATTATAATGAAAAAGAATGGCCGATTGTTAGAAGAATAATTCATTCAACTGCAGACTTTGATTTTGCAGGAGATAATAAAGTAATATTTCATAAAGATGCAATTCAAAGTGGGATGACGGCCTTAAAGAATGGATGTAGTATCGTAGTTGATGTAAATGGTGTTATTGGTGGTTTGAATAAGCAAAATCCAAAGGACTTTCAAAATAAGATAATCTGTAATATTTCAGATCCAAAAATAATGGAGATAGCAAAAAAAGAAAATAAGACTAGATCTCAAATATCAATGAGATCAGCATTACTAGATATTGATGGAGGGATAGTTGCCATTGGCAATGCCCCTACTGCTCTTATCGAAGTAATAAAGATGGTAAAAGAAGGTATTGTAAAACCAGCATTGATCATTGGAATTCCAGTAGGTTTCATTTGTGCCTCAGAATCAAAAGAAGAACTAAGCAGATTAGAAAATACTCCATTTATTACAAATAAGGGAAGAAAAGGAGGTAGTTCTTCAGCATCTGCAATAATTAATGCACTCTATAAGTTTGTAAGAGCAGAATCATCTTCTTGAATTTTTAATACAATTATTTACAAAAATTTGAGCATAATTAGAACTATCAAAATAAAGATGTCCATATGATGCTAATGTATTGTATTGAATCATACCGTCTTTGTGATTTTTAATTCCATCACCAATATCTAACTCATACGCAAATTTAGAGTCAGAAGATACAGAAGTTAATTCAGAATAGTGAAATTCGTGTCCTCGCAGATTATGAAATTTATCTGAAATATTATTTTTTGAGATAATTTTACCTTTAGTATAATTTAATTTCATTTTTTTAGTCATTTTTGTTTCTGCATCAAACAAACCAATCATTTTATATTTTTTATTTCCATAATCAATAGATTTTGTAAGATACATCAATCCCCCACATTCTGCATAAATTGGAGTATTTTCTTCTGATATTTTTTTTATAGTTTTTTTCATGGAATAGTTTTTTTCAAGTAAATTACCAAGAATTTCAGGAAATCCACCACCAATGTAAATACCATCAGATTTTGGAAGTCTTTTATCATGTATTGGACTAAAAAACTTTAGAACAGCACCTTCACGTCTTAGTGCTTCTAAATTATCACGATAATAGAAATTAAAGGAACCATCAAGGGCAATAGAAATTGTAGTTTTTGGTTTTTTTAATAAAATTTTTGATTTGTTTGGAAGCGGAAAAGGATTTTTTATAATTTGAATAATTTTGTCAATGTCAAGTGAATCTGAAATTATTTTAGATGTTTTTTCAATTTTTGATTTTAAATTTTTTTCTTTAGCAGGAATCAATCCAAGGTGCCTAGCTTCAAAATTTAATTCTGAATTTTTATAAATTACTCCTATAATTGGAAGATTTGTTTTTTCAAGTGCCTCTCTACATAGAATTTCATGTTTTTTACTGCCAATTTTATTTAGTATAAGGCCTGAAATTCTAGAATTTCTGTGAAATTTCTGAAATCCTATTGCTGTTGCTGCAATTGATCTAGAAGTTTTACTTGCGTCTAATATCAAAATCACAGGTGATTTTATAATAGATGCAACATGATGAGTACTAGCATAATTTGAATTTCCTCCAAATCCATCATAATATCCCATTACTCCTTCAATTACAGAAATATCAGATTTGGAATTAGATACAAAGCTCTCAATAAGATGTTTTTCCCCCATTAACCATACATCTAGATTAAATGCTTCTTTTTTTGAGATACTTGAGAGATAACTTGGATCGATGTAATCAGGACCTACTTTGAATGATTGTACTGAAAATCCTTTCTTTTGTAAAGCATAGATAATGGCACACGTTATTGATGTTTTACCAACACCACTTGTAACTCCAGCTAAAGTAATTCTGGGAATTTTCAATTCGTATCACTAGAATTAGTTTTTATTTAAATTGATACATTAGTGTCAAATAATACTCAATGTTTTTACTTGGATAATTTATGAATTAATCATGGACGAAAAAGGATTAACTATAATATACACTGGAAAAGGCAAAGGAAAAACTACTGCTGCCCTAGGAATTGCATTGAGAGCTACAGGTTATGCAAAAAAAACATGCATGGTACAATTTATCAAAGGTTCATGGCATTATGGTGAGATGTATTCATCAAAGAGATTAGAACCAGAATTTGAAATGGTAGCTATTGGCAAAGGATTTGTTGGGATTATAGATGATAAGAGCCCCAAAGAAGAACATGAAAGAATAGCAAAAGAGGCAATTAAAATAAGTACTGAAAAAATTCAATCCGGAAAATACGATATTGTAATTTTAGATGAGATAAACTATGCAATAAATTTAGGTTTAGTGAAACTAGAAGATGTAATTAGTTTGATTAAATCAAAACCAAAGAACCTAGATCTTGTGCTAACTGGAAATTATGCTAAGGATGAAATTGTTGAATTAGCTGACCTAGTCACAGAAATGAGAGAAATAAAACATCCCTTTCAACATGGAATAAAAGCAAAAAAAGGAATTGATTTCTAACTAGCAACATTAAATTATACAGAATAGAAATCTAGAAGAAATGTCTACTGAAATTCAAGAGATGCCAGAGCAGGGGGAAATTGTTCTTGCTACAATTACCAAAGTTATGGATCACGGAGCATATGTTACATTAGATGAATATAATGATATTCAAGGATTTTTACATATATCAGAAATTGCACCTGGTTGGATTAGATCAGTTAGTAAGTTTGTAAAAGACGGTGAGAAAAAAGTTCTGCTAGTAAAGAAAGTGAACTCTGACAGAGGAGATATAGATCTATCACTAAAACAAGTATCAAAGGATCAAAAAAAGCAAAAGCTAAAAGAAGTTAAGAAATTTGAAAAGGGAAAAACTTTATTGCAAAATGTTAAAGAAAAAGGAAATCTCTCAGATGAAGATATTGAGAAATTAGAAGATATGATTTATTCAAAATTTGATTCGGTGTATGACGCATTTATTGAAATTGCAAGAAATGGAATAGAATCAATAAAAGAGTTAAAGCTTCCTAAAAAAACAGCTACAGTAATTGAAGAAATATGCTCCAAAATTAAACTACCCTCAGTCGAGATTAGGGGGATTATGGAAATTACTAATAATAAATCAGATGGAGTTGAAATCATTAAAAAAGCGCTTTTGGATGCAACAAAAAAAGATCCTACAATAGACATTACATATTTGGGTGCACCAAAATATAGATTATCTATTACTGCCGAAGATTTTAAATCCGCTGAAAAAACACTAAAACCAATACTTGTAGAGATTCAGGACAGTATAGAAAAAAAGAAAGGTTCATTCAAATTCACCAGAGAAGAATCTAAAAAAACAAGAGAGAACTAAAATGAGATTTCAATTAAGAAAATGTTTAAAGTGTAATCATTACTCACTTAAGGAAAAATGTCCTTTATGTAATGAAGAAACTATCTCAGCACATCCAGCTAAATTTTCACCAGATGATAAATACATGAGATATAGACTAGCTGAAAGATACAATTAAAAAATTAGTTAGTTGGAACATAATCTTTGTTTACTTGATAAATGAATACTCCTATCATCGGTTGACCCTTTTCTGCATTAAAACTTGGGGATGCATGAACTAATCTAAATGGACCATTACTGTCAAAAGGATATTTGATGTCTTTTACATACACTGGTGTAAATCCTGGTTGGTATGTTGCAGATTGTTGATTTGTTTGGAAGTTGACATAAGCTAATGGAGTAAATGGAAACATTTTGCCCAATAAAGTTTCATTCCAAAAATGATCAGTGCCACTCATACCATCAGATTCTAAATATTTTGGTTGAGATTCCTCAGCAATTCGTATGAACCATTGTTTTTTTGATTCATCCCCACCACCTTGCAATACATAAAGAGCTTGATCATCATTGTCAACTGCTAACCTCTGACCGGAAACAAAAACTACCACATAATCAGATTGCATCTCTGTTAACATTTTCCATGCTTGATCTGGAGAACTCATTAACATTTTTGCAAGATTTTCTATAATTTGGGAATTTAATGTAGAATTATCAGCTATTGAGGCTCGTTCACCCAGTGTAGATATCCAGTATCCATAATCCCACCAAGATGCAATTACAGCATCTTTAGGAGTGTTGTTTTTTATCCACTCCATAGATTCTGTCCAATCATTTGTACTGACTGGATAAGCAGTACCACCATTAAGAATCGTAGGTGGGGATTTTGCTGCCGTAACCCAACTACCATTCTCAGGAAAAGAAATTGGGATGACTAGGAGAATTATAACTCCTGCAAGAAATGAAGATTTTATAATTAGATTTTTAGATTTTTTACTCTCTGTGTTGTTTAAAACATTTCTTACAAGTATTGACAACCCCACTGAAGACAATATTATCAGAGATATAGACGCAAATACCTCCAATCTTACAAATGCAGAACTAACGTAAATCCCAATTAATCCAAAGATTAATGAAAATAAAATTGCATCATTTTTAATAAAATTAGAATTTCTTTCTTTTTGATTTTTTATCATAAACCATATTCCTAATCCTGCAAATATCATTAGAATTGAATGAAAGAAAAATGACTGTGAAATTGTTGTGCTAGCATGCTCTGCAACTGAATCTACTAGTGGAATTGAAGTGGTCAAAAAAGGATTAATTGCATTTAGATATCTATAACTTGGAAGAGATAAAAATTCTGATTCTGCATTAATTATTAAAAGACTTGCACCGATTATCAGAATGGCAGCTAAAAACAATAGGCCATTTCTAGTTTTTTTGTTTTCATTACTTTTACTTTGAATAAAAATACAAGCAACAATGAAAATTGTTGGAATTAATAATGAAGCTCCTCCCAACCCAAAAGTAAAACTTGCACTCAATCTTTCAAAACTTAGAGAAACCAAAAATACAGTTGCAGTGAAAAGAGGAATTGCCCACATGATAAATTTATGATCAGATCTTACAAAAGGTAACGTAAGAAAGAAAATGCCTATCGGAATTATAAAAAACTGGCTACCACCCCATGCAGAAATAGATAATGGTACAGTAATTCCTGCAGCTATTAATTTCACAATTGCTATCTTTGTATTTTTAGAATTAAGACCGCTAAGCAAAAAATAAAGTGCCAAAATGCCTAAAAATAAGCCAAGAGGTTCAGATTTGAACCAACCAATTGTACCTCTTACTATCAGAGGTAACGATACGGAAAATAATAATGCAGAAAGCAACCCAGCAGTTGTTCCACCAATCACTCTGACTAGCGCAAAAATTACAACAGTACTAAGAGATCCAAAAACAACAGGAAAAAGAATTGTAAAATCATAAAGATCCATACCTCCACCAAAAATCCAATACGTGACAGCAGCAGTAACGTGAAGGACTACTTGGGAAGTTTGTGAAACATCTCTTCCGTGAGGATACCAACTAAGTTCATCGTTCCATTCAAAATATGCATTTATTCCATTATCAACAACATATTGTGTAGCTCTATAATTGAAAAAAGGATCAAATTCATTTAATTCCCAACCATAATCAGCTGCTTGTGATCTAACTAAAAAAGAAATAGAAAAAGACAACGATAGAATTCCTATAATCAAGAGATGGTGTAGTTTTAGATCAAATTTTCCTAATGAGACCAAAGTTACATTTGAAATCAATTAGCTTTTCTCTCTAGACTTTGTTTATTACTCTTTGTATAAAAAGTAATTAAAATTATTCATAGATTTCAGATTGGATATATAAAATCGGAAAAAAATTATTTACGGAGAATATCTACCGGTTAGTTTAGCTTCAGCAAGAATGTGATCTTTCATTGATTTTTCGACATCTTTTTTTGATGAGCCTTCCTTTAAATTCAATTTTATATTTAATGCATATAATTTGAAAATGTAAGTATGTTCTTTGTCAGGTGGAGCTGGTCCACCATAACCTATTTCTCCAAAATCAGTTTTACCCTCAATGGCTCCAATAGGAATTGAATTTTCTTTGATTTCTACAGTAGGTGCAATATTCCACACTACCCAATGTACCCAGACTTTTCCTACTGCACCCATTGCATCAGGATCATCCATTATTAGAACTAGCGACTTGGCATCTTTTGGGATTCCCTTAATTGTTAATGGTGGATTTATGTTGGTATTTTTATAGCCATATTTTTTTGGAATTTGTTCTCCATTTTTAAAAGCAGGACTTTCCAAAATTAAATTAGTCACAGCAATCATGAATAAATTCTCCAAGTTAAATTTTTCTATGATTCTAAAACAATTTTATCATTTGACAAAGACATTATAGTTCCACCAAATTTTTTGATTTGTTTTTTCAATTCTTTGTCCATGGTGCCAATAATAGAACCATTTTTTTTTACATAATTGATTAATTCTTTATCTGCAAAATTTCCATTTAAAGGAAGTACTTTGAAATTTTTTATGAAATTTAGTGTTTGAGTAATATCTTGTTGTTTTTTAGGATTTTTAATTAATCCAGAAAGCTCGTTTTGAACAACTTGTGGGACAACAAAAATAACTTGTCCTATTTCAACATCAAGATTATCAATATTTTTGATTCTTCTAGTTGCTAGATGAATTAAGAAATTGGTATCACAAATAACTTCAACCAAGTATTCCTGCACCAATTAATCTCCATCGGTCAGTAATTCTCCTACTAATGGCTACATTACCACCTTCAAATATGCAAGCTGGTCTTCTAAGTTCAACTTCTATACTATTTGATTTTATTTTAGAAACTTTACCCAGAATTGGAGCAGTTCCTATGTTTAATCGTAATAATTCTCCAACTTGGATTGGAAGTACTTTAGTATCTTCAGTTGCTCCAACTGCAGAATCAAATAAATTTACTTCAAGTTTTATTTGAGTTGAATTTTCTGGTAGGGTTCCAGGTTTTCCAATTACTGAACCAATAAACGAATCACTTCTAGTCATTGCAGGATCTAGTTTTGTACCAATTGCGACCAAACCTCCTGGCTTTACATAATCCACTATACCAGCTGCTGTACCTAATGAAGTAATCTCTGTAAGTAGTGGCTCATATGATTTCTTTTTTTCATCCATTATTCCTGGTTTAATTTCAATTTCATCACCTACATTCAAAGTTCCCTGTGTTAAACTACCACCAATAACACCACCTTTGATATTTTTTAATTTAATTCCAGGTTTGTTGACATCAAATGATCTCAATACATGCATTATTGGTTCTTTAGATTCATCTCTTTCTGGAGTCTTAATGGTTGATTCTATTGCACCAATTAACGCATCTATGTTAAGTCCGGATTGAGCAGATATCGGAATGATTGGTGCTTTTGCAGCATTTGTTCCTTTAACAAATTTTGTAATATCTTGTTGATTAGAAATGGCTTCATCATATGAAATTAAATCTACTTTATTTTGCACAATTACAATTTGTTGTATTCCAAGTGTCTGAAGTGCCAAAAGATGTTCTTTGGTTTGCGGTTTAGGTACTGGTTCATTAGAAGCTATTAGTAATAATGCTCCATCCATTAAAGCTGAACCTGAAAGCATGTTTGCCATTAGACTTTCGTGTCCTGGACTATCTACAAAACTAACAACTCGTGATAATTCACTTTCTTTTCCACAGTTTTTACATTTTGGAGTTGTTGAATATCCTAATGGATCTTCACAAATTTTACATTTGTAAAATGCTGCATCCGAGTAACCTACACGTATAGTAATTCCCCTTTTTAGTTCTTGACTGTGAACACTTGTCCATGAACCTGTTAATGCTTGAATTAGTGTAGTTTTTCCATGATCGACATGACCGGCAGTTCCAATATTTACACATGGTTGATGACCATATTTTTTTATGTACCAATCAGGAAGTGTTTCTCGCCAGTGCATCAATGAAAATGTAGATCCGGTATATGTTAAGCTATTCTTTTTATTTATTTTCTTGAGGTTCTGCTGCTACTTCAGCAGGAGCTTCTACTGGTAGCTCTCCGTCAAATTTACAATTTATTTGATAAATTTCTTCTGAAATAGTATTACCACGCATAAGTTTTCTTATTCTTTGACCTATTTCAGCTGCTTGTAATCCAACTCCCTTTGAAAGTAAAATATATTTTCTTGCGGATCCATGTATATCATTTCTCATTGGTACTCCAGATTTATCACTGCCACCAGTAAGTTTTAGTTTTCCTTGCAATCCTACAATAGACGCATCTGTTTCATTACCTAGTTGTAAACCAAGCAATTTGTTTGCATCACTGTCTTTCAACTCTTTAGTAATAGATTTTCCTTTTACATCAGATACGGTAAGCTTGAAGTTTGTCAATTATTCCAAAAAAAAGTTGAACGACTAATTAACCTTTGGACATTATTTTTAAATCAAGTTTACTTAGCATACGCATGGATGAAGAAATTAGGTGTCCTAGATGTGATAATAAGATGGTAGATTTGCAAGCGTGCCATATGTTTTGTCCAAAATGTGGAGCACATTTGGATTGTTCAGATAAAGGAAATTTTTGGTAATTAAATCCCGGGTCTTTTTGGTATGTAATCATATGACATGTTAATTGCTTGATCTTTCATTATCTCAAGATATGTATCATAATCTGCTTCAAAATTACAATGAGGGCATTTTACAATAGTAATTTCATCATTTAAAATTGCTACTTTCTCACATTCAGGGCAACGTGCATCCATGATATTGTTTTACAATCAAGATATTTAATCATAATTAATTAATTTCAGTAAGCGGAGTTAGTCTAGCTCGGTAAGATGTCAGCTTCCCAAGCTGAAGGTCGCGGGTTCAAATCCCGCACTCCGCATATCATAATTCTCTTATAGCTTGCTCGATAATCCCACGATCTTTAGCCTTTGGGAAAAGTTTCAAATAATTTTTTAAATCATTTTTTGCTTCAGAATTCTTTTTTTGTTTTTCTTTTAGATAAGCTCTGTTTTTGTAAATTTTTGCTGATCTTTTAGGATTGATTTCAATTGCTTTACTATACTGAATTTCAGCTTTTTCAAATTGATTGTTTTTAAGATAATAGTTACCTAGTCCTACATATGCAAGATAAAACCTTTTGTTAAGAGCAATACATTTCTCATAATACTTTATACAATCGTTAGAATTTTGTTCATTAAGTAAACTAGCTATCAAATATGATGCAGTTAAGTTATTTTCATCTGATTCAATTGCTTTTTTTAAAGATATCAAAGCGTCAGAGGGATTTTTTTGTATGATTAATCTTTCAGAAATAAGACATAATCGATTTGAGATTTCGTTGGTATCATTTAGTTTTATAGAAGAAAAGACATCAGATGGTGCTAAAATAATTAACAATCGTCCATCTTCAGACCACTCTTTATCAAAAAGTTCTTGTGGAATAGCTCCCACTTGGTGTTCACCTTCATAATTTCCTTTTTGAATGTAATGAAGGATGATTTTTTCATTATCATCGTATCCAGATATTACAGAAGCATGTTGTGTAATTTCTGGAATTCCTGGTAAAATAACGATTGGAGGAATTCCTGATGCAATAATTGTCTTTAATTCAGATAAAGATGAATTAATAATTTTACATTTTAATCCATGTCTTTCTGCAGATTCAATTCCTTCAATTAAGATACTTCCATTATAATTCGAATATTGTTTAGCAGATTCAATAGCTTCTGACATTGGAAGTGTAATATTCCAATATTTTGAAACTACATTTATCGGCAAAGGCAAGCAAATATTTTCTTCGTCTACTAAAGGAAGTAAAAGTTGATGATCATTAGTGTCCATAAAATTAAAAAGATTTGAGAGTTATTAAAAGCAATCAGAGAGAACAGAATTTTTGAATCAGATTTTGACCATCACTACTCATTTCAGGATGAAATTGAGTTCCAAAAATTGGTTTATTTTCATATTGAATAATTTCAATTTTACAGTTTTTAGATGAACCCACAGCGTGTAAAATCTGAGGCAATTTAGAAATTTCAAATCCATGGCTTTCAAATGCTTCTAAATCATTTGTAACAAGTGGGTTTTCTTTGTTAATGTTAATTTTTTGCGTACCTTTTTGAGATATTGTAAGTTTTCTAATTGTTCCACCCAAAGTCAATGCTAACATTTCTGCACCATAACATATTCCTAATAATTTTTTATTATTTTGAATTACATGATTAATAATTTTAGAATTAATTTGGTTTGTTATTTTTTCATTTTTTCTTCTTCCAGATAGAATAAATGAATTATAATTATCTAAAGATTTTAAATCTAACATTTCAGGTGTTTCAATTTTAAATAAAATATTTTTTTCAGTTAAAAAATCAATCAAAGTTTTTGTGTAAACAGACCCATTATCAATTATCAGTAGCATTAGTTGATAGAAAAGATGCAGGTAATTTAACGTTCTAAAATATTTTAAGCATAATTTAAAAGTTAATTTCCAATTTCAATTGAAATATAATGCATTTCAGGAATATTGTCTTTTACTATTATTGTTCCAATATTGAGATTACTGTTTTCTTGCCACATGAATACTCTATCGGTTCTTGGTTTTACAAAATTATCTATGAATTTTTTCAAGAAATCTTGTGTATCAAGACGATCATTTTCAGTAAAGAAGAATATTTCTCCCTCTTTAAACGATAATGGAATCTGAATTGATGTTGGTTCAGAAATCTCAATTTTATTATCTGTAAATGACGATTTTATAATATTGATTCTATCTGCTTTTCCTAATTCAATATAATCAACATTAACTGAAGTTGAGGAACCAGCTACGCCAGATACCTTTTTCAAATATGCTTCAAAGGCTTTTTCTTGAGTATCTCCCAAACCAACATAATATTCACCAGTAAAGGCTGCGCCTACTGCTGCAATAGTACCAAGTTGTGCAACAACTCCACCAGAACCTGCAGTGTATACAGGTATAAAGTAAACATCATGTTGACCAACTCTATATAGAATATTATCTCCAATTCTAGGATTTCGTAAAAGAGTCTTTAGTTCTGCAAATGTAGGATCTTTATCTAATGCTTCTCTAACTGCAGTAGGACCAATCAACTTAGTAGTAGAATTTAATGGAACTTCATAGAATTGTAAATCTCCTAAATGATTAAGATCGTTTTCAACTATCATGTATCCTGCAAGATTTCTTCCTTGAGAACCTCTAAGTTCTAATGAAAGTAAACCAATGAATTCTGTTTTATCAAAACCTGGAGGTTTTGCTTCAACATAATATGCTTCTAGTCCTTGAGGAACTTCGTAAAATTCATTTGCTTGAATAAATGTTTCAACATCATTTACATGATAAATGTTATACATCTCTGCTTTCCAATTAAAGAGTTCAACTGGATATCGTATTTGTTCCTCAAGCCAAGTAGGTATTGGTGTGAACTTGTCAGAGTATTGACTAACAAACATATCGGTAAAGAAATCATCACCTGTTTTCATTAATTGAATATCACCATCATAAGTATCTACTAAAGCAAACCCTACTAATCTCAAATATGGATTTCCGACAGACCATGGTACATCATGAGTATCAAATCCAACTATCAAAGGAATTAGCCAATAGGAATTTGTGCCATCAGTTACTGGAATAGAATCTAGTTCTTTACCAAAAAGATCATACAGAAAATATGGATACAAAGTTTTCATTCTATCATGAACATCTTTGTATCGCATTACATGTACAGATTCGGCAGGAAATGAAAGTAAAAAGTTTGGCTCAAAAGTCCAGCTAAGTGGTGGAGATACATCTAATCCTCCTGCACCATTATAAGATACACCTCCAAGTTCGGCACTAGTGGTTCTAGAGTTTGGATATGCAGACCATGTTGTAGAAAAGAGACCACCTTCGCCGTAATAGATTTCTCGTTGTTTGAAAAATTTACTACTGTCTATAATTTGACCAGTTGTAGCCTCAAGCGTTAGGAATCCATTTGGAACGTGAGTGTATACGAGATGCTCGTTATACCATGTGTTTGCAAGACTTACTGAAGATGGCAAGACTGGTTTCATAGAAGCAGTCCAGTATAATGTACCATTAAAGCGAAGAATATCATTATCCTCAAAATCCACGTAAGGGATTAATCCAATTTCTGGTTTTAGTTTAGCAAAAGCTGCTTCCCAGTCCCATACTCTAACAACATTAAGCACATCTTTATTTTGATTAACATAATTTTTGATATTATTTGGTGATACAGATTGTAATTTTACATCGTGAGTGTTTTCTTTGATGTCATCTAGTTGGCCAATGTGTCTATTGAGACTAATTTGTTGAGCAGTGTATGGTCCCAAATATTCAATTTTTTTTGCATCAGCAATACTATTGTTAACAGAGACTAGTCCCCCAACAATTACTGCAATTGCAAGAATTGTTAAAATTCTAATATAAACATCTCTCTTAAACATATGAGTAAGAACACGAGCCCGAATTCTATCTACAAGTGCAAATGCTAAAAGAGCAAAACCAATTACAAGTGTTCCACCAATCACATATCTAGTATTGTAATCAATTTGATCAGTGAAAAAGAGATTGAATCCTAACCAAACTATTCCCACGCCAATTATAGTTTCTACTGTTGAAACATAATTGAGATATCTTGGTTTTCCGCTTTGTGAATCTTGAAGATACGACGTAATGACATTAATAATTTTATGAACACCAACATACAAAACCAATCGAAGACCAATTGCTGCAAGAATTGGAGGTAAGAGAAGCACAAGAGATGGAATCATTGGAACAACTTGTTCAACTGAATAACTACCGTCAGTTGGTGTAACGAATGGTAAAGAGAAGATATTAGTTATATTTTCAATACCAAGATTATTCCCATCAATAAAAGATACAGCTGCAAATCCAAACATAATATTGACAAAAAATGCTCCGAAAAGCAAAATCTTGGTAATCTGCCAAATTACAAATTGTAATGGGCTAAGATTGTAGGCTTTAAAGCTTGTAATATTATTTGAGAGTGGTTGCTGAGTACCTTTTCCTATAAAGCCAATTGCTGTGTGAAGTCCATACCAAAAGATAGATGATCTACCAATGATGTTTACTCGTACCAGAGCAATAGCTGAAAGAATAATGGTTGATACAAGGGAATAATACAATGGTTTGGAAAACTGATCCCCAAATTCAGTAAAATTCATTGACAAAATTACTGCCTGATTTCCAGCAACTGCAATTATTACAATTGCAATTATTGCAACTATAATTAATCGGACAAGTTTACCTGCGTCAGGAGGCGGAACTTGCTTATCAGTGGAGGCGCTATACAAAATCAACGTTACTTGCGGCTTGGTAAATTAATGTCTTACCAGTAAATTTCAGAATTTAATCAAGAATTTCTCAGTTACGAGGTTTATTCTAAGAGATTGTTGCTAGTTTTTTGCAAATCATATATACTGCAGCAAATGTCGGAACAGATACTTTTTCATTAAAATATGGACCAAACTTTGTGTTTTTTAGATTAAATCTAATCGGACAGTTAGCTATTACTTCAACTAATTTTTCATTGAGAAACGAGGCTTCAAGATATGGATCAAATTTTGTAAGATCAGTACAGAAAACTTTGGTTAGACCACTTTTACTATTTAATGAACCAGGAAGTCTGAAAATTCTATGAATATCCATTGTAACATTAGGATCTATTTTAGCACCAATTTTATCAGAAAGATCATCCAAAGTTTTTTGAAAAGAAGAATACCCATTTGCAATTAATTCAGTGATTATTTTTGAACGCTTTGATTTTGCACCATACACTTCTTTAGAAAATCTTCCTCTCCATCCCTTTTCATCAAAATCCGGAAATGTTAAACGATTTGGCTTAATTTTTTTCATTCCAAATGTTTCTGGAATTGCTCCATGAAACATTATGTAATCAGTTAATTCTGATCTTTCTTTAGAACCTAATTGTTGAAATTGTGAATTATACACATACACATGAAATCCTTCATTACCAGAAAAATACACATGAATATCATTTTGGGGAATACTAAAATCTTCAATAAGAATATTTGATAGTTTTAATACTTCATTTTTTGAAGCATTTATACAATTTTTACAAGGAAGAGATTTTTTCTCTAGTTTTATAGAATTACATTTACTACAACTATTCATATTAGTAGATATTTCATTGCACTCATTACATTTAGAAATTGTATGATTTTTTCTGCATTCTAGATTAATATCTTTAGCATCAATATCAAAAATTAGATCGGCTTCTTTCCAGTCTTTTTCATTCATAGGTAAATTGGGAAATGAATAACATGCATTAGAACAATATACATCAGACGGAATATTTTTCATCAACAGTAGATGTAATTCTTTATCATCTTTGATTGAAATATGTCTAGTCATACCAGAATTAAATTTTTGGAATCCAAATTCTCTCTCTGAGGTTCTGTTTGGAACACGAATTAGATCAAAATGATCAAAATAATATTTTTTAAAAGTATCCTCTAGAAATTTTATGTCATTTTCTTGCATCAGATTCTCTTTTTTCCAAATTGAATTGGGTTTATGATATTATCACATTCTGGTATTGCAAAACATAAATTTTGTGTTTTAAGTTTTTCACATGAAGGACAAGAATAATGAGTTCCACTTCCTGAAGTTCCAGCAAGATGATTTAATTGATAAAGAGTTATTCTTTGATTATAATCCGGTGCGTTTTTGAATAGCGGTGCAATTTCTTCAACTGATTGTCCTTTTGATAAAAGAAACGTAGCAAGCATAAATCTACCAGAGTGAGGTAGATTTTCTCCTTTTTCAAGAACTTCAATTGCATGTTTTATGCATGGTGGATATTCTCCAGTAATAGTAGTGTAAGAAGGAGTAAGTTTTTTACAAATTGAAATTAATTCATTTACCATATTTTCAAATCCAGGAATCATGGGAGGTGTTGGAGCATTGTTAATTTTAGAGCCAATATAGGTTCCTAGTTCTTTTCGAATCAATCTAACTGTTTTTTCTGGAGTAAGTAACACTTTGCCATCCTTGACATATCTATTGATTAATTTCCATTCTCGCTCATGGAAACTTGTAGAGTGTTTTAGATAATCAGCTACTGGTATTTCAAAGAAATCATCTCGTTTTATTATTTCAATACCAAATAAATCATGAATTATTTTTATTGCTAAATCAATTTTAGATTTTTCAGAAGCTTTTCCTAGATCTTTTTCAAGATGCTGTTCTGCTCGTCTAGCTTCTGCTAATGCAAATCTTTTGGTTAGAGTATGCATACCAGTTAATTTAATCAAAACTATAGCTAAAAGAAATGAAAAAACTTCAATCTCAAGAACATATGATTTTGATGCTTGTCCATCAATAAGTTCAGATTTGTAGATTCCTCCCTCAGTAGAAACTTTAAGCCTATGAAATGCTTTTTCAACAGAGGGCTTTAGATCAGGATCTGTTCCAAATTTAACTAGAGGAAAACCTTTGTCCTTTAGATATTGACCGGCATCAGCCATAAATGGATATTTGGCATATTCATCAGCTCCAAGTTCAAGCATAAAAGTAATTTACCGAGTTTACTTAAAAATCTGATTTTTGAATTTGAACGGTGGTTTAAATTATGTTTTAAGAAAAATGTTAGTGATGCAGATCGGATGTCATGTTTCAATATCTGGATCAATTGACAAAGCAGTAGATAATGCAGTAGAGAGAGAATGTTCTGCTTTTCAAATATTTACTAGAAATCCTAGAGGATGGCATGCAAAAGATCTTTCAAACGATGACATTATTAATTTCAAAGAGAAACTAAAATCAAGTAAGATAGATAGATTTGCAACATGTGCTCATATGCCATATTTACCAAATTTATCTACGCCAAAAGTAGACGGTTTTGAAAAATCTGTAAATACACTAATTAATGAAATTGAGAGATGTGAAAAACTTGGTATTCCATATTTAGTTACACATCTAGGCAGTCATCTAGGAACAGGAGAAGAAGCTGGAATAAAGCAACTTGTCAAGGGATTAAACAAAGCAGGACAAACAAAAAATGATGTGATGGTTTTACTTGAGAACACCGCAGGGCAAAAAAATTCTGTTGGTGCAAACTTTGAACAATTAGCAGAGATATTTAATCAATTAAAGCCATCAAAAAAGTTTGGTGTTTGTTTGGATACATGTCATGCGTTTGTTTCGGGATATGATCTAAGAACAGAAAAATCAGTCAAAGAAACGTTAAAGAAATTTGATGACATAATAGGATTTGAGAATTTGAAGATTCTACACCTTAATGACGCCAAAGGTGAGATTGGCTGCAATCTTGATAGACATTATCACATAGGATTGGGAAATATTGGAGAGAAAGGATTAGCCGAAGTAATAAAAACTGCCAACAAGAAAAAAATTCCAATAATTTTGGAAACTCCTATTGATGATATAAGAGATGATTTTGAAAATATAAGAAAGGTCAAGGAGTTGGCGTAGAAATTTATTCAGTTATTGGTGATATGATACAATGAATTATGAAGACGTCATGAAATTAGCACTTGAACGTGGATTTTATTTTCCAAGTTGTGAGATTTATGCAGATGCACAGGCAGGGTTTTGGGAATATGGTCCTTCTGGCGTAAGTTTGAAAAACAAATTTCTTGAATTATGGCGAAGAGAATTGATAAGAAGAGATGGAATGATGGAAATTGATGGCTCACAGATAATGTCAAAATCTGTTTTTGAGGCGTCAGGTCATTTGGGAAACTTTGCAGATCCAATAATAAAATGCATAAAATGTAAATCAACGTTTAGAGCAGATAGAACTATTTCTGAAATATCAAAAATTGAAATTCCTGAAAGTGCAGATTTGATAGAATTTGATAATGCGATTTTGCAAAACAACATCAAATGTCCAAAATGTAAAGGGGATTTTGAAAAAACAAGAAAATTCAATATGATGTTTAAAGTAGGAATTGGACCTGAAGAAGAGGAAGCATATCTTAGACCAGAAACATGTCAATCAATCTTTGTTGATTTTCCAAGGCTCTTTAAGACAATGAGAGGAAAATTGCCATTAGGGATAGCTCAAGTAGGAAAAAGTTTTAGAAATGAAATAGCACCAAGACAAAGTTTACTTCGTTTAAGAGAATTCTATCAGGCAGAAATTGAAGTGTTTTGTAATCCAAAAAAGTTAGATGAGATGGATAGATTCTCTGAGATTCAAAATACAATAATTAGAATTCAGACCGATGCTGAACCAGTATCAATGACATGCAGAGAAGCTGTCGAATCTAAAGTAATACCTAACAAGTTTGTGGCATATTATCTTGGGATATTAACTGAATTTTATGAGAAAACTGGCATTGATGTAACAAAAAGTAGATTTAGAAAACTTGGAGATAAAGAAAAAGCATTCTATGCTGAGGTTGCATTTGACTTTGAAGTTGAAACAACAATAGGATGGCTTGAATTAGTTGCATGTAATTATAGATCAGATTATGATCTTTCAAGCCACGCAAAGAAAAGCAATGAAAAATTTGAGGTCATGGACAATGATGAAAAAGTATTACCACATATCTTTGAGATTTCAATGGGAATTGACAGGAGTCTTTACACAATTTTAGAGCATAGCCTGAAAGATGATAAAGAAAATGAGAGGATAGTTTTAGCTCTAAAACCATATTTGTCACCTATTCATGTAGGAGTTTTGTCCTTGATAAAAAAAGATGGACTAAAAGAAAAGACCGACGATATTTATCTGCAAATTAAAAGAAAATGTGATGCATTTTTGGATCATTCAGGAGCAATCGGAAGAAGATATAGAAGATTAGATGAGATTGGTTCTCCATTTGCAATAACTGTAGATTATCAAACTCTAGAAGATCAAACTGTCACCATACGTAAAAGAGATTCTATGGAACAAAGTAGAATAAAAATTTCAGACTTGCAATCAATAATTACAGAATCAATTGCATATCCTTAATTTTTAAAATATTTTAAATTATTTAATTAAAAAATAACAAAATTGAATTAAGATTTAATTTGATTTCACGGTGATTGTTTCAGAGTGATATCTGTATTTTATCTTAATTGATGTGTCTTCTGTTGCATGAACTTGTGGTACAAATCCATCATCAGTTTCCAATGTTACAGTCCATTGATCAGTAATTGGATCAATTGATGTAATTGAGAATCTCTCAAGTGCATTATCAGATCCACTATATTTTACTCTAAGGATTTGATCTCCATACGGAATACTTTGTAATCCACCACGACTCTGTTTGGTGCTTTCTTTGACAAGACATTCATCAGTTCCACCAATAATACATTGTCCTTGAGGATCTATTACTCTAAATCTAAGATTTTCATCTGAATCAGATGCATAAATCAATGCAGGATCTGCCAAGACTTTGTCATCTTTTACCAATACTTCTAATGGCTTCATATCATATACGGACATTGTAATTGTCTTTGGATAGCTGTGAACTAGTGCTTGATTTGTGATAATTGTCTTATCATACAAATCAACTCTTCCTTGTAATTCATTACTTGAATAACCTTCAGATGATGGCACAGTCCAGTCAAATGAGACTTTAGTTTGTCCTGTTTCAATTAGTTGGGATTTCTTTGAGACTATCTTACCGTCTACCACTAGAGAAACAATACCAAATGCTGGAGAATTTTCATTTTTAATGTATATTTCTGGTTTTGCAACAGATCCTGTTGGTCTAATTGTTGGTGTATCCATCTCAACTAGAACATCAGGGATGGTTGTTGGTTTAACACCAATGCTGTATTGTTTTGATTCATTTGTGTTTTGATCTTCATCTAATACATGTATCCAGTACTTCATTGCTGGTTCTGCAATGAATTGTGATGGAATTGTTGCACTAACAAGATATGTAGAGTTTGATACAGGTATGGACTTTATATTCATTTTAACTGCAACATACTCATTATCAGATTGAGTCATTGGAATTATCCTAAGTTCAGCTCTCTGTAATGAAATCTTACTATCAATTATTGCAGTGACAGTCAAATCTTGGTTATCAAGATAGTAGAATTCTGATTCAGTATCTGCACGATATTGCTTTCCATCATCAATTTGGAATTTGGTATCAAATATTCTAGGTGCAATAGAGGATGTCTCTTCAATCTCATCTTTTGGCACCTTTGCAATCACAATAGATCCTTCACAGACTAACAAACGGACCACTGTCTGAACAGTGTTTTTGATTTCTCCTTTTTGTTCTGTAACTACTATCATCAAAAATGATTCATCTGAATCAATTGTAATTTCGTAGAGATACTTGTCTATTTTTGTTATCTTGTTTGATTCTGCATATGGTTGATTATCAGATAATTTTGCATCAATGGATCCTGACTTTGCAGTTTGTACTCTCACAGATGGTGCAGTATCAGCATCACTTGATACAAGTATTCTTGCAATATGTTGACCGCATTTATCATAAGTTACCTCATTGATTGTCAATGAAGTACCAAGTATTCCACCAAATCCACCAGCAGCCCCTGTACCACTACCACTTGCACGACTACCACCGCCAGAGGAACCAATGGATGTTCCGCCAGTACTGCCAGAGGAACTAGATTTTGCTGATTTATGAGCATCACCAAATGATGTAAAATGAGTAGTCCAGACGATAATATCAGTTCCATTATCAATAGCACATTCTCCTGTTCCACCAAGTTGTGCCTTTACTGAAGCAAGGTTATCAGAGTTACAAACAGTATTGATAAATGTCACATTGCTGTCACCAGGTTTCTTAAAGTAGGTTACAAATCCCTGACCGCCAGAATTTGAGAACTTCATTCTGACAGGTTCATTAAATGTAACACTATCAGAAGACGATCCAATTTCAAATGCAGTGATATCATCAAATGTATCAGTACTGGTATCAGGTATGGTTATGGTAGTAATTGTTGGCAATGAGAGCAAGCCATTCCATCCAGCAGGTCCTGTAATTGTAGTAGAGTTGGCAAGTGTTACTTGCACATCAGATCCAGATACACCATCATCTAGATCAATCTGAGCTGTCCAGCTATTAGACACAAGAACAGTATTTCCTGTTTTAATTGCAGTATAATTCATTTTTGTGTTTTCAATATTTCTTTCTATGGAAATAGAATGTAGCATAATATCATTAGATAATATAACTAGCTCAGAATTACTGGTGTTAAGAGTAATAGTAGGCTGTTGTTGTTCAATTAGAATTTGATTAGGTTGTATATTTTTCAACGAAGTTCCACTGTCAGATAATTTTAATAATTCAGTGAATGAACGTGGAATTTTTTTGTTGATTTTATCTTGTAGTGACAATGATTCAGATAGGGATAAGGATATAGCTTGTTCAACATCTACTGTGTCTTGTAGTGACAGTGATTCTGAGAGAGAGACTGATGCTGTCTTTGTAACTGTGTCATCAAGTGACAGTGATTCTGCAAGGGAGACAGATACAGATCGGGTTGCATTTACTGTGTCATCAAGTGACAGTGACTCTGCTAGGGATACTGAAGCTGTCTTTGTAACTGTGTCATCAAGTGACAATGACTCTGACGTAGAGAGACTGACTA